>JABGPL010000022.1 GCA_018644935.1 Calditrichota bacterium | reverse complement strand
ATCGCCGAATCCGGAGACAAGATTTTTACCGTCAGAGCCGCCTCACCAAGGTTGCTTTCGATTCAGAAGATCAGGCAATATTGCGATATTGCTGATAAATATTGCGATGGTTATCTTCGATTCACAAGCCGTAATAACATTGAGTTTATGACGACAAGTGAAGATAACATTGCTCCAATTAAACAAGAAATCGAAGCACTGGGACACCCGGTTGGTGGAACAGCAAATTCGATTTCAAACATCGTTCATACCCAGGGTTGGGTACACTGTCACTCCGCTGCAACAGACGCATCAGGTATCGTCAAGGCAGTGATGGATGAGTTGATTGACGAATTCACAAATCATAATCTGCCAGCTAAGATGCGTATCGCACTTGCATGCTGCCTGAATATGTGTGGAGCCGTTCACTGCTCAGATATCGCTATCCTTGGTGTTCACCGTCGTGCACCTGCAATCGCAAACGACAGCGTGAAAAAGGTTTGTGAGATACCAAGTGTTCTCGCATCCTGCCCGACGGCTGCAATTAGACCTGCAGAGGTTGATGGGTTTGAGTCCGTTGAAGTTATCGAAGATCGTTGCATGTTTTGTGCTAATTGTTATACAGTTTGCCCTTCAATGACATTGAATGATCCCGTTAATGACGGTGTTTCAATCTGGGTTGGTGGTAAAGTGTCTAACGCACGCACCGAACCAATGTTCTCGAAACTAGCAATTCCGTTCCTGCCAAATACTCCTCCTCGTTGGCCAGAAGTAGTTGACGCAGTGAAGAATCTGGTTTATACCTGGAAAGACAATGCTCAACCATACGAACGTATGGGTGAATGGATTGACAGAATTGGCTGGCCTCGTTTCTTTGAAATGACAGGCATCGAATTCTCAAAAGAGCATATTGATGACTTCAAACATGCAGGATTGACCTACAAGAGGTCAACACACCTGCGGTTTTAATCTTTAGGAGACGTTCTGATGGCAGATCCTACGATGGAAGAAATTTCAGCTGCAATGTTTAAAATTGTCAAGGATGCTACCGCTGTAAAGAAAAAGTTAAAGGCAATGGATCTGATTAAAGCTGTAAGACAGCTTTACCCAGACGTTGACAAAAAACTTGCTAAAAACGCAGTGAAGAATCTGGTTGATACCGGACAATGTGTATACACATATTTCGGTGGCAGTTTTGTTGAGCTGCCTCACAGAGAAGCTTCAGCAAACGACTGATACTGAAGTCTCCCGAAAAAGTTATCACCAGACCTCGGTTAATGATAGCCGGAGTGGGTGGTGACAGTGGGAAAACTCTTGCGACGTTAGGACTCATAGGAGCCTATCGTCGCAAGGGAATTCCTGTGATGCCCTTTAAAAAAGGTCCAGATTACATCGATCCAGCCTGGTTGCGACTTGCAGCAGGGAAGGAAGCGCGCAATCTTGACACCTATTTGATGGGCAATCAGCAAGTTCTAAGATCGTTCTCACAGTTTGCAATATCGGATGGAATAAACATCATGGAGGCCAACCGTGGGCTTCATGATGGTGAGAATGCGCAAGGTACTCATTCATCAGCCGAAATGGCAAAACTGTTGAAATGCCCGGTGGTGATTGTAATTCCGGTTATCAAGGTGACCCGTACAATTGCCGCAATCCTGATGGGGATTAAGATGTTTGACCCTGAGGTTGATTTCGCAGGTGTCATTCTTAATCAAATTGCCACTAAACGGCAGGGAAGGGTAATTCGAGATGCTGTTGAAAACGAAGCAGGGATAACCGTTCTCGGATCCCTGCCGCGAATGAAAAATGATCCGTTGCCAGGCAGACATTTGGGTTTGGTTACGCCTGAGGAGAGCAAGATTGCTGATAAGGCAATCGAATTGTCGGCAAGGTTGATTGAAGACAATGTTGATCTCGATGAGATATCGAGAATAGCAGGGAATGTTCCAGACATTCAAATCTATTCCAGTAGTCTGGCTGATCGGGTTGTAAAAGTCTCGAATCGGGACAGACCTATTAGAATAGGATATTTCACCGGGAGTGCGTTCACTTTCTATTACCCAGAAAATCTGGAAGCACTAAGCAAAGATGGATTCAGTATCATACCGGTGAATCCATTTGAAATTACAGAATTACCAGATATAGAAGCTTTATATATAGGCGGTGGTTTTCCTGAAACCCATGCAGCTAAACTTTCAAGCAATAGATCGGTTCTCAAATCGGTTGCTGAAGCTGCTGAAAAGGGATTACCAATTTACGCTGAGTGCGGGGGACTTATGTTCTTGTCGAAATCATTGATTTGGGAGGGTAAAACCTACCCAATGGCAGGGGTATTCGACCAGACAATCCTGATCAGTAAAAGACCTCAGGGTCATGGTTATCAGGAAGTTATTGTAGATTCTGAAAACCCATTCTTTGAAATGGGGCAGCATCTAAGGGGTCATGAGTTTCATTATTCTAAAATTGAAACGGACGTAAATATTTCTACGGTTTTTGAGGTGAAGAGAGGAGTCGGAGTTGGAGGAGCACGAGATGGATTGATTCATCGAAATGTGCTCGCAAGTTATCTTCATCTGCATGTATCGGGTGCTCCTGCGTGGGCGGATGGCATGAAGAAGGCTGCAAGAAGATATTCTGAATTACAATTTTGAAAACGAAAAGATGCTGGGATTAAATCCGGCATGCTTAGAAAAGACATTTAACAGAAAACCGTAAATCACTTCATGCTCCTGATAGTATGGTTTTCTATGGAGGATAGGCAATGGCCTTACTTAAAAAGAAAAAGAAAAAACTTGTAATACGTAGTGGTGGAGGTGGTTCATCGGGTGCAGAAACGAGCACAAGACGACCATATCAACTTGAAAAGGATGCACCCTGTATGAGCGCATGTCCGCAGGGGACAGAGATTCGCAGCGTTCTGATGACAATTGCACAGGCTGAAAAATATGAAAGACCCCAGGAAGATGCCTTCATGGATGCCTGGGAGATATTGACAAAGAAAAACCCTCTTCCTGCAACCTGTGGTCGTGTATGTCCTCATCCTTGCGAAGATGCTTGTAATCGCATCGGAAAAGATGGTGCATTGGCAATCAACAATGTTGAGAGATTCATCGGTGACTGGGGAATTGAGAAGAATCTTCCCTACAAGAAACTAACTGATGAGACACAGAAAGAAAAAGTCGCAGTTCTGGGCGCAGGACCTGCTGGTTTAGGTTGTGCTTATCATCTGGCTCGTCAGGGCTATGGTGTAACCATTTTTGAGGCATTTTCAAAAGCAGGTGGTATGCTCAGGTATGGTATCCCTGCATATCGTCTTCCCCATAATATTCTTGATGGTGAGATTCAGAAGATTCTCGATCTTGGTGTCGAACTAAAAACAAATATTGCTGTTGGTAAGGACATACCTTATGAACAGGTTCAATCAGAATTTGACGCAATATTCGTTGGGATTGGAGCCCATAAGGGTAAAGGTCTCTGGCTCGAAGGTGAAGACTCAGCTAACGTTTTTAGTGGTGTTGGTTTCCTGAATCAGGTTAATGGCGGTAGTCCTGTAGAAATCGGTGACAAAGTTGTTGTTATCGGTGGTGGTGATACAGCTATTGATGCAGCCAGGGTTGCACTTAGACTTGGATCAAAAGAAGTTACGATTCTTTATCGTCGCACAAGAAATGAAATGCCCGCGATCGAGGAAGAAATTGTTGGAGCCGAGGAAGAAGGCATAATTTTCCATTTCCTCGCAGCCCCAAAAGAACTCGTGATTGAGGACGGCAAGGTTGTCAAAATGGAATGCCAGCAGATGGAGTTGGGTGAACCCGATTCTTCCGGTCGTCGACGTCCCGTACCGATTGAGGACGATACGTTTACAGTCGAACTGACGGCACTTATTCCTGCTATTTCACAGGAACCGGATTTTGAAGGGTTGGATAATCTCCACGAAGGTCGCGACTGGGTTAAAGTCGATGACTGGGGAAAAACCAAAGAGGACAAAACATATAGTGGTGGCGATGTATTAGACCTCGGTCTGGTAACCGTCGCACTTGCACAGGGCAAACTTGCTGCTGATACGATTCATGCCCAATTCCGTGGCATTGAACTCAAAAAAGCAGAGCCGCTGCCTCCAGCATCATCAGATCGTATGCTTCTCAATTTTTACGAGAAAGCACTTCGGCATGAATGTGAAAGTTTACCCGTTGAAAAACGCTTCGACGAAATGTGGACAGAGATTTCATCCACATTACCTGAAGCAGATTTGATAGAAGAAGCAAAACGTTGTATGAGCTGTGGTTCATGCTTCGATTGTGGGACTTGCTGGAGTTATTGCCAGGATCAGGCTATTATTAAGCCAATGGTCCCAGGCGAACCCTACAAGTTCAAGCTTGAATTTTGTAAAGGTTGTGATAAATGTAAAGAAGCATGCCCATGTGGTTACATTGAGATGAAGTAACCAATTGGGCTAAACAGATTTACCCAAATAGATAGAGGAAATTAAAATGGCTATTTTTGAGTGGAACGACGTAAAGATTGATGTCGACGAAGACGGCTTCATGGAAGATCCCGCACAATGGGATGAGAAAGTTGCTCTTGCATTAGCAAGTACAGAAGGTGTTGCAGAACTCGATGAAAATCACTGGAAAATGATTACTTATCTTCGTGATTACTATGCAAAGTTCGGTATTGCACCGATGATTCGCAAGCTCTGTAAAGAGACTGGTTTCTCACTGAAGCAAGTATATGATATGTTCCCTTCAGGTCCTGCAAAGGGCGCCTGTAAGGTAGCAGGTCTTGCCAAGCCAACCGGTTGTGTCTGATCTCTGGTTTGTTTGACCGTTATATTCTCAGATTTACAGGTAAGGAAACTGGATATCCAACCTCCGGGAGATGATTTCGAGAGATTGATTTACAATTTGCTTACCTGTATGTTTGAGATTGATAAAACTAGTGTGGATTGTCTGATTTTTTCTCAATCTTTTGAGGTGATGATCTGACAATATTCCAATAACTCAATTGTTTACCTCAATTGTAATAACTCGATTTTCACGTTTCTAGGTTTCATCATTTCTGTTTTTAGAGGATGAAGTCATTTATGAAATCTGAAAAATTTTTATTATGCATTGTGAAAGTAATAACATGAAGGGCATGAGTGTAACTACTACATGGGTGTCTGGATTAAGAGTTGTTGTTTAGTTGAAGAGGAAGTGAAATCGTTATCTGTATGTACACAAACAGATTTAATAACGCAAAACCGTCTCAGATATGAAGCTCATAGAAAAACTTAGAGCAGAGAAAGCTGGAATTATTGAAGATTGGCAGAAATTAATCTTCAATTCATATCTCGAAGATGGTTCGATTTTTTTTAAAAGTCAGCAAAATAAATTCCAAAATCCTGTCGGTCATACAATCTCCAACCGTCTTGTCACAATCTTTGAGAGATTATTGGAATCGTCGGATATGGATTTGATCAGAACTGATTTGGATGACATAATCCATATCAGATCTGTTCAGGATTTCTCTCCGTCTGAAGCCATTGGTTTTACACTTGGTCTAAAAGGAATAATTCGTTCGCGATTGTCGAGTTTTCTGAAAAACAAATCAGAATTCGATGAGTTGACGGCGTTTGAAAATAGAATTGATCACTTGAGTTTATTGGCTTTCGATCTTTATGTGGGTTGCCGCGAAAAGATTTATGAAATAAAAGCCAATGAGGTGAAGAGAAAATACTTCAAGCTTCTGGATCGATCTGGATTTATTGATCCTGAAAGAGCTGATGGGAAATAAGAACACTGAACCTCACAGGAGTGAGATTTGGTATTATTATTAATCGAGGAGAGCAGGGGCAATTATGATATACCGGAATAACTTATTATCAGGGAACTGCAGATGAAACTCTTCATTTCTCTAATATTAGTGTTAATCCTCATCGGGATTCCGTTAATCGGGTCTAATGTAAGTGGTTTGGTGTATCTTTTTGGAGTGATAATCCCATACATTGCAATTTTGACCTTTGTAATTGGGATGAGCGTCCGTGTCCTGAAATGGGCGAAGATACCTGTACCATTTAAGATAACGACTACCTGCGGCCAGCAGAAATCGTTACCGTGGATTAACAACAACAACCTTGAAAGTCCCCATAACACCGCTGGTGTTTTCTGGCGAATGGCTTTGGAGGTCCTGTTTTTTAGATCCTTGTTTAGGAATACAAGGACTGGTTTGAAAGAAGGTCCGAAAATAGTTTATGGACCGGATAAGATTCTATGGGCAGCTTCCCTTGCATTTCATTGGTCATTTCTTGTGATATTCATTCGTCATTTCAAGATTTTTCTCCAGGAAGTTCCCCAATTTATCCCTCTTCTTGAAAGCCTGGATGGCTTCATGCAAATCGGTCTGCCGATTTTATTTATGACCGATGCAGCGTTGCTATTGGGGTTGACCGTTTTATTCCTGAGACGGATAGTAGATCCTAAGTTGCGCTATATCTCATTAGTGGCGGATTATTTCCCATTACTGCTAATCATCGGAATCGCCCTTACAGGCGTTTGGATGAGGTATTTCGGAAAGGTTGATATAATCAGTGTGAAACAATTTACGCTGGGTCTGTTTAGTTTCCAGCCTATAATCCCCGATGGTATCAGCGCGATTTTCTTCGCTCATCTGTTCCTTGTGAGTGCGTTATTGATCTATTTCCCGTTGAGCAAACTGGTGCATTTTGGTGGTATATTCTTAAGCCCAACCCGCAACATGTCTAATAACAACCGGGAAGTACGCCATATTAACCCATGGAATCCCAAGGTAAAGCTTCACACTTATGAAGAGTGGGAAGATGAATTCCGTGACGTAATGAAGGCAGCGGATATGCCTCTGGAGAAGGAGTGAGTATGTCAGAAAAAAAACCTACACCCGAAAGCGTAGCTCAGATAGAATTTACTCCTTCGAAACAAGGTTGGGAAGATCCTAAAA
The DNA here is from genome assembly GCA_018644935.1 of Calditrichota bacterium. Lineage (GTDB taxonomy): Bacteria > Electryoneota > AABM5-125-24 > Hatepunaeales > Hatepunaeaceae > JABGPL01. The sequence goes on along the minus strand of JABGPL010000022.1, from coordinate 48,303 downwards.
CCGAGTTTAAGAAGGGTACTTTTAATTGGGCAGCTATACAAAAATCACAAGAGTACCTCGATCTGCCAAATCCCAGGAAATGGCAGACAACAGATGAGGACTGGAAACTTCCTGATAATTGGAAGCAGATTATTTTCGACGGACTGCGCGACAGGTTGGATAGATTCAGATCGCTGAAGCTATTCATGGATGTATGCGTTCGGTGCGGAGCTTGTGCAGATAAGTGTCATTTCTTCATCGGATCTGGTGATCCCAAGAATATGCCCGTACTGAGGGCAGAGCTACTCCGTTCAATCTACAGAAAAGAATATACACTTGCCGGTAAGATCATGGGGAAAATGGCAGGTGGTCGTGAGCTAACCGTTGATGTTATCAAAGAGTGGTTCTATTATTTCTATCAATGTACAGAATGCCGCAGATGCTCTGTCTTCTGCCCGTACGGGATAGACACAGCAGAAATCACCATGATAGTAAGGGAGCTGTTACAGTTACTCGGTCTCGGAATCGACTGGATCACTACCCCAGCTGCCAATTGTTTCCGGACGGGCAACCATCTTGGTATTCAGCCACATGGATTTCAAGACAGTGTCGATTTCGCTGTTGATGACCTTCAAGATATCACAGGAATAAAAGTTGACGCTCCCGTTAATAAGAAAGGTGCTGAAGTTTTATTCGTTGTTCCATCAGCAGATTATTTTGGCGATCCCCACTATTTCGGATTCCTCGGATACCTCGCATTGTTCCACGAAATTGGGCTTGATTACACACTAAGTGCTTTCGCATCTGAGGGTGGGAATTTTGGACTTTTCCATTCTAATGAGATGATGAAACGTCTGAATTCCAAGATATACATGGAAGCTAAAAGGCTTGGGGTAAAATGGATACTCGGAGCTGAATGTGGGCATATGTGGAGAGTCCTGCATCAGTATATGGATACGATGAACGGTCCAGCTGATTTTCTTGAAGTTCCCAAATCTCCAATAACAGGAACTGTTTTTGACTATGCTAAGTCAACCAAAATGGTTCATATTTGTGAGTTTACAGCGGATCTTATCAAGAACAACAAGTTGAAGCTCGATAAAAGCCGGAATAATCAATGGAATGTAACCTTCCATGATTCCTGTAATCCTGCTCGGGCTATGGGCTTACTTGATGAACCCCGGTATGTAATCGACAATGTTGTCAATAAGTTCCATGAGATGCCTGAAAATACAATTCGTGAGCAGACTTTCTGTTGCGGAAGCGGTTCTGGAATTGGTACGGATGAGAACTTTGAAATGAGAATGCGTGGTGGTTTGCCTCGTGCGAATGCAGTCAAGCACGTTCATGAAAAGCATGGCGTAAACGTCTTGTCATGTATTTGTGCTATTGATAAAGCAACTCTTCCACCTTTGTTAGAGTTCTGGGTTCCTGGAGTTGAGGTCTGCGGAATACATGAACTTGTCGGAAATGCTCTTGTTATGAAAGGTGAGAAAGAGGATCGTACCGATATGCGGAACGAGCCCTTTATAACCGAGGAGAGTAAAAAAGATGAGTGATAAAAGAAATATCATAATCGGTGTTATAATATTCATCCTGCTGATGACGATCCCAATTTGGCTTAATCTTGCCACAGGTACTTCAACAGAACGACCTGAGCTTGAGAAACCGAAGGGTGATGCATGTGTTATGGATAAAGAATACATGACATCTTATCACATGGACTTGCTTAACGAGTGGCGAGAAGAGGTTGTCCGTAATGGTGAACGTGAACATATCGCGCCAGATGGCAAGAAGTATGATCGCAGTTTAACCAATACTTGTTTGGATTGTCACCCGAGTAAGGAAAAATTCTGTGATCAATGCCACAACTATCTTGGAGTTAAGCCTTATTGCTGGTCGTGTCATATCGTACCGGAGGAGTTTAAGTAATGAGCATAGATAGAAGAAATTTTCTTAAGTTAGCGGGTCTCGGTACTGTTGGCTTGGCAGCTAGTCCTGCAATTGACCTTTTTGCCAGTGTAAAGGTTCCAGAAGTTTCCAAGAAATCAGGCAAAAGATGGGCGATGGTGATTGACCTGCCTAAATGTCATAGTGAGAAGGACTGCACTTCTTGTGTAGATGCTTGCCACAAAACCCACAACGTACCGGATTTTGGTAATCCTAAGGATGAAATAAAGTGGATCTGGAAGGAAAGCTTCCATGGAGCTTTCCACGATGTTGGTCATGAACATCTAAAAGAAGATATTCTGCATGGTCCATCGATAGTTCTTTGTAATCACTGTGATAATCCACCCTGTGTTAAGGCTTGCCCGACACAATCTACCTGGAAACGTGAAGAGGATGGGATTGTGATGATGGATTGGCACCGATGTATCGGTTGCCGTTATTGTGTGGTTGCATGTCCTTATGGAGCGAGAAGTTTTAACTGGCGAGATCCACGACAAGCTGAAAACATGAAGGATATCAATCTCGATTATCCGACCAGGATGCGAGGGGTTGTTGAGAAATGTACATTTTGTGAAGAACTATTGGCAAAAGGAAAACTGCCTTCATGTGTTGATGCTTGTAAGGCTGGAGCTCTGACTTTTGGTGATTTAAATGATTCACACAGTAAGGTTAGAGAACTTCTTGAAAACAATTTCACAATTCGCCGTAGGCCGGGTCTTGGAACCCAACCTCAAATTTACTACATAGTGTGAGGCTTAGATGTTAGAAAAAGCATTAAGTGGGAATAAAAGGTACTGGATCTGGCTCTTTGCCCTCGGTGCAGTTATAGGTTTCGGGGTTTTGAATTACCTGAAACAATTTGAATATGGGCTTGGTATCACAGGTTTGAGTCGGGATGTTACCTGGGGATTTTATATTGCACAATTCACCTTTTTAGTTGGTGTTGCAGCTTCCGCTGTTATGGTTGTGCTCCCATACTATCTTCATAATTATAAAGCATTCGGAAAAATGACGATTCTGGGTGAATTTGTTGCGATTGGCGCATGCATCATGTGTATGACCTTTATCTTTGTTGATATGGGAATGCCATTTAGGATTGTAAATGTGTTTTTACACCCTTCACCTACCTCGATGATGTTCTGGGATACGGTTGTGCTGTTCGGGTATCTTGTCCTGAATGTTTTCATCAGTCATTTCAGTTTAAATGCAGAGAAAAAAGGCATTGCTCCACCAAAGTGGATCAAGTTTTTTATCATTCTTTCAATCCCGTGGGCAGTCAGTATTCATACGGTCACCGCATTCCTGTATTCTGGACTGGCGGGTCGTCCATTCTGGTTAAGTGCAGTTATCGCACCTCGTTTCCTGGCATCAGCTTTTGCAGCAGGTCCTGCATTGCTGATAATAATTGCGATGATATTGAGGAAAGTTGCGAATTTTGATATTGGTAAAAAAGCAATGCAGCAACTTGCCATTATCGTTACTTATGCGATGTGTTTGAACATTTTCCTGATTCTGATGGAATTATTCACTGCCTATTACAGCAGTATGCCTGAACATACTTCGCATTTTACCTATATGTTCTTCGGTTTGGGAGATAAAACAGCTTTAGTTCCATGGATGTGGTTCTCAGTTGTACTTGCAGTTCTGTCTCTGGTTCTGTTACTTAACCCGAAGACACGGAAGAAAGAGAATGTTCTGGTATTTGCATGTATAATCCTGTTTATATCGATTTGGATTGATAAAGGGATGGGAATGGTCGTAACTGGATTCATTCCATCTCCTTTAGGTACTGTTACCGAATATTTGCCAACGTTCCCTGAAGTAGCCATCACATTGGCAGTGTATGCTCTCGGAGCTGGTATTATTACGGTTTTATACAAGATTGCGCTTGGTGTGCGTAAATCTATTGCTTGAGTTTTTTGGTAAACTAATATCATGGAAGTTATCGTTATCGGCGGATCGGCAGCCGGATTAAAAGCTGCCTGCCGGATCCGTCGTTTACAAGCAGATGCAAATGTGACCGTTGTCGTTAAGGAGAATACATTTGGGTATTCTACCTGCGGAATGGCATACTTCTTATCCGGAGATATTGATCAGTCTAAAGACCTAATTTCAACACCTGCAGGAACCATCAAGGATGAAAAGTACTTTCGAGATGTTAAAGGTGTTGAAATATTAACGGGTCATGAGGCTGTTTCGATTGATCGAATTGCGAGATTTGTTCGTTGCGTCGATTTGAACTCCAACTCTCCCAAAACTCTACCATATGATCGGCTGATAATTGCAACCGGTTCATCTCCATTACTACCTGGAATTCCTGGAATTACTCTACCTGGGGTTGAGTATTTCCACACTCTTGAAGACGCTATAAAAACCAGAAAAGAGCTTGAAACGGGAAAAATTGGTTCAGTTGCCATTATTGGTGGAGGTTTCATTGGTATCGAACTCTGTGAAGCGTTCAGGGCAATGTGGGGAGTAGATGTACATCTTGTGGAACTCAGATCTCAAGTAATGTCCGGGATTCTTGATCCGGAGCTTTCTCGATTGGTAGAATCTGAGTTGATAGAGCAGGGTGTAAATCTCAAACTTGGTTGTAACTGTCGCGAGATCAGAAAAGTTGAGAATGGACTTGAGTTAATCCTCGGATCAGGTGAGACAATTACAGTTGACAGGGTTATTGCTGTAACCGGAGTTATACCTAATACACGCCTTGCAGACGGTATTGGTCTGAATCTCGGGGTTACTGGTGGTATAGTTGTAAACGACAGATTACAGACCTCAGATCCCGAGATTTATGCCGCTGGTGACTGTGTAGAGCTTTCCAGTGCGGTTGATGGGAAACCAGGTTTTTGGGCTCTTGGTTCACTTGCGAATCGAATGGGCAGAATTGCCGGCGATAATATCTGCAATGGAGATTCAAGATTCGGTCGGGTCGCAGGTGTTACCATTGTTAAGTTCTTTGAATTATCAATCGCTTCGGTTGGATTAAACTCAGACTCTTGCCGTGAAAACGGATATGACACTTCAAGTTGTTGGGGAACGTTCCATGATAGCCTATGGTATTTTCCTGAATCTGGAAAAACTCACCTGAAACTCATATATGACAAGAAAAATGGTCAGATTCTTGGTGTTCAGGCTGTTGGTTCGGGAGAGATGCTTTATTTAGCTGATAAAGCAGCTCAAATAATTCAAGCCGGATGGACAATTGATAAACTCCCTGATCTTGAACAGGCATATTCACCTCCCTATTCACAACCGTTTGATCCTTTCCACACAATGGCATTTATCGAGGACAACAGTCGATCTGCAGGAGTAGAACTAATATCTCCAAATGATTTTTATGATCTACCCGACGATGCTGTTATTCTTGATGTTCGAAAACCTGAGGAAATCGAAGCAGTAGTTGTACAAAAAGGAAATCATAGATACGTTGAGATACCGATCGAGGAGTTGAGGGCGCGGATTAACGAAGTTCCCAAGAAATGTTTCGCTGCAATTATTTGTGAAATGGGCAGTAGATCCTGGGATGCCGCTCTGATTCTTAGACGTGCCGGTTGGAGTGATGTCGGTATACTCGCCGGTGGTGCACTATTTTTACCCAAGAACACTATTCAATCAAAAGTTGATTGATATAATGGGGAGTATCATACCGTGTTCTTAAGCTGTTGTGGAATAAATCATAATACTTGTGCTCTCTCTGAGCGAGAACCTTTTCAGTTACAGAAAGATGAGCTTGCAAAGGCTACCAGCGATTTCAAGACAATTACTGGTGCATCAGAAACTGTCGTTCTTGCGACCTGTAACCGGATTGAATTTTACAGAATTGATCCTGAAAAAATTGATGCGAAGGAAGGTGTTAAAAAGTTTTACGAATCTCGTGGAATAACTGATAACGACAACCTTGATAAACTCTCGTTTGTTCGCCAGGGTACCAGTGCTGCCAGACATCTTTTCAAAGTAACACCGGGACTTGATTCTGTTCTACTGGGAGAATACCAGATACTCGGACAGGTAAAAACATCTTATAGTGAAGCCTGTTCAGTTAACGGTCCGGGAAAAGGTTTGCACAAACTTTTTCATAATGCGTTCCAGATTTCAAAACGTATTCGCAGTGAAACGGAAATTGGAATAGGTGCCCAGGGACTGGCTGGTGCTGCCGTTGATATATTGAAGGATCTACTAGGTCTTAACCTCTCAGGATTGAGCGCGTGTGTTATCGGCGTAAACCGGTCAACGGACATGCTCGTCCGCAGGTTAAATAAAGAGAATGTCAATATTACCATTCTTAACCGAACCGTTCAGAAAGCAGAAAAAATGGCGCGTACGATTGGTGCAGCTATTCAACCAATTGGAAATTTGTCTGAAGTAATGAGCAATTCAGACCTTCTGTTTAGTGCTACCTCCGCAAGTGATTTTGTTGTTCACCGAAAAGATTTATCCTCACCGCGTGATAACAAACAATTAATTGCAGTTGATCTTGCAGTACCTCGAGATATAGATCCGCGGCTGGCTGAATCAAACGGGGTTACGGTTCTTGATCTTGATGACCTGAAAAGGTATTTAGACGATGTTCAGCAAGACCGGGCAGTTGAGATGCCTTATGCATTAGATCTGGTTGAAGAACAGGTCGGAGCTTTTGAACAATGGCGTCGCAAATCAAGCGATTTAGGTGCATCTGCACTTCGCAAACGTCTCGACGATGACAGAATTGAAGTACTCGGGCAATTTAGAAATAGTTTCAGGCAGGGAGATTCAAAAGCTTTAGAAGCATTATCTCGCAGCCTGTATCGACAATTTCTCCGACGTGTGAATTCGATGGATACTCCCACCTTACCGGAATAACCTACTTAAAGTAACTGTTTGTTTGTTCTGACCCTTTCTACATTCCAATTCTCTTTTGCATACAGATAAATAATTGTGGATATTTATTTGAGACTTCGTTTTGTTCGGTTTGTTTGTTTTGTTCGTTTTGTTTTCCACACCATAAGAATTTCAGTTAAGGAATAATGTTGCTCCCAGTATTTTTCAAAACAGAAAAAATCGCCTGCTTAATTATTGGGGCAGGGGATGTAGCGACTAATAAAGTCGAGAGAATGTTAGAAGCGGGATGTCATATTACCATCATTGCTCCAGAAGCGACCGGCAGGATTAGACAAATGGTGGATAAGTCGCTGCTGAAATGGGAACAGTGTGTTTACAGGCAAGGGGATTGCAGTGGATTCGATTTGGTTGTTGCAGCCACTTCATCTAAAAAGGTGAACATAGAAGTTTCCAGAGAAGCACAGTCGATACATGTGCCTGTCAATGTAGTGGATGATCCTGAATTGTGCACTGTTGTTTTCTCGGCAGTGTGGCGAGACGATCCCCTGATAGTTGCAGTATCGACAAGTGGGAAAGCACCGTTTTTGGCGAGAGACATTAGAAACATCTTATCCACTGAACATAATGGATTGGGTTCCTGGGTTGAAGCCGGTGGAAGATTGCGAAGCGTCCTGTTAGAGAGTGACAATATGCCAAAGATAAATCACGAATTGATGAAAAGGTTCTCCGCTATTCAACCGACAAATGAACTTCAATTACCATCTGAAAATGCAGTTTATGCGGATTGGATGGAGTGGATTGAAAGAAACGAAAAAAGAGGGAAAAGTGACAGATAAGCAACAGAAAAACGGAATTATATATTTAGTCGGTTCAGGTCCAGGACATCCCGGTCTGATAACAAAGTTGGGGTACGATCTTCTTAATACCTCAGATGCTGTTGTTTATGATGATCTGATCCCGATTGAGCTTGTTGTGGCATTGCCGGAAAGTATTAAACGGTATTATGTTGGCAAGCGAGCCGGTCACCATTCAAAACCTCAAAATGAAACGAATGATTTGCTCTGTGATCTTGCTGGTAAGGGACTAACGGTAGTTAGACTGAAAGGTGGCGATCCAATGGTCTTTGGAAGAGTTGCAGAGGAAGCTGCTTACTTGAAAGAGAAGGGGATACCACATCAGATTATTCCTGGCATAACATCCGCATCGGCAGCAGCCGCAGATGCTGGTTTTTCTCTAACTGATAGGAGAAACGCCTCCTGGGTTATGTTAGCAACTGGACGTGAAGCGAAATCCGCTTCCGCGCCGGTTCCCTGGGAAGACGTTGGAAAGCTCGATGGTGGAACTATTGTTGTCTATATGGGCGTTAAGGATATGGAGAGGATAGTAAAAAGTTTGCTTGAGGGTGGGATGAGTCCTGATAAACCCATTGCTGTAATACAAAATGCCTCAACAGGGATCCACCAGACAGTTCGAGCTCCATTATCAAAAATTGTCGCCAGATGCCAGGATGCAAACGTTGTAGCACCTGCTCTGATTTTTATCGGTGATGTTACAGGTCAAGATGAATTTTCTCTTCCTCCGAAAGATATGCCCCTTTCGGGAAAGAGTGTACTCGTGACTCGACCCGCAGAGCAAATGCAGGGGATGTGTGATCTGCTGAGGGACTGTGGTGCAACACCTGTCCCATATCCGACAATTACACTCACTCATGCGAGTGATGAAGGTGGTTGGATAGGTTTTGAGCACACAATTGACGATGGGGGATGGTGTGTATTTACAAGTGAAGCTGGGGTAAGACATTTCTTCCATGAATTGCTTGTAAGAGGATTTGACCACCGTGCTTTAGGCAGATTCAAGATTTCTGCTGTTGGACATGGTACTTCATCAGCTCTGAAAGAGAGAGGTTTTGTGGCGGATTTGATTCCGGAAAGGGCAACTGTGAAATGCCTTTCTGAGACGCTCGTAGAAAAGGGTAATCTGCGAGACACATCTGTCATTAGAGTTCGCGGTAATCTCGCAGATAGTTCTATTGAAGACTTATCTGCAAAAGCCGGGGCAAACGTTGTTGCCTTAAACGTTTATAGAAACACAAATGCTCAATGGGAACAGAACTGGATTGATAAAATTTGTAGCAGCCCTCCTGACTACCTTTCATTTACAAGTGGTTCAACAGTTGACAGATTCGTAGAAATTCTTGGAATAGAACGGGCAAAAGAAGTCGCGTCCAAATCAAGATTAGCCACAATAGGACCTCCTACATCTGCATTCGCAGAGAAACTTGGGTTGAAAGTCGATGTGGAGGCGACGACGTTTACCGTTCCGGGGTTAGTTGATGCGCTTTGTGAGGATGTGCTGAGATAACAGTAGCCCGGCTTCCTCGAAGCCGGGATCTAATCTATAGGCTCACCGATAACCTCAATTTCAACCACCGATCCCCAATCTTCGGGATACGCTTCTTTCTCGACGAACATTTTGAAACTCGAATAAGGATAATCCTGGGCACGTTTGGTTAATCCATGGTTTACCGGATTAACGTGAATGTAATCGGTGTGTCTTTCCAAATCGTTGTCATTTCTCAATAGATGTTCCCAGAATCGATTTTGCCATATACCACCTGGTTGCTTCATCATCCAGGTCACCCGTCTTTTGAAACTGCTCATTGTATCCGAAAATGACCTCACTCCTTGCTTCAATATAATATGGCTGTGATTTGGGAGGAATACCCAGGCGAATAATTCACCATTTATTTTTCCAAGGACTTCCTTCCAGCATTTCCATTGAATTATATAGTCATCTTGAAACAAAAATGTTTTCACGATTCTTTGTAACATAAGTTATAAAATATAGCATCTCCGGATTGTCTGTGAACCACCTGCGATATTTGACCATGTGGGGCTCCTTTTGTCTTATTTTCCCCGGCTTCGAGGAAGCCGGGCTACTTCTGGCACCTATGAAGTTCTAATGGCTTTAGTTATTGCTTCCAAACCTTTTCTGAGTGTTTCTTCATCAACACCATAAGACATTCTAAAACCATCTTGTACCTCGAAATATCGGCCATTTATTACGCGGACTCCATATTCTGATTCAAGGTTGTCACAGAACTTATCAGCGTCTCTCCCATCTTTAAACCTTATAAGTAGGGATATTCCTGCATCGGGGGTGGTATAAGATACTTCCGGCAGTTTATCAAGATATTCTTTTACTATGCTCAAGTGTTTACTTGCTATTTTTCGAGCAGCAAGAAGTAACTTATTCCCGATATCGGTTTCACACATAACATGATATGCTATGTATTCAGTAATAAATGGCTGAATCACATTGATGCTGTCTAATGTTCTTTCAATATCGTGAATAACTTCTTCTGGACCTGAAATCCAACCAATTCTGAGTGAGGAGAGTCCCCACACTTTTGTGAGGCTGCATGTTGTTACAATGTTGTTTTTGAGCTTTGAGTAAGATAACCGCTCACCACTTTCCAGAAACGGAACAAACACTTCATCAATCAGCATCCATCCACCATCGGATGCCAGTCGATTTGCAATCCTGGCGATTGTTTCAGGTTTTTCAAAAATTCCGGTTGGGTTATGAGGGTTAGCCATCAGCAGTATTCTTGGTTTACCATCCATGAGTAAGGGAGGATCGGGATCAAGGTGATATTGGCTTTCTGGTGATCTTGGCAGCCTTTCGGGAGTTGTTCCTGCAATTGCATTGGCTAGTCTGATAAATGGCTCATATGCGGGTTCTTCAACTGTAATCTGATTGACTTTTTTGTGCAGGACACTCAATGCAGCAAAGTTGCCGATACTGGCACCAGCGTTGACTGTTATGCATTCCTGTGATATTCCATAAACCTTGGCTAAATGATCACGCAAGGGTTTATAGCTATAAAAATTATCTCCATGAATTGGCAAATCATCAACTTTTATACCCAAATCGGATAAATTCTCTGGTGAAGCCATCCCGCTTGCAGTAAAATCAATCGGGGCTTCAGATGCTGTTTTTAACCAATCAAGAATTTCAATTTTTTCAAAGTGCATTGTGAATGTAACAGTGCTCAAAATCGTTAGAAGAGAGCACTTCCCTGGTAAATGATATGAGAATTTGATAAATAATATACCCGTATTGTGGTTAGTTCGCAATTCGATGTGTATATTCAAATGTGCATTTTTTAATAAAATCAAATGCTATTTTGGCTTCAGATATGGATTAATGACTGTACACCTTGTCAAAAGTGATAAAGTACAGGTCTTTAACTTGACAATGTTGAGTTGCAGATTTATATTCATGTAATCAGCTAAAAGTGCAAAGCCATAGGGTTAAAAGTAAATGCTAATTAAGTTTCAAAGATACTCACTTCTAACAATCGTCGTTTTTCTGCTCATTCTTCTGAGTAATCAGCAATCCACAGGCGCTCCCGGTAAAATAAACGTTGGGATAACCAGTGGGGTGGGATTACCTGTTGGGTGGTGGGGTGATCGATGGGACCCGGCAATTTCAAACGAGATCAGTCTTCGATACCAAATTTCTCCGGGAAATGGCGTTTTAATCTTTACTGGGATTGGGAAATCTTACTTTACAGATTTAAGTGAGGATGAGATTGTAGGCACCTCTTCACTTCAAAATTTACCAGAAGAATTTCTACCTTACGCTAATGTCACCTACAGTAGTCAATCTGGATCTTACAGGCAAGTTCCTATAGGATTTGGTTTATACTCAGAGCGACTTATTAGCACGATAAACACGAGGCAACTCAGAGGGTATGGTTCTTTTTCAATGGTCATCCAAATGTGGAATACAGCACGCGCACAAGACCTTGTAAGAGAATTGAACGCTCCAAATATGCCTCAGATAATTCATACCGATGAATGGTCAGATAAGGCTGAAGGATCAGATGTCGGATTTCAACTTGCTCTTGGTATTTCCTATCAACTTCAAAAATATATATTTTTAGATGTTTCTGCGTCGTATAGTTACGTAGATATAGGTAAAGACAATGGGTCAGTTGTTTATTGGGGACAACCTGCAAGAGTCTGGGATGAAGATAAGAAAACTGATGCGGATGGTCGCACAGATTATCTACAGATTCGCGCCGGACTTAGATTCGGTGGCTGATTCACAGTTAACCCGAAGAATTAACTCCCAATTCTTCGAGATTTAGAGGATTAAAATGAATCGATTTTCGCAAGTTTTAATTATAGCATTGCTATTATTCATGGCAGTGCCGTCAATCGGAGCACAGTTCTCAGGTGGCTTTGGCTATCTCAACACGAACTCTGCGCTCGTCATACCTCGCGAATCAACAGAGGTTGGGGTTTACTTTCGTGGTTACGTTGGCGGGTACAGGAACACAACCGACTCTGTTTTATACAATCGCACAGTCGCAATATCCGGAACCTATGGATATTCCAGAAATGCCGAATTTTCCTTCAGTCAGGTTATATACCAGGACTACAATGAAACCCTGGGCACTGATGAGAACGATGATGGATTCATGATCCCGGGGGATATCACCCTGAGTATGAAATATGGTAATATCCGAGTGGCAAGAAATACCTTTATCGGGTTTATGCCGTCACTAACCTACGGGATTTCAGAATACACTGATATCCAATTCGAGCCATATTCAAATGAGTCTTTAGAATATGATTTGACGGCAATGGTTTCATACTATGACAAACCGCTTTTCCCGGACGAAGGATTGTCTGTACATGGAAATGTTGGATTCCATTATTACAATGATGATTCTCGTGGGGATGACAAGTCAACAACGTCTCTTTCATGGTTAGTCAGCACTCTGGTTCCATTCAAAAAGCTTCCATTTGATCTTGGGCTTGAGGTATATGGCCTGAATTACCTGGATTCACCAGGATGGGATGTGTTGAGTAGGGAAGACTGGATTTATGTTACTCCGATGATACGTACTCAAGCATATTATGGTGTTCGATATACCTTCGGTGTTGATGTTCTTGTTCTTGGTGATGAAGATACCACGATTCCGCCAGATGGAATGGATATGTCAGAGTATTATAATTATCCCACATGGCGATTCACTACCCGTATCAACTTTGTACCTCCAATGCCGTCCGTTGTTGGTTTAGGACTGCCATCACAGTTAGACAGGCCAGTATATACAGCGAGTCAGGGACTTGTCGACACACGATATGATATGTTCAAATGGGCAATAGATGATGAAGGTAAACAGGTTAGCTCAGTCGATGTTGACCTAGAAAAGATTCGTCAGGAAAGATTGAATGCCGAACGTGAGCTTGAACGACTCAAAATTCAGCTTAGGCAAAGACAAGGCAGATAAAGTGAATTCTGCTTAAAGATCTAAAAAAAAACCCGTCCAAATGGACGGGTTTTTTTTTAGATCCATGCCATTCTGAGCAAGAACTAAAGACCAGTCATATCCAGAGCAAAACCCTTTGGGGTATTTTTTACCTTTCCCATGACGGTTTCAGCATCGTGTTCAAAGAAGAAAATCCAACCTTCCTCAGCAGCCTGTGTTAAATATTTTCGTTTTTCTTCAAGTGTTTGCACAGGATTTAGATCATATGCCATAATCCACGGTAGTGGAAAATGAGACGCCAGTGGAATCAAATCGGCACCATAAACGAGAGTCTTTCCATCATTTCGAACACGTGGCAATTGCATCGCAGGCGTATGGCCGTTACATATCAGAAAATCTATTCCGGGAAGCAATTCCCATTCGCCATCAACTATTTCAACGACATTGGCGTCAAAAAGTGGTTCAAAATCGTCTGGAAAATAACTTGCTCTATCCCGTTCAAACCTGGACCTGGCATGTTCAAGCTGTTTCTTCTGTATATAGTACTTCGCCTTCGGAAAAGCTGGAATTATGTCACCGTCTTTATTTATTGTTGCACCACCATCATGATCAAAATGAAGGTGGGTTAGAATTACATCTGTTATGTCAGATGGTACTAATCCGACTTCCAGTAGGGACTTTTCCAAATAATTAGCATCACCGTCAAATTGGTATATGTTAATAAATTTTTCAGTCCTGTCCTGCCCGAATCCCGTGTCAATCAGAATTTTGCGGTCATCGATTTCGATGAGGAGGCATCTAAGAGCCATGTCTATTCGATTTTTTTCATCAGCGGGGTGGTGTCTTTCCCAGAGTACTCTTGGAATTACACCAAACATTGCTCCGCCGTCAAGTTTAAATCTTCCAAATTCGAGCGCGGTCAGCTTAAACTTTCCAATCTGCATGTTAACTTGCCTTTAACTTTTGTTTGAAATCTTTGATTTTAATCACCGGTGATCCGTACTTTAATCGCACGAGTCTTTTCCATTTATTATTGTATCTACTGGCGTAAATTTCACCATGTTTTCCAAAAGTTACCCAATGTGAGGAAACCGTTCCGAGGAATGTCGGGACAGGATTGTCCCGGTCAACAATTATCAATTGGTCGGAGGAGTTACATAGTTTTAAAAGTTTACCATCGGGTGAAATTTGCAGGAAAGAGACGTTTGTCCAGGGAAGATCAACTGAGATATTGCCACCGTTAACCGAACGCCTGAATATTCCTCTATCGGTTGCAAATATCAGCGAATCTCCTGTGTGATTAAAGGTTGCGCTACTTACAGGTTCACCGATTCTACTCACAGCCTCAATTTTCCTTTCATCTGGTTTAACCCGGATTATTTCAACCGATGAACGAACACTGCCAACATCCCTGCGAACCAATAATAAACTTCCATTTTTATCAAAGAATGGATCTGTAATAATCAGATCGGAATCAGTGAGCTTCTGAGGAGATGAATTATATTTTGGTTTAACTCTGAACAGGTTGAATCTGCCGACCCGTCCAGGTTCCCATGATTTGTCTTTCGAACCATAGAAATAAATCCATTTACCGTCTGGTGAGAAGCGGGGCCAGGCAAGGATGTTAAGGTTCTGTTGAGCTGCTTTTAAGATTGGTTTTTCACTACCACCAGCAGAAGGCATTTGATAGATGTACATATCTGTATAATCTTCTTCGCCCATGTCCTTTATAAAGACTAATTTTTTCCCATCAGGAGATTCGGACCCATCCCAACCTCTCGCAATTTCCTTGGTCTTGAACGGATCATAGCCGACCAGCGTTCCATATCTTTTTGCAAGGTCTTGATTATCGATTGCATTTGGAATTATTTTCTGTAGCTCTGAGAGCCTGCCAACAGCCCCCGATGAGTCGCCTGCAAGAATTCCGGCGTTAAGCTGTGCGATTCGAGCATCAAGATCATCAGGTTTGCTTAAAATTTGTGCTTCAAGCGTAATCCAGTTCAGCCTGGAATGACCGATAAAGAACCTTAACTCCTGAAGTATACTATCTGAAATACTCTTTCCATCTGCCACTATGATGAACCGTTTAAAGTAATCAACTGCTGCAAGAGTGTCTGTTACACGGCAAGCAGCCATGATACTTTTGGCAAGGAGAACCTCGTCTTTCGGATCACGCGAGAGCTTAGTCCCGAAGTGCATTAATTCAACACCGCCGGCAACTTTATTGTATCGTGTTTCTCCTAAAAGATCTTTTCCAGGTTGTGCTAATGATGCTGCACGCGCGCTATCTGGAAAAAGAGCTAAAGTCTTTCTCAGTTGTGATTCAAAAACTTTTGGCTCTTCACCCATTCCCATAGCTTGAATCAGCTTTTGATTAATCTTCCAACTCTTCGGATCTTTCTCAAGTGCCCGATTGAACGATCTGGCTGCCATTTGCCAGTTGTTTTCTTTCTCCAACCAGTAAATTCCAGATTTGTAATCACTACGAGCCTGGGAGCAACCAAAAAATAGCGATGCGGAAAGAATCATCGCAATTAAAACTAATGCTGTTCTAACTACTGTTGGGTTCTTCATTTTTAATCCTTTTCGGATATAAGTAAGCGCTCCGCTTCAATTGCTGCCATGCAACCGGAGCCTGCTGCGGTGATTGCCTGTCGATAGGTATGGTCCTGGACGTCACCACATGCGAAAACACCCGGGATGTTTGTTTTGGTACTGTCGGGTGCAGTTATAATATAATTGTTTTCGTCCATTTCAACCTGACCTGTGAATAAAGAGGTGTTCGGTGTGTGTCCGATACCAATAAAGGCTCCATCGCACGCAAACCTCTCTTCTTCACCTGTTCTGGGATCTTTCAACATTACAGCTTCTAACATCCCCTGCGGAGAAGCAATAAAATCTGTTACCGTCCTGAACCACTTCATCTCGATTTTAGGATTATCTAAAACATACTTCTGCATAATTTTAGATGCTCGAAGCTCATCTCGTCGGTGAACTATGGTAACTTTGCTGGCAAACTTTGTCAGGAAATGAGCCTCTTCACAAGCAGTGTCGCCACCACCAATAACAATAATTTCTTTTTCCCTGAAAAACCAACCATCGCAAGTTGCACATGCTGAAACTCCATGCCCCATTAGTTTCGATTCTGATTCCAAGCCGAGAAGCCTTGCTGAGGCACCTGTTGAAATGATTACTATATCGGATGTGAATACTTTTTTGCCTACATTAATTGTAAAGGGACGCTTGCTGAGATCAACTGAAGATACCGCGTCTGTCAGGAATTGTGTCCCGAAGCGTTCAGCTTGAGCTCTAAACTGATCCATTAATTGCGGTCCCATAACACCCTCAGGGAATCCAGGGTAATTCTCTACTTCAGTCGTGATTGTTAACTGACCACCAGGTTGAATCCCCTCTATAACGAAAGGCGGAAGATCGGCTCTGGCATTGTATATTGCGGCGGTGAGTCCGGCAGGACCTGAACCGATTATTATAATTCGGTGATGCTGTGCTGTTTCTGTCATAATTTATGTCTCCGTTAAAAGTTTTCTTCTTTTACTTATCTTTTTGCTGAGATGTTTCACTGATTACCCAATTAAGGTAGCTTGAAAAACCATCGGTTATATCCACCGCGATAATTTCTGGCAGATCGTACGGGTGCTTGTTGAGCATGAAATCTCTTACTGCGCTGAATTTGCTTTTTTCGGTTTTGATAATCATCAAGAGCTCGGTATCTGTACAAGCTTTTCCCTCCCATCGATAATGGGAAGTAACACCGGGAATAACATTCACACAGGCTGCAAGTCTTTGTTCAACTAACTCAGACGCCAGATTGCTTGCAGTTTGTTCATCTGGAGCAGTAACATAGGTGATGATAACTTCAGGAGGTCGCACTAATCACCTCTGGGACCTGCTGATCCGACACCTCGAGCATCACTCGCTCCTGTGAATTCTCCGGTTTCTAAATCCATTACTACCCCCTGGCTCAAAGACCAATGATTCGATTGGTTAGTTGTCCAGCCTTTTGATCTCAATTCTCTGATGATTTCTGGGGTAACTTCCTTTTCCAGATATAGTTTATCCGGCTTCCATTGCATATGAATGCGTGGTGCATCTATCGCAGCTTGGATGTCCATCTTGAAATCTATAGTGTTTATCAGTATTTGTGCTACCGATGTGATTATCCGAGGTCCACCGACGGAGCCTATCGACATATGCGGTTTCCCATCTTTTAACACCAGAGTAGGGGACATGCTCGATAATGGTCGCTTTCCTGGGGCAATGCTGTTAACATCACTTCCAACTAATTCATATTTGTTGGGCTCACGCGGTGCAATAGAAAAATCGTCCATCGTGCTATTCAGGAAAAATCCTAATTCTGCGACGTACACGTGTGAACCGAATGACGAATTTACGGATGTTGTCATCGAACACATGTTCCCATGCTTATCAATTGCAGACAAATGGCTTGTGTTTGATTCAGCGTCGTAAATCCAGGGATCACCTGCTTCTTTGACCGGCTTGCGCTGGAATCGATTTATATCCTTACGTAGTTTAACTGCATAAGCCATGCTGGTTAATCCATCAACTGGAATCGGGCTGAAGTCGGGATCACCAAGCCATGTCGCGCGGTCTGCAAACACTAATTCAAATGCCGAGGCAATCAAGTGGCTCGATTCTGCACTTCCAGGGGAGAGAAAATCCATCGGATATCCACTGAGAATGTTAAAAATCTGTGCCATACAAACACCACCGGAAGATGGCGGGGGCATAGAATATACGGTGTAATCCCGATATTCAAAACGGATCGGTTGGCGCCAGATAACTTTGTATTCTGCCAAATCAGCAAAGGTAATTATCCCACCGGACTGTTGGCATGTGTTAGAAATCTGTTCTGCCATCTTACCATGATAGAAGGATTTGCCTTTGTCTTTGGCAATACCTTCAAGGCACTCTGCCAATTTGGTTTGAACCAGTATATCACCGCGATCTGGAGCTTTCCCACTTGGCAGAAATACAGCCGCGATGCCGGCGTCTTCGGAAAATCTGTCCGTGTTACTCCTAAGTCTACTGCTTAAAGATCTGTCTACGATAAAACCTTTCTTCGCTAACCTTATCGCAGGTGCCATTACCTTTTTGAGGTTTAAATCACCATATCTGTTAATTAGATCAATCTTCCCCTGTACACTTCCGGGTACCCCAACGGCAAGACCACCACGCCATGAACGGTTTTTATATGGTCTGCCGGTTTCGGGATCAATGTACATATCTGGAGTTGCTGCAGATGGAGCAGATTCCCGTGCATCGCAGACTATAACCTTTTCCTCTGATTTCATTCGAAGCAGGGTAAACTCACCACCACCAATCCCGCTATGATAAGGTTCTACGACAGTGAGTGCAAATGATGCTGCAACAATAGCATCAACTGCGTTACCACCCATGTTTAATATTTCAATTGCAGCTTCAGTTGCCGCAGAATGTGGAGTTGCAACCATGCCCTGATTGGACTTTGACCAGATCGGAGCTCGCGTGGCGGAGAGAGCAACCGTTTGGAGGATTAATACAAGAGTTAGTGTGGCTAATTTTACGGTGAGTGGTTTTATCAAAGGTAAACACCAAATTTATTTATTCATACCTGATAGCCTCAACCGGATCGAGAGCACTAGCTCGTCGAGCCGGGTAGACGGAAGCTAAGATTGCCAGCCCAAGGGAGACAATCGTGATTACTATAAAATCTAAAATTTGCATTTGAACGGGAAGTGTACTCAAAAAATATACATCTCCCGGCAGAGATAGCCATTCAAATGTCTGTTGCCCCCAGCAGACACCATATCCTACAATTAATCCAAGGAATGTTCCAACTACCCCAACGATCATGCCCTCATACAGGAAAATCTTCATAATCCCTTCACGGGATGCGCCGATCGCTTTTAGAATGCCAATCTCCCGTCTTTTCTCAAGTACAATCATAATCTGACTTGAGACGATGTTAAAAGCCGCGACCAGGATTATTAGTGACAAGAGGATAGTAAACAGCCATTTTTCCATTTTCATCCAACGGAAAAGCGTTGAGTGCATAGAATACCAGGTTCTTGCGTGGTATGGG
The DNA here is from genome assembly GCA_018644935.1 of Calditrichota bacterium. GTDB lineage: Bacteria > Electryoneota > AABM5-125-24 > Hatepunaeales > Hatepunaeaceae > JABGPL01. The sequence goes on along the minus strand of JABGPL010000022.1, from coordinate 29,161 downwards.
TAACCCAGTAAACTCTCCAGCTCGGCTTTTACACCATCAGCCTGATCCAGGTTTTCCAGTTTTATCTCAATCCCGGATACTGCCCGTTCGGTCATAAAAAGGTCTTGGGCAGATTCGATGGAGATGTATGAGAAAGTATCATCGTATTGAAAAATTCCAGTTTCAAAGATACCGGTAACAATGAACTTCTTAACCTGCGGAGCGGACAGAAAACTGGTCATAGCGGTTGGGCTGATAGCAATTAGTGTATCTCCGATAAATGCCCCAAGTTTATATGAGAGCTGAGCACCCAGAACAATACCGGACATTTTACCGGGATTGTTTAATGGTTGATTGCTATCTGGAAATCCTGATGAATGGTGCCTTGATGAATCAGCATTGATTAATTCTGGTCTAAGGGCCAATTTTCCCGCAACGATAGTGTTTGGTAAATCTCCAACCTGTTCAATGGTCGATTCATCAATGCCCTTTAGAAGTGCGCCTTCAACAGTTTTGTTTTTTCGCAACATTCCCTTGCCTTCAATGTAGGGGGATGCTCCAACAATATGTTTGACTGTACTGACTTTCTGAAGGGTCTCAACATAGTTGCTCATCGGCATCTGGTGAAACAAATTCAGCTTAATATGTGCATCCGCTCCAATAATGCGGTTTCTGACTTCTGCTTCAAACCCATTGGCGACGGATAGTACAATCACAAGTGCCGCGACACCAACCATAACACCGGCAGCTGATATATATGTAATTATTGATATAAATCCTGTCCGGCGCTTTGATCTCAGATATCGCTCCGCGATAAAAAGCTCATAACCCAAATCAGGACCTTGGACGAAGGGTTGGAAAAAGAATTACATCGCGAAGGGATTCAGCCCCGGTTAGGATTAAGACAAGACGATCAATTCCCATTCCAAGACCACCTGTAGGTGGCATACCTATTTCAAGAGCCTGAAGATAGTCTTCATCAATCGGGTGTGCTTCATCGTCTCCGGCAGCTTTTAACCGAGCCTGTTCTTCAAACCGGCTTCGTTGATCGATTGGATCGTTTAATTCGCTGAAAGAGTTAGCAACTTCCATTCCTGCAATAAACAGCTCGAAACGTTCGACGAGACCATCTACGCTACGGTGCTTCTTCGCCAGAGGGGATAGTTCAACTGGATAATCGAGCACAAATGTAGGTTGTATCAATTCCGGTTCGACTTTTTCTGAAAACAATTCATCTATTATTTTTCCGGTACCCCAAGTGGTGTCAACGTGAATTCCGAGATCAGAAACTTCTTTTGCCAGCTCATCACGGTCCCGGTCGATGATGTCGATCCCACATTTCTCTTTGACGAGATCAGCCATTGTAGATCTTTTAAAGGGGGCTTTCAAACTGATTTCGTTGTTGTCGTATTCAAATACATCTTTTTTAAGAACATTGATAGCAAGTCTAGTGAACATTCTCTCAACAAGATCCATACAGAAATGATAATCTTCGTAGGCTGCATAACATTCCATCATCGTGAATTCAGGTGAATGAAAGCGATCAATTCCCTCATTTCTGAAATCCTTTGCAATTTCATAAACCTTGGGGATACCGCCGGCAATCAATCTCTTCAGGTATAGCTCGTCTGCGATACGCAGATAATAATCATGATCAAGAGCGTTGTAATGTGTTACAAACGGTTTTGCATTTGCACCACCATACATGCTCTGCATGATTGGGGTTTCCACTTCAAGGAATCCGTCCTCATCCAGGAAGTTCCTGATTTCTCTGGTGATTAAGCTTCTTGCAATGAGTTTCTCTCTCGATTCGCGGTTAAGGATCAAATCAATTGTTCGGTTCCGATAAACTTCTTCTTTGTCCTCCCATTTGAACCAGACGGTATCTTCCTTTTCCTTTATTGCCGGAAGCGGTCGGATGTTTTTTGACAGCAATGTCAATTTTGAAACTTTCAGAGTGCGCTCACCTGTTCTGGTGGTGAACAGAGTACCCGATACTCCGAAAATATCACCTATATCACCGAGTTGAAAAACTTCCCAATCCAACTCTTCAAGCAGGTTCATCTTAAAATAAAGCTGAATTCTGTGTGCTTCTTCCTGAATGTGAGTAAATGCAGCCTTTCCCATTAGTCTGACTGATAGAACCCTTCCTGCCAATTTCACATTTTCCTCAGACTCAGATAATTTATCAAAATCTGAGAGTGCCGATTCAACAGTATGAGTTTTAGTGAACCCGTATGGAAATGGATTTACTCCAAGTTCGCGGAGTCGAGTTAATTTTTCCAGTCTTGCACGCATTACATGATCAAGCTTCTCAGGACTTTCTTCAGGAGTTTGACCTTGGTCTGTTGTTGGTGTATTTATCATCTTACATTCAGCTTTTCTGTTTAATGGGTTGTTTAATAACTATTCAATGATTCCATTCGAGCCTACCCGAAGAACACGAACCTTTTTTTCTGGATCTAATACATCAAGTGTATCACCGTTTACCAACAATCTCATTTCAGGAGCATTTCCGAGAGTTAGTTTTACAGGATCGGGGTATTCATTGGTAATGATATTACCTGGCCAAAGTGTTCGGTCATAAAGAATAGAGTCCTGATCCTCCACCTTCACATAACATGTCCCAAGGGCAAGAAGCCCAAGTTTAAATGTTTCCAGGGCTACTTCATCAACCTCCTCACTTTCAATCATTTTAATTGCATCGGGTTCTTCAGAATAATCCACAATCTGTGATTCTGAATTTGATTTTGCATCTTCAATGGCAGAGATGTTTGGTTTTGCGTCCACCATAATTGTGTCAGGTTGAGGTGGGCGAACCAGATACCAGGCAATTACAATAACTGCGACAATTGTAATTCCACCTGAGATGATTATAGATCTGTTTTTTTCAACCCAGGAGAAGAAGCCTGGAGCACGAGCCAGATTTGGCTGTTGAGCGTTATCTCCAAAATAGTCAGAAATTTCAACCGATCTGAAGGCAGGTTCAGTCGATTCAAAAACCTCATTTAACCTATCACTGAACTCATCAGACTGGACACCAACAGCTTGTGCATAAGCCTTGATGAACAAATTAACGTAGACCGCTGGTAAAAATGCCCAATTGCCAGTCTCAAGATTTTCAAGATATAGCGTGTTTATTTTCGTAACTGACCTGATCTGATCCAGGCTCATCTCGTTAAATTCACGGGCTGAGCGGAGTTCATTTGCGATTTTGCGTCTGATGTCCGGTGTACCAATTTCCGGATATAGGCTGTGCCTGACTGGGTACTTTGAATCGATATTCATTTATTGTAAAGTTTCACCCTCTAAAAATCAAAGTTTCAACACCATCAGATTGAGGTGCCGAATTGCCGATTAACGGAAGAGAATACAAGATTTGCATCACTTAACAATTATACAGAAAAACAGCTTTGAATGCAAGATGGAAGGGAAGCTAAAGCAATAATACTAAAATACGTTTTCATTTATTAAAAAGATATTTTTTATTGTTGATGATTGATGCATGCAGTTGCTTTCGACTGTGTTTTTTTTAATATTAGTAACTTCGACCGTTTTGCAGGATTTTTCGAGCAAAAAGGTACCTGAAAAGTTATTCCCACAGTTCAATTAGGAGTAAAATGTTATTATCTGAAAAGCTAAAATCTACTTGCACTTCCAAGATTGGGTTATGTGTGGGATTAGATCCAGTTATAGATAGAATACCTGAAAAATTCCACAATTCAAAAGAACCATTCTACGAATTTTGTAAAACCGTTGTGGAATCTACTTCTGATGTTGCATCTGCGTATAAACCGAATCTTGCTTTCTTTGAAGCTCTAGGTGCTGATGGCTGGATCCAGCTTCAGAAAACTATACGGGCAATTCCAAAAGAAAAATTAGTGATTGCTGATGCAAAACGTGGTGATATTGGAAATACGGCAAAAGCATACAGCAAAGCACTTTTTGAGGGTCTGAATGCAGATATGACAACGGTGAGTCCATATCTCGGCAGAGATTCGCTTCAGCCGTTTATTGACAATCCTGAACATGGTATTTTTGCATTGGCTGTTACCTCCAATCCCGGGGGGGCAGATTTGCAAACATTAATGATCGATGGTGAACCGTTATTTATTCATGTCATAAAAATGGTGAGATCAATCAATACTGATGCGAATGTTGGAATAGTTGTCGGTGCAACAAAAAGCGATATTCTCCCGATGGTATTAGAAGCGGCAATTGACTTACCGTTATTAATTCCAGGAGTCGGATCACAAGGTGGGGATGTCGATGCATTGCGAAATGCATTAGAAGGCTATGATGCTCCTGTTTTTGTGAATTCATCGCGTGGTATCATTTATGCGTCAGCCGGAAAAGATTTTGAGACAGCTGTTCACGATGCCGCAGTGAGACAATTCTCTGAACTTAATAATGTTTAAGAAGATAGGTGTTTGAGATCAGGCAAGTAATCCAAATGCAATGTTTTATTCACGATTGTTTTAAAAAAATCCCAGGTGGTAAATCATTGTATTTAAGAATTTCAGAGGTGCAGATTGAGAAACTCTGAGTCAGGTCTGAAGATAAAGGATCAAATCGAGCTTCATGTTTCTGATGCAGGTGTCGATCGGTTGCTCAGTGCAGCGGTTCTGAGTGTTGATGGAAACAATATTTACATCGACCGTTCAGATATTGATGAAAAGATGTTGTCGCTGATTATTGGATGCGATGTAAAAGTTGTTCTTAAGAAGTCGGGTGGTTCCTTTTGGTTTAAGTCCCCTTTTGCACAATTTGGCAAGATCAACCAGATACCTGTACTTAAATTTCCAATCCCTGAAAAATGGGAGCGTGTTCAAAGGCGCAGCTACTCGCGGCTAAGTGTTGAAATCCCAATTTACTATCGATGGACAGACCTTTCTCCTGAACAGAAGGATGGTATATACAAGGATGGAGTAGTTGTCAATATTTCAGCGGGGGGGATAAAATTCAGGTTATCAGCCAGTGATATCTGGGGATATCAAACCGGATCAATCCTCGATGTCAAACTACACCTGTCTGATCCTGATACAATCATCGAAACTAAAGCATTGATATTGGAGAGTTCGTTAGATAAGGGAGATGAGGATACCGGCATGTTGGTATGTAGGTTCCTGAAAATTTCCGATGCTCAAAAGGAAGCGATAACAATTCATAATATCAGGTTCCAACAGAAATTTAAGATTGAAAGTCGAAAGAACACACAAAAAACTCAAACAAAGTACTCATCGGATCAAATACAAAAAGTGGAAAACTTGAAGATACACAAATCAGCCATTATTAGCTCCAAAGCGAAACTCGGAACCGATGTTTCAGTTGGTGCATTCAGTATTATTGAAGATGATGTTTCCATTGGAAATGAAACAAGGATAGATTCATCTGTATTGATCGCGAATGGTGCACGTTTAGGGAAAGGTTGTGAGGTGTCACAGGGTGTTGTTCTTGCAACTAAACCTCAAGACCTGAAATTTGGTGGTGAAGAGAGTGAACTTAGAGTCGGGGACCGGACTGTATTAAGAGAGTACTGTACTCTTAATCGTGGTACCGAGCATGGGGGTGGAATTACTCAGGTTGGTTCAGATTGTCTTCTGATGGCTTATACTCATGTCGCTCATGATTGTAAACTTGGCAATCAGGTAATCCTGGCAAATGCGATTAACATGGCAGGGCACGTTAACATTGAGGATAATGTTATTATTGGTGGAATAACGGCGATTCATCAATTTGTGAAAATTGGTAAATATGCCTTTATTGGTGGATTGTCACGAGTTACTCAGGATGTCCCCCCATATATTTTAACAACAGGTGATCCCTTGAAGTACTATGGTCCCAACTCAATTGGCTTAAAACGTCAGGGATTCACCACCGATCAGATTCTCTCCATTAAAAGATCATATAAGTTGATTTACAGGTCTAAGTTGAACTTAGTTCAAGCTGTGGATGCAATAAAAAATGAGCTCGAGCTAACCAAAGAAGTTGAAGTGATACTTGATTTCATTGAGAATTCAGATCGTGGTATCATAAAGGGATGACCCCTCCGTTAAACACGCGGTTGATATGGGATATTCCTGAAAAGATTGAGAATTCCCATTGGGGTTGGTTCAATATGGCAGCAGATGATTTCCTTGCAGATTCAATTGTTGATAGCAATTTTCAAGCAATCCTTAGATTTTACACCTGGTCCCCTCCCGGAATTTCACTTGGGATTCATCAAAACGAAAATGCCGTAGATATCAACGCCTGTAAACGGTTGGGTTGGGATGTTGTTTCGAGACCGACAGGGGGACGAACTCTGCTTCACGATAACGATCTTAGTTATTCTATAATTTTGATGTCAGGTGGGAGCTCAATTTCGCAACTCAGGTATTTATACAAATCGGTTGCTAATGCCCTGATTACAACTTTGTCTCTGTTCGGGATTGATGGGACTGATTCCCAGGTTGCAACAACGAGAAACCTAAGAAATCTGGCAGTTCAACAGGCGAAGTTGTGTGCAAGTAGCTGTGTCCGTGGTGAGGTCACTGTAAATGGTGTGAAAATTTCATCTGCTGCACAAAGGGTTTATCGGAACAGCATTCTGCAACATGGTTCTGTACCTTTAAAAGGTAACATCGCGAATGTCGCGAGTGTAGTCAATTTGCCACCAGACCGTAAAGATAACCTGAAATCATTACTCAATGAGAGGGCAGCTTCACTTGAGAGATTTTGCGAGGAATGTCCTACACCTCACGACCTTGCCAAATCATTTGCGAAATCCTTAGAAATTGAATTTAATTTGAGTTTGAGTTCACGACCGTGGTCAAATTCAGAGCTGAGTTTGATTCACAATCGTCGTACCCGATTCGAGAAATTCAGTTCTGCAAAAAAGGCATCATGAAAGAAAATCAAAATAGAAGAATAGCAGTTTTTGGAGCAACAGGATCAATTGGCACACAAACACTCGATGTGATTAATCAGTTGGGTGGGTTTGATATAACCGTTTTAACTGCTGGCTCAAAATGGCAATCCCTTGCCGAACTGGCTCTAAAATGGAAACCTCGTTGTGTTGCAATTGGAGACCCGAGTAAGAAGAATGAACTGAAAAATGCAATTTTCGGTTCAGGAATTAAGGTTTATGCTGGAAAAGATGCAGATGCACATGTGGCTGAAAGCGAAGAATATGATCTCTGTTTGAATGGACTTGTCGGGGTCGCCGGATTAATGCCGAGTTATCATGCGCTTTCACGTGGAATAGACCTGGCATTGGCAAATAAAGAATCATTAGTCCTTGCTGGCGACTTGCTTAATAGCATTGCTAAAAAAACTAATTCAAAAATTCTTCCAGTCGATTCGGAACATAGTGCCATCTTACAGTGTTTACAAGGAGAGCAGAAATCCGAAGTTAGGCGGCTGATACTGACTGCTTCTGGAGGTCCGTTTCGAAAATGGCCGCTTGAAAAGATCCGAAACGCAACAAAAGAAGCAGCTCTGAACCACCCTACATGGAGTATGGGACCTAAGATAACAATAGATTCAGCGACTTTGATGAACAAAGGTCTCGAGATAATCGAAGCATACCATCTATTTAAAATTCCGATTGAGAAAATAGATGTAAGAATTCATCCGGTTTCTGTCGTACATTCTATGGTTGAATTCGTGGACGGTTCCTTTAAAGCTCAGCTCGGTGTCCCGGATATGCGAATCCCAATTGAACATGCGCTATTTTTCCCTACGCACCGGGAGATGAAATTGCGGGATGATGATCCGGCGGATTGGCCACCACTAGAATTCAGTAAGGTTGAAGATGGGCGTTACCCATGTCTTGATTTAGCTTATAAAGCTCTGTCAATTGGTGGAACAGCAACTGCAGTGTTGAATGGGGCAGATGAGGCAGCTGTTGCAGGATTTTTGAACGGTCGTTTGAAATTTGGAGAGATATCTGAGACAATTGAAAAAACTCTAGATACTCATAATGTAGCTGAAGCAGATAACATAGAGGAAATTAAATCTGCTGACAGTTGGGGTAGAGACTACACGGAAACATTGATTTCCGAACTAAGGTAAGTTGGTTTAAAGAGAAGATCTGATGGAAAACATACTGTCCTTTATTAGTACCACTGGTTCATTTATTGTTGTAATTGGTGTAATTATCTTCATACATGAACTCGGACATTTTCTGGCAGCAAAGCTGTCCGGAGTTCGGGTTGAGATATTTTCACTCGGTTTCCCCCCGAAGATGTTCAGTAAAACGGTAGGAGAAACTGAATATCAAATTGCCTGGGTTCCGTTAGGTGGATTTGTAAAAATGACCGGAATGCTTGATGAGTCACTTGACGATGATTTCGATCCTGAAGACCCTAAGGCATTCATTAATAAACCTTTTATTAACCGTGTTTTCATTATCACAGCTGGTGTGATTATGAATTTCATTCTTGGTTACCTGATTTATCTATCAGTGATCCTGACAATGGGTATGGGGTCAATTGAAGGCACTGATCTTAGTCTGGTTAGTTCCGGTTCACCTGCTGAAGTTGCGGGTATCGTCATGGGTGACCGGATTGTTGAAATAGAAGGGACACCCATTACAAAATGGGAAGAGCTCACCGGCATAGTCAGGGACCATCCCGGAGATTCAATACTCGTAAAATGGATGCGAAACGACAGTCTTTTTAGCGCAGTAATAGTGCCAAATGTCGTTCCCTCCATTAATGCTGAAACCGGAGATCGAGATTCTGTAGGTCAACTGGGGGTACTGGGTACTATTGTACGCAAACCGGTCGATTTTTTCGATGCATTTAAATATGCTGGACAGAATGTCTGGATGGATATTGATCGGAGTATAACCACCATTAGTTGGTTGGTTACAGGACAGGCGGGAATTAGCGACCTTTCTGGGCCGCTTGGGATAGCCAAGATGTCAGGAGATAGCGCTCGGAGTGGATTTGTGACTTTCATTGTGTTTATTGCATTTATTAGCATATCCATAGGGTTTCTGAATATTCTCCCAATTCCTGCACTTGATGGAGGTCATCTGCTTTTCATGATAATTGAGGGGATAATCCGGAGACCGATTCCCCTAAAGGTAAAGTCAATCGTAATCTGGGGAGGATTGGCATCGCTGCTACTATTAATGATAACTGTTTCATATTACGATGTGATTCGTGTATTTTTTGGTAATTAGCACGATTAATCAACAGGCATGTTACACAGGTAATGCATTTTCAAATGATTAAAAACAAACAACATAGTGCTGCAAGGTTGAGGTTCCTCAGGAGCACTCTGTTTCAAATAGTGATTTTATCATCTGTTTTAATTTCCTTTATCGGATGCAGCAGCACCAATCCGGAAATTGAGTTGTATAACCAACTCGTATCAATGGCAGATTCCCTCCAAAAAGAGGGGGCAATAGAATATTACCTTAATGGTACCATTCATGAAGAAGCCGGGGAAATGTATCGTGCAGTTATTCAGTATCAGCTGGCACATATATATGATCCAAATTCAGTTGAGATAATTCTTTCACTTGCAAAAACTTATCTCAAGCTCGGAGAGCACAGAGCTGCTGCGATCCTACTTGGACAGGGCAGAGAGTCAAATGCTGAGAATGAAGAACTGCTAGTTGCACTTTTACAGAGTAACGTTTATTCCGGACAATATCCTCAGGCTGTAATGCTATTTGAGGAGCTGAAGCGATTAAGACCCCTGGGTGAAAATGAGTTGAAACAATTTGCTTTGGTTTTGACTAAATTGAACCGCTTTGATGAAAGTCTGGAATTATATAATTCGATTATAAAAGAATTTGGCGAACAATCCTGGGTTCTGGATAAGATTGCACAGATTTATCTCATGCGTAGAGATGTAGAGACGGCAAAAAAAACTTTTTATAAGATACTTGACTTAGAACCAGACAACCACAATGTGATATTCTTGTTGGGTAGTATCGAGATGAACGACAAGAATTTTGAAGAAGCTGAAAAACTTTTCAGGTCGGCAATGAACATCGAACCCGGTGAGATAAAATACTGGGCTAATCTGATGGGAGCGCTGGACCTGCAAAAGGAAGACGCAGAGTTGCTTGAAGTGACCTCAGAGGCGGTTAGTAAATTCCCAGAGTCTGCATTTTTTATGGAAATGCATGGGAACGTATTGACAACACTCGAGAGGTATGAAGAGGCTTCTAACGCATTGCGTCAATCTATTCTTATCGATTCCACTCGTTTGAGCCCATACCAGTCGCTTGGCTATTTATACCACCATCAGAAGGACTGGGGAAAGAGTGCAGAAATTTATAATGCTGCGTTAAAACTTGACCCGGGCAACCCGTTGATACTGAACAATTATGCTTATATGCTTTCCTCGCAAAATGATAGACTTAAAGACGCATTGGAAATGGTGGAGAATGCACTTAAGCTTGAACCTGATAATCCGACCTTTCTGGATACTCGTGGCTGGGTTTTTTACCAATTGGGTCAATACGAAAAAGCACTTACAGATATTCTGGAGGCTTCAGAAGGTGAGGGGGAGAATGTAGAGATCTATGAGCATCTTGCGCATGTTCACGAAGCGCTTGGAAACTTGGATAAAGCAAAGGAAATTTGGAGAAAAGCGTATGTACTCGATCCCGAAAACGAAGATTACAAGAGGTTGGCTCGTTAAAGGTTTAGTTGTATTCGCCCTATTATTGCTTATTGGGTGTACACCTCAAGTACCCTTCCAGGAATACTCTGCAACATCTGCATCAAATGCTGTAGATGAGTTGATGCGCAGAAGGGAGGATGTTACTGATTTTGAAGCAGAGTGTGTTTTTGAGCTGAATACTCCAAAGAAAAAAATGAAACTGAATGGAAATGTTCTTTTTGTTGACAATGGCGACTGGCAGATTAAATTTACTGGTCCTCTTGGAATTGAGATAGCTGAGGTAATAACGACGGGAGACGAATTTGAGATCAGATCCAAGATGTTGGGTGCTGATATTTCCGGATTGCTTTCTGAGAACATGCAAATTCCCGGGTTTGAAAAAATGCTCCCTGATTTAAGGACATTGACCAGAGCAATAATGCCAGTAGTTGATATTCGCAAGCTGGATGGTTGGAAATTGCAAAAAGATGTCTCAAAGTCGAGTGAGGAAATATCTCTTATAAGAAATGATGGGCAAGATAAATATGAACTTATGCTGAAGTTGGAATATTCGCCTCTAAGAGTTATCCGGGAGAGACGAGTGTTTAACGGGGAACTCATTTACCAACGTGATTATTCCTACAAATCAAAAAGATCTACAAATATTTCAGAAATCAGCATACATATTGAGAAAATTCAGCTCAATATTATCTACAACACACTTACATACAACAATTTCTCTCACTTGGATACAGATTTCGGGACATTTCAATAATGGAAGATTCCAAAGTTGCCATTTCGGTTGTAATCCCATTTCTTAACGAGGAAGGCTCCCTACCGGAACTTTATAAACGGTTAACAGAAGTTCTCAGTGGAATGGATCTTCATTATGAGCTATTATTTGTTGATGATGGATCAACAGATGATTCTAATAAAATCGTAAAAGAATTTCGTTCCCATGACAGAACAGTAAGGCTTTTTACCTTCAGACGAAATCAGGGGAAATCCGCAGCATTGTCTGTTGGCTTTCAAGCAGCAGTTGGCAATTATGTTGTGACAATGGACGCAGACCTGCAGGATGATCCTGCCGAGATTCCGAACCTTATCAGTAATCTTGAAACGGGTTTTGATCTCGTATCAGGCTGGAAGAAGATAAGACACGATCCAATAACTAAAACTTTGCCTTCAAAAGTTTTTAACGGAGTTGTTGGATTCTTTTCAGGGATCAATCTCCACGATTTTAATTGCGGTTTGAAAATTTATCGAAATGAAGTTGTCAAAGAGTTAACCGTATACGGTGAGAGACATCGCTTTCTCCCAGTTCTGGCTCATATGCAGGGCTTTAAAGTCGGAGAAACACCAGTTGAACACCATGCTCGTCTGCATGGCAAAACTAAATTTGGGGCATACAGATTTATCGCTGGTTTTTTTGACTTGATTACCTTGCTTTTCCGAATGAAATTTGTAACCAAACCGATGCACCTGTTCGGTAGTCTGGGATTTCTAAGTCTGATTTCCGGGATGAGCATTATTACCTATCTCATGATTGGATGGTTTAACGGCATCTGGATAGGCAATAGACCCCTGTTTTTAATCGGAATTCTGGGAGTTATCACCGGAGTTCAGTTATTTACACTTGGTTTGCTTGCAGAGATGATAGTCGAGCGAACTCACCGTGAAAAACTTTCCTTGCGGAACGATTCGGATTCCCTTAATCCAAGCTCTGGTAAATGAATCTCACCTGTGTAGCACCTGCGTATCCTTACCGTGGCGGAATTGCCGCATTCGGTGCTCGTTTAGCTGCAGAGCTGGCACAGGAACATTCCCTGCAGTATATAAATTTCATTCGTCTCTATCCCGATTTGCTATTCCCGGGTAAAACGCAATATGACACAAGTAATACCCCGATTGAAGTTGAATGTGATCGTCAACTAGATTCTATGAATCCAATTTCCTGGTACAAGATAGGCAGAAGGATATCTAAAAGTAATTCTGATGCAGTTATTTTCCATTGGTGGCACCCTTTCTTTGGTCCGGCGTATCGGGAAATTTGCAGATCTTCTGGAGAAAAAATCACCAAAATTGCAGTATGTCACAATGTTCTCCCACATGATAAGAGTTCGCTCTGGACCCGAGCCGTCCGGTATGGTTTGGGTGGAATGAATGGCAATATTGTCCACAGTAAATCCGAAATTTCTCAGTTAAAGCAACTCAGTCCAAAATCACCAGCTTTAGACCTCTATCATCCCATCTATGATATTTTTCCAGGACAAGATACTTCTCGTGCTGAGGCAAGGAGAGTTTTAAAACTCAAACAAGATGCCAGAATTATCCTTAATTTCGGTTTGATTCGCCCCTACAAGGGAGTTGATGTCCTTTTGAATGCTCTGAAAAACCTTGATGAAGTGGATCGATTGTTTTGCCTCATTGTGGGAGAAATCTATTCAGATCGTGAATTGATCGAAAAGATGGTTTCTGAAATTTCTCCGAACCGAGTTAGGCTTATTGATGGGTACATCCCGAACGAGCAGGTTGCACTATGGTTTCGAGCAGCGGATATTGTTGTTTTGCCGTACAGATCAGCCACCCAGAGCGGTGTAGTTCCGATTGCTTACCGTTGTAACCGCCCGGTAATCGTAACGAATGTTGGTGGACTTCCTGATGCTGTATTGGACGGTCAGAGTGGCTATCTAATTGAACCAGAAAATCCATCCCAACTTGCAGATACAATTAGAAGATTTTTTATTGAGAAGGATAACCCTGATCTTTCACACGGAATCAATCAAATGCGTGATAGATTGAGCTGGAGTCGCTACGCTAAACAGACCGTTGATTTCATCCGGGATATTAGAGAGCGTAAAAATGAGTGATCCAATGCCTGCAGTTGTTGCTGTAATAGTGAACTTCAATGGAGGAGAGATTGTACTCGAGACAATTGAATCATTACAGGCGTCCAATTATCCTGAGTTGAACATTATAGTCGTAGATAACAACTCGCATGATAGGTCAGCTGAAAGGATCTCCAGTGAATATCCCAAAGTTCTACTGATTCGCAATAAAAAAAACCTGGGTTTTGCAATTGGCTGCAATCAAGGTATGGAAGCTGGTTTTGAACAGTCAGCTGAGCACATTCTATTTATCAACAGTGATGCCACCGTTGAAGAGAATACCATCTCAGGGCTCGTCGAAGTTCTACTAAGTAAGCAAAAAGCCGGTGCTGTGACTCCGGTCATACTTTATCATGATAAGAGAGACATAATATGGTATGGTGGTGGATATGTACTTATCCATCTGGGTGCAGTTGGCCATCTATTTTTACGAAAAACTTACAAACAAAAGAATCTTCGTTTCAATCAAACGGATTATTTGACGGGTTGTATATTCCTTGCAAGATCGTCGGTTTTGAGAGATATCGGTGGATTTGATGACTCTTTCGGATTATATTCGGAAGATGTCGATCTTAGCATTAGGATGCGTGAATCGGGATGGGAGCTCTGGATTGATCCAGACATTAAGAGCTATCACAGAGTTTCAGCTTCAATGGGAGGAGAGCTTTCACCATTTAAAGCATTCTATCGAAGCAGAAGCATGCTGCTGTTGTTCAAGAAACATGCTCCAAATTGGTGGTGGACATTGCCGTTAATGTTTGGATTTTTCGGGGGCACAATGATTTCATTGAAGTTGTTGTTCCGAGGTAAAATAAAGGCAGTATTCGCCTTATGGAATGGATCAATCAGCGGGATTTTCGGATTAGAGATACCTACAAAATATAAAATGAAGGATAGCTGATGGAGAGAATCTCATTTTCAGAGTTGGAAATTTCCCTGAATGAGTTGCCCTGGAATTCTTCTCAGAGAACAATTTCAAGTGCTGTTGTAAGGTGGCTTCGCGATAAGGTTCCATATTACAACTGGGTTGGGATATACTGGGTTAAGGATGGAGACCTGGTTTTGGGTCCATGGTCAGGTCCAACCGCATCTCAGCATGTTCATATTCCTGGAGGCACCGGTATTTGTGGCTTATCCGCAAACGAAGGCAAAACTGTTATTGTCCCGGACGTTCGTGCTGAACCAGGTTACCTTGCGTGTTTTATTAACACAAGGTCTGAGATTGTCGTACCGATATTGAGAGATGGAGAAATTATCGGTGTTCTTGATATCGATAGTGATGATGTAGATCCTTTCAACATTGAAGATCAGGAATTCCTTGAGAAGATTCTGATCCGATTGGCAGAAAAGGAATAGGGATTAATTATGCCAGAATTGCCGGAAGTCGAATCTGTACGCCGCGACTTAATTACACGAGTTCAGGGCAATAAAGTCACGTGGGTCGAACCACTTCTGCCCAGAATGGTGAAGTGTGGTACTCTCGATGATATTGTTGGGGTTGAATTTACCTCCATTAACAGGCGAGGTAAATTTCTTTTCATTGATACATCAGGGGAAATGACAGTTTATATCCACCTCCGGATGTCAGGTACACTTGTCTGGAGAAAGGGAATTGAAGATAATCCGTCTCACATAAGGATTGTAATTGGTTTTCAAAATGGGCGGCTTCTTTTCCGGGATCCAAGGACACTTGGTGGGATCTGGATAAACCGGAAGGGCGAACATCCCTGGAAAAAAATGGGATTGGAACCATTCGATGATAATTTGACACCTGAGGTGCTACAAAAATTATTAGTCAAAAGGTCTATTCCAATTAAAACTGCTTTATTAGATCAGGGAACAATAGCCGGAATAGGTAATATTTATGCCTCTGAGATATTGTTCGATGCAAAGATAGATCCGCGAAGACCGGCAAACAGTATTTCAAATGGTGAATTGCTCAAAGTACTGAATTCCACCAGAACAATTTTGAATGCCGCTATTGAAGCTAATGGTACAACGCTGAAGGATTTTAAGCTTTCAAATGGGCGTGGTGGGGAATTTGCCAATTTCTTGAAAGTATATGCCAAAAAGGAAGAAGAATGTTATATTTGTAAGAGCAAAATTGAGCGAATCGTTCAGTCGCAACGCAGTACATTTTTCTGTCCTTCATGCCAAACTAACTAAAAACCTAAAAACTATACAGAGATTAAGTCCTTGGTATCCTGAGTAATGACTAACCGAATAAATCATACCCTTTGGGATAAACGTGCCAAACGATATTTGCAAAGGGGCAGGACTGGATTCGGATTAAGAATTGCACAATCAGAGTTGAAATGTGCTGCTGAGCTATGGAAAATGTATTGTGAAAATCTATCTGGTTGGGCTGTAGATTTTGGATCTGGATCGGGGAGTTTTTGGGATTATGTAAATCCGCCTTCCAAATTATTATTATCAGATTTATCAAAGGAGTATAAGAATAGCAAGTCACCCTCACTTCGTATTGTTTCAGATGTGACTATCCCGCCAATAGAAGATGATTCGATTAAGTGTATTGTCGCACTTGGATTAATTGAATACCTCCCTGATCTGAATTCTCAATTCAGAACATTTCGCCGGCTTAGTAAAAGTGATGGACTCTTCCTTCTCTCAAATTCTCCACCAATTTGTGCCAATAAGATTCGTAGTTATCTAATGTCAGATGTACTGCTTCGGTCCGACATTGAAGTTAAACAATCGCTTAATCAGGCAGGTTGGTCAGTTCTAAGCGGAACCTTAAGACATGCAGGTTTGCAAACACTTATGTTAGCAAAGGCTAATTAATTGCATTCTGCGTATTGATGTTGTACTTTATAATGCTGGAAGATTTAGTACACAAAGTCCAAGTAGTTGTCCCAAAATACGAGGTAACAATGATTCCTAAAAACATGGTGCTACTCGCATTCCTGTTTCTCGTGATAATTTCAAGCAATTTACAAGCTGGTAATGTGATTGAAGATCAGCCATTGCGTTCAGGCATTGCTGTGTTTTCATTACATCCAGAGAATAATAACCTAACTCTGCCTGTAGACGGATCCATTCGTCTTGGTATTGATCAATTAGATGAATACTTCAATCAATTGGATGCTTCATGGGTTGAGCGGACATTCCCACACTGTTTGCCGCCTGTCACCAATGGTACAGATTTATCAACCATTTACACAGTATACTTTCCTGAGACAATATCAGTCAGGGATGTCTGTCTTGATCTCGCCAAATTCGATGTGATTGACTATGCCGATCCCTGGTATATTGATAAAATCTGTGTCGACCACAATGACACCCACCGCGGACGGCAATATTACCTGGATCTGATAGAGGCGAATTCAGCTCATGATTTTTCAACGGGTAACCCAACAGTTCCCGTGGCAATTATTGACACAGGAGTTGATGTAGATCATGCAGATTTGGCAGGTAATTTATGGACAAATCCGGATGAGGAAGATAATGGTGAAGATGATGATAACAACGGAAAGATTGATGACATTGTCGGTTGGGATTTCTATGGTAATGGTCAACAAGGGCAAAACCATCGGGAAGACAACAATCCAAATGATATAAGTGGCCATGGAACCCATTGTTCTGGAGATGCTGCTGCAGTCACAAACAATAATCGTGGAATTGCCAGTATTGGGTACGAATGCAGTATCATGGCAGTTCGCACCGGCACCGGGCTGACTGTAACATACGGCTATCAAGGGATTGAATATGCCGCCAGAGAAGGGGCAAAGGTTATTAGTTGTTCATGGGGTGGGTATCAAAGTGCCCAGTGGGCAGAAAATGTAATTGATTATGCTCATGAACATGACGCACTGGTTGTTTGCGCTGCGGGTAATGACAACGTAAATGATGATCATTTTCCTAGTAGCTACGAACACGCTATGTCAGTTGGCGCAACTGACAATCGTGATAGAAAGGTGAATTTCTCCAATTGGGGTGAGCACATTGATGTAAGTGCTCCTGGTTTGAATATATATAGTACCACTGTTGGTGGAGGATATGGAAATTCAAGCGGTACATCCATGTCATGTCCGATAGTTGCTGGTCAGGCTGTCCTGATGCGTGCTGCTTATCCAAATTTGAGTGTGGATGATGTCTGGCAGTTAATAGTTGATGGCTGTGATGATATTGATGATAATCTTGGAAACCGTGCGGGTTTGATGGGGGCTGGTAGAATAAATGCCCATACATCAATGCGACTCGGTGCAATTCCCGTATTGACCATCCAGGATATTCATATAATTGACGATGATAACGAAAATGGTAAACTCGATCCCGGTGAGTCAGCCGGCATTGCCGTTGAACTCCTTAATGGGGAACACAGTACCGCTGCTGAAGATGTTTTTGTGAGTCTAAGTTCACCTGATCCCACCATGTCGTTCAGACAGGCGTCGATAGAATTCCCGGATATTGATCAAGGTGATGGTTTTCTTAACGATGAAAACCCTTTCACGGTTGAGGTTGATTCTAATGCAATTCCGCATTCAACAACAATAAAAGTTACTGTTAGTGCCGAACCAGGGCAACTCATAATCGAGAGAACATTTGATGTCGTTCTTGGTCATCCCGATATCTTAATTGTAGACGACGATGAAGGTGATGATACCGAACAATGGTTCATCAATTCTGTCGAGGCAATGGGCAAAGGATGGGTTCATTGGGACGTGGAAAGGGATTTTACGCCTGACCAGATTACATTAACAGATTACCCAATGGTTATTTGGTCAACAGGAACATCGCGTGAACCATTAGATGAACTGGACAAATTTCAAATTCAATCCAGTCTTGAAGTGGGTGCAAATATTCTACTGATTGGCAAGAAAATAGGTGATGACCCTGAAAATAGGTCATTACTACGCAATTTTTTTGGCGCACATCACCAACAAGATTCAGTTCGTGCAATGTTCGTGAACGGTCTCTCTGGAAGACGACCCATTGCTAACAATACGGTTATGATGCTGTTTGGTGGTGGAGAAGCTGGGGATGGACGAATTAGTCCATCGACAATGGAACCTGTTGCCGGGGCGGATAGTTTGGTTGTGTATTACTGGGGTGAGGATGAGGTCACCGGTCTTGGTGGAGTATACAGAGAAGATGATCGTTTCGGGTCAAAAACCGTGTATCTCGGGTTTGCTTTTGAATCAGTAAATGATCGTTTGACACATAAAAGCGCGGTTTTAGATAATCTATTTAACTGGTTCACCACTGGCGAGGTGCCAGATCCTAACTATTCACCTATTGAATCTGCAACTCCCTTTTCCTTTAGCCTTAACCCAGCATATCCTAATCCATTTAACAGTTCTGTTAGGCTAAGTTTTACACTTCCCGGAAAATCTGCATATCGAATGTCAGCGCTGGATATGAATGGTCGAGAGCTCACAATAGGTTCCGGCATCGGTTCAATTGGAAATAATAATTTGCAATGGAGTGCAGGATCATTACCTTCAGGTACCTACATTGTCCAGCTTGATGTAGCTGGACATAAACCAGTCGAACAAAGAGTAGTGTTGATCAAGTAGTTAATGATTATTCGTCAATTTGAAAACGAAATTTAATCAGCGCATAATTAAT
Source organism: Calditrichota bacterium (assembly GCA_018644935.1). Taxonomy (GTDB): domain Bacteria; phylum Electryoneota; class AABM5-125-24; order Hatepunaeales; family Hatepunaeaceae; genus JABGPL01. The sequence goes on along the minus strand of JABGPL010000022.1, from coordinate 10,097 downwards.
TTGCGAATTAAAAAAGCTTGTTCGACTTAACAAATTGAACAAGCTTTTTTTACACAGAGTAGCGGATCAGATCATGAAAAGAACCATGTTTTCAGTAATTGTTACCATTCTTCTGTTTTCAAGCTCACAGGGGATCGGTGCAGAAAGCTCTGAGCAATCAACGAGTAAGATGGGCCTGTTTATCGCGCGAGATCTCATGTTAATTGAAAACTATCAATCAGAACCAACAAATGAGAATCTTCAAAGACTTATAAACTTCGATATCCCCTCTGGGATGGACCCAGTATTGCAGGTGTTTGTCCATGTTGATGAAAAGGATCTGAGGGGAAATCTTGAATTGTTAGGCAGTCTGGTTGATAAAATTTATCCACATACCTACCTGCCACCTGTTGGTGCACATAAAACTGGATTTCTGATTGCAGATGTCAAATCAACTTCTTTACGTAATTTGATTGCAAATGATTTTGTAAGACGAGTTACGTCCGCTTACAGAAAACTTAAACCCACAAATAATCTGGTGGCAATTGAGACAGGTGCTGTGTTCGCCTGGCAGCAACAACCGCCTTTAACAGGAAGTGGAATTCGCCTGCTTGTTATTGATTCTGGATTTCAACTTGAGCACCCAGATCTTCCGGATCCCCTGGCTACTATGGACTATGCGGATTATCCAGACACGAGTATTGATGTGTCAGATCATCGGTCGGGACACGGCACACATACTGCTGGGACAGCATTCGGGTCAGGGATTCTCTCTGAGGGAGTGTATCGAGGAATGGCACCGGATGCGGATCCACTCTATTTTAAAATTGCAAAGGACGAAACCGGCGAAGCGACTTCTGCTGCGACAGTCGGAGCAATTCGAGGAGCAGCGAATTGGGCAGCTGCTGATATTGCAACAATGTCTTATGGTGGGAACGATGGGTTTAATGATGGATCATCAGCAGAGGAGCAAGCTGTAGACTGGGCTGTGTCACAGGGAGTGACATGTTTCATGTCTGCCGGTAATTCAGCTGCTCAAGGTTGGCACCATCAACAGACTATTCGAGGAGGGGAAACAACAGAACCCATTCAAGTGGTCTCTAAACTGACGCAGGCTGGAGCGACCTGGTATGCGATTCTCTCTTGGTATGATGGACCAGACACATCAGTCCACGTTGATATGAGTGCAGTTATTCTGGATGGTGACGGTGAGCAGACATTCTATGATGAACCCGAATGGGTTTCGAGTCCACGTGGTACGGAATCGCGGATTTATCTCCCAATTCTCGAATTACCAGCCGATTCCATATCCTATTTTATTGAGGTAACTAACAATTCTGATGTTGATCAGAAGTTCCACCTTTACCTGACCCAATATTGGGATCTGCGTTTCCGGCAGTCAAATAAAACGACCCTAGTTGTTTCGCCATCAACTGCAGACAGTTGCATTTCCGTTGGCTCATATGTGAGCCGAGGTGTATTTATGGATTATAGGGGTTTTGAGAGAAATTACAGTGGGACATTGAATGAACTTTCAAGGTTCTCTTCAAAAGGTCCACGGATAGATGGTCTTCGAAAACCTGATATCACCGCACCTGGTGAGCAAACAATTTCCTGTCGACATTCTGAGAATATTCCTCTGAATCACCCTTCATTAGCATCCCGAATTGTATCAAACGATGGAACCTTTGGTGAACCAGCAGACTATATTGCAATAGAAGGAACTTCAATGTCGAGTCCAGCGGCTGCATCATCTGCTGCATTAATCCTGCAGGCAAATCCGGAAATGACTCCGGCCCAGCTCAGGAGACGCATTCTGTTATCAGCGCGTACAGATGAGTTTACGGGTGAGGTTCCAAGCAATGAGTGGGGTTGGGGTAAAATCAATGTTGAAAACGCTCTTGAAGTAACGCCGGGGATTGGTGTTAGGGATTTGATTCCTTCTTCAATTTCAATAAAATCGATATTTCCTAATCCGTTTAATAATTCCATTACAATCCAATATTTTGCCAAGTTTCACGGTTCAGTTGAGTTCTTTTTGTTTGATAAATTGGGAAGAGAAGTCTGGTATGAGAGAGAATTCAATGCTGCTTCCGGTTTAAGAAGGATGACCCTAAATGGAATGGTTAGCAATTTGTCATCGGGGAGTTATATATTAAGGATATCAGCAAATGGAGATTCTGAACAGGCTGTGATTTCATTAGTGAAATAACTTTTCAAGCATGATCCTCTTTATTGAGGTAGTCATACTCCAACTGATTGATTGGATTTCCAGATTTGCAGGAGTGATGTATTGTGCTTTTCTAAAGAATCTGCCATTTTAAAATGACTTTTATAAGAAAAGTGAATTGATCTGGTACCTACAAAGGCGAAAATAACAAAAAATACTGTCCTAGAACTGTGTTTCTGTTATGAGATAACACAAAATAGCTTGCAGGACAGTGGATTATACTTTATCTTCTAAAGTTACAGTTTTTACGGAAATATACGGAGGTTAGTATGAACCGTGCTGAAATAGTTGAGAAAGTATCCAACGCCACCGGTTTGACTCGTGCCGAAGTCTCTGCAGTCTTCGAGGGGATATTAAAGTCCATCGAAGGTGAGTTAATTTCTGGGGGTACCGTTGAATTACGCCGATTTGGTACTTTTCGATGCGTAAGTAGAGCAGCCCGAAAAGCAGTAAATCCACGTACAGGAGAGCCTGTTCAGGTTTTAGCTAGAACAGTTCCAATTTTCAAACCGTCTCCTAAACTACGTGAAGCTGTTAAAGACGTAAAGTTGTAAAGTGAAAATCAAATAAAAATTTAACGTGCGAGGAGCAATTGCCCTGCGGTAAAAAACGGAAACGTCACAAGATGGCGACGCATAAAAGAAAAAAACGTCTCCGTAAGAATCGTCACAAGAAAAAAGTTCGGTAGAATTTTTTTAGGATTAACTTGTGGTCAGGATTCTGGTCATTTCCGATACTCATATTCAGAGGTCGGAAGACATGCCCACTCAAATTTTGGAAATTGCCAAACACGCAGACATGGTCATTCACGCTGGTGATGTAACCAGAGACTCTGTGTTATTGGGATTTGAAAAGAACTGTGAGGTCGTTGCTGTTCGAGGAAATATGGACGCACAGCCTGTTTCTTCACGCTTTCCGGCAAAAACGAGGCTTGATGCTGAGGGTGTCAGGATAGGTGTGGTTCATGGTTTCGGGGCACCGGACCATGTTGCGTATATTGCACGCAACATGTTTGAAGACGTTGATATTATAATATTTGGCCATAGTCATCAATTCTATCTTGAGTCTTTGGAAGGAGTAACTATGATGAATCCGGGAAGTCCGACGGATCCTCGACGAGCTCCATTTCCGAGTTATGGATGGATTGAGATTAATGGTGCACATTACAAAGCAGAGTTGTTTGCTTTGAATGGAGAATTGGAGAAATCTCTGACAAGATAGAAATATCTGTTCAGAGATTTCTTTGCTCTGGATTTAATCTATGACTTTCAGAAAATGTCATATTGGTTGAAACTTACACAGACAATGAAAATTTCGCACTCTGCATCTGTCTGCGCTCATGTTTGAAAAAGATTGGCAGGGATGCCCATCCATCCCAGGACCGCGAAACTTGATCAAGATTGAAATACTAAACAATTTAAACTTGAAGTTCCAGATGAAATTTTGAATAAAACTGACCAGGTCTTATCTGTTTCTGATCTCAGCCGACAGATCAGAGGTTTACTCGAAGACAGTCTGCCTTTGCTTTGGGTGGAGGGAGAGATATCTAATTTCAAACAGCATAGCTCCGGCCACCGATATTTTACCCTCAAAGACAAGAAAGCTCAGATTGCATGTGTCATGTGGCGAACTCGTAAAACCCCTGGATTTAACCTTCAGGATGGATTGAGTATAAGGCTTTATGGGAAAGTATCAGTTTGGGAACAAGGTGGACGCTACCAATTCGATGTCCAATCAGCAATGCCAGTTGGAATTGGAGATCTTCAGGCTGCATTTGATGCTCTAAAAGTAAAGCTTTCGCAAGAAGGTCTTTTCGATCTTAATTTAAAAAAACCGCTTCCATATTTTCCTTCAAAAATTGGTATCGCGACCTCTCCGACAGGTGCTGCAATTCGAGATATTGTCTGGGGGTTTTCAAAAAGATATCCACCAGCGGATCTTATTTTGCTACCTGTCGCTGTTCAGGGTGCGGGTGCATCCATTGAGATTGCGAATGCAATTGATACCTTTAACAAGTATGGTAATGTGGATGTAATAATTATTGGGCGTGGTGGGGGATCATTAGAGGATCTCTGGGCGTTCAATGAAGAGGTAGTTGTGAGGGCAATTGCGTCTTCAGATATTCCGATTGTATCTGCTGTTGGTCACGAAGTAGATATTTCTTTAAGTGATCTGGCAGCTGATGTCAGATCACCTACTCCTACTGCTGCTGCAAGCCTGGTTGTCCCAGACAAAGAAGACTTGAAAAAGGCTCTTTCAGAAAGGTCAGCAACATTGAGGAACTCATTGAGTCGAATGATTTCTCTTTGGCGGGAACGGGTAAATTCTATTGCTGGTGGATACGGATTCCGGAGGATTGCAGGGAGGATAGGTGATGAACGGCAGAGACTTGATGATTTATCCAGGCGATTAGATATCAATCTCAAGAGACACATTATGGATTTCAGAAAGTCATTTGAGTCCATAAAGAATCGAATCAGAGTGCTTTCTCCTGAATCTGTTATGGAGCGTGGATACTGTGTGGCAAGACGTCAGGATGATGTCATATTGAGGACAAGTGACCAGGTAAAATCTGGAGAAGAACTTAAATTGCAATTATCAAAAGGTGGTTTTGCCGCCTATGTTCTGGAGGTTTGGCAAGATGTCAAAAAGTGAGAATCAGCAGAGTCAGCTCAGCTTCGAAGAAGCTTACAAGCGACTGGAGGATATTGCAAAGAAACTTGAAGATGGTGATACACCTCTTGAAGATTCATTTGGATTATATTCCGAAGGACAGAAATTGATTGACTCATGTCAGGGAATTCTTGATCAAGCTGAGAAAAAGCTAAAAATACTAAAGATTCAACCAGACGGATTTCATACGGAGGAGACGGATCTTGAGTGAATCGTCTGCCACAGGATTACTTTCAAAAATCAACAGTCCCCTTGATCTTAAGCATCTAAGTGAAGCGGATCTGGGAAATTTGGCGATTGAACTAAGAAATTTTCTAATAGATACAGTTTCAAAAACTGGTGGGCATCTGGGATCTAATCTCGGATCTGTTGAATTGACATTAGCCATGCATTATGTCTATAATACACCCAGGGACCAAATCGTTTGGGATGTTGGATGTCAAGCATATACACATAAAATAATTACTGGTCGTAGAGATCGGTTTCACACTAATAGACAATACCAGGGGATTGCCGGTTTTCCAAGGCGGGACGAGAGTGAATACGATTCATTTGGTGCCGGACACGCATCCACCTCAATCTCGGCAGCGCTGGGGATGGCAAAGGCCAGGGAAATTAGCGGGGAAGATTTCAAAGTGCTTGCGGTGATTGGTGACGGTGGGATGACAGGTGGTCTGGCTTTTGAGGGGTTGAATAACGCCGGTGGAAGTAATACTGACATAACTGTTGTATATAACGACAATCGAATGGCAATTTCTCCGAACGTCGGAGCATTGTCCAATATGTTATCCAATATTCGAACTGACCTGAGATTTGAAAAGATAAAAGATAACTTGTGGGAGCTCGCTGGCAGGCTACCAAAGAGCACAAAATTGCAGAAGGCTATGCACGGTATGGGGGAGGGATTCAAATCCATGCTGATGCCAGGTATGTGGTTTGAGCGATTAGGCTTCCGATATATCGGTCCGATTAATGGACATGATTTACCTGAGTTAATTTCAATGCTAAAGTGGGTTCGTCGGATTTCCGGACCTGTTGTAGTACACGTAATTACAGAGAAAGGCAAGGGCTATCAAATTGCAGAACTCGATGATACGCATTTACACGGTGTCAGCAAGTTTGATCCACAAATTGGTCCTCAGAAGAAAAAACAAAATTTCGATCAATTAAACTTCTGTCAGCATTTCAGCGAAGAATTGACTGCAATCGCAGCAGATGATGACAAAATTTGTGCTATTACACCCGCAATGATAGCAGGAAGTGCTCTCAGCAACTTCCAGTCAAAATTTCCCAACAGATGTTTTGATGTCGGAATTGCGGAGGAACATGCACTGACATTTGCCGCCGGATTAGCAACACAGGGGATGAAACCTGTGGTCGCAATCTACTCAACCTTTCTTCAACGCGCATACGATCAATTGATTCATGACATTGCCCTTCAGGATTTGCCAATTGTTTTGGGTATTGATCGCGCTGGTATTGTCGGGGAAGATGGACCAACTCACCATGGAGTCTTCGATTTAAGCTACTTGAGGCATATTCCTGGCCTTTCAATCCTGGCACCTCGAGATGGTAACGAATTGAGATTAATGCTTAGAGAGGCTATCAAGGTAATTGATTCACCGGTCGCAATACGGTTCCCCAGAGGATCTGCTCCAAAATTGGAGCTTGATGTTGAACAAAATGAAAATATATGGCAACCAGAATTCCTAAAGGAAGGTACGAAGGGAGTAATTATCAGTGCAGGACCTCTCCTTGAGAATTGCTTTAATGCTGCTCAGACTTTAAAAAAGTTGAAGAAATGGAATATTGCTGTTCTTAACCTCAGGTGTATCAAACCGCTTGATCAGGGTTTCATGAAGTTGGTTGCAAAGCAGTTCAATCGCTGGCTTGTATTAGAGGAAAATGTACTAATGGGTGGAATGGGATCCATGTTGTTAGAGTTCCTCAGCGACAATAACATCAACTCAGTAAAGGTAAAACGTCTGGGAATCCCAGACAAATTTGTATCACATGGAGATCGTTCCAACCTCTGGCGTGAGCTTGGTTTCGACGAAGATTCAATAGTATCACAATCTGTAGATTTTTTTGGACGATTTGTAAATCCCGTTTCCAGAAGAGTTCAACATGAAAAGGTAGAGAAATGAAGAGAATTTCTCTCGGAATCATAGCAAATACTGGAAAACCTGAAGTTGGTGAAGTACTACCCGATTTCCTGCGATGGCTCAGCGATGAGGGTATCTGTTATACTGTGGCATCTGATCTTGCCCCACTAATCGATCTGAAAGAGATGAACACCGCGCTCCCTGAGGATATAGCCAAAAAGAGCGATTTTGTTTTATCTTTTGGTGGCGATGGGACCTTTCTGCAAACCGCAAGACTTGTAGCACCTCTTCAGGTTCCCATTTTTGGAATAAACATGGGTGAATTTGGATATCTGGCCGAAGTACCAGTCGAGGACATGCGCCAACGGGTAAAAGACCTTCTAGAAGGTAATTTCCTCGAGCAGGAGCGAATGATGCTACAGGTTAATGTGACTGGTGATAAATCAGGTGAAGTCCACCTCAGTTTAAACGATGTAGTAATCGAGCGAGGTGGTTCAGCGAGAATAATTCGCCTTGATACCAGCATTGATGGAGAGTACTTAAATACTTTTAATGCCGACGGACTGATTATTGCGACTTCAACAGGTTCAACTGGGTATTCCCTTTCATCAGGCGGTCCAATTCTTGAACCATGTATTCACGGCATTATCATTAATCCCATCAGTCCGCACATGCTTGCAAACAGACCTCTCGTTGTCTCTGATAATCGACAAATTGAAATATCGACCTTCAGCCATTCAGGTTCATTTCAGGTCTCTGTTGATGGACAAAAAGTATGGGAGCTTGAATCGAATTCTTCTTTAACAATTAAACGTGCATCCTGCATCACTCGGGTTGTGATTTTTCGTGATTTTAGTTTCAATAAATTATTGCGGAATAAATTGCATTGGAGAGATAGAATGCATGGAGAACCAATAGCATAGCTACATATGGGATTATTTGAAAAACTGAAAACAGGTCTTGCGCGTACTCGCGAATTGACCGTTGGGAAACTGAGTAATTTTTTTTCCGGTAGAAAGATTGATGAAGATCTGCTTGAAGAACTTGAAGAAGCATTGTTGGAGGCAGATGTTGGCGTTGATTCCGTTGATCAGCTCATAGAAACTGTCCGTGAAAGGGTTAAGCTCGATAAATCAGTTTCCTCAACACAAATTGGAGAAATCCTTAGAACCGAACTGTCGACGATGATGATTGGTCCAGATTCGTTGGGAGCAAACAGACTTGCTAAAAAACCCTGGGTAATTATCCTAGTTGGGGTGAATGGGTCGGGAAAGACCACCACTGCTGGCAAGTTGGCCTACAAGTTCGCAAAGGAAGGGAAGAAGACGGCAATTGCCGCAGCTGATACTTTTCGTGCCGCAGCCATTGAGCAGGTTGAGGTATGGGCGAAGCGTAGCGGTGCACGTATCATCAAACAAGCAACTGGAGCTGATCCCGCATCGGTTACTTTTGATGCGTATCAATCTGTACTGGCTCACGAGGAAGATGTCCTGATTGTTGATACAGCCGGTCGGTTGCAGGATAAACACAACCTCATGCAAGAGCTAAGTAAAATTACTAATGTCTTAAAACGATTTGATCCAGATCTTCCGAATGAGGTTCTCCTGATATTGGATGCAATTACGGGCCAGAATGGTCTTTCTCAGGCCCATGGATTTACAAAGGCTGCAGGTGTAACGGGATTGGTGGTTACAAAACTGGATGGATCCGCAAAAGGTGGCGTGATTATTCCAATTCTTCGTGAATTAAAACTTCCGATAGAATTCATTGGAATTGGAGAGAGTGTAAATGATATTTATCCGTTCGAGGCAAAAGCGTATGCTGATGCGTTACTCACGAATTAGCGAAGTTCTAGTTTTCATCTTGCTACTCATTTGGCCCTGTATAGCCTTTTGCGCAGGTGCTGATGATTATCCAATGTGGCGCGAAGATGGTCAAATTGGAGAACCGATTTTTAGATTGTTTGAGTTTCAGAGGTTTTCAACTGAACCTGGGAGAATCAGGCTTGAAATTTATGCTCCAATTAAATACGATATGCTTCAATTCATTAGACAGGACAGTACTTTTACGGCATCCGTTGAAATGAACCTGTCAATTTCAGGAGATGATAGAGAATTACTTGAAAGAAAAATCAAGTATTTCAGTGCAGAAACACCCGAATACGCGACTACGAATTCGCGCAGTGATTTCCTGATTGGTACCTTCGTTTTAAACCTGGCTCCTGGCAATTATGCATTTACCATGCTGACAAAAGATCAGGAATCTAAAAGAATATCCCGAATTGAAAAAGAAATTGAATTAAAATTTCCTCAGATTGATCAGTGCGGTGTTTCAGGTCTGATGCTGACAACCTCTATGCAAGTTGATCAGGATTTGAATACCCCTGTTCACCCGGTTGTAAATCCAAAAGAGATAGATTGCAAGTCTGATGTATTTTGCTATTTTGAAATTTTCCGAGCAGATCCGCAAAAAGAAATGCATATTGAATTATCCGTTCTTAACTCAAATGATGAATTACAGAGCCGCGACACCTTAAGGACAATTGGAGGTGAGGAATTGAGCTCATACTTTTTACCTCTCAATTGTAACGATTTGACCTTCGGAAGATACACCATACGCCTAATCGTTAGATACGAAGAGGTGCAACGCGAAATTAAATATGAGTTTACGAGAAATTCAAGTGGATTGCCGGGTTCGATAAATGATATTGACAATGCAATAAAACGATTGTCATTAATTGCCAGTAGTGCAGAGATGAACGAGCTGTTGTCATTTCCCAAATCAGATAGGGAACAGAAACTCGTCGATTTTTGGAATGAGATCTTTCCAACCCCAGATGAAGAGACCAATGGGAAGATGACTGAATACTACCGCAGGATTGGATATGTAAACAAGCAATATGGTGACGGGCATGAAGGTTGGAGAACAGACAGAGGGAGAGTCTATATTATCTATGGCAAACCGACTGATATTGAGAAACATGTTTTTGTGGATCAGCAAGCTCCAACTGAAATTTGGTATTACAGCCACTTAGGTAAGCAATTTGTATTCCGAGATGAGAACGGATTTGGAACCTACAGATTAGTCTCTCCATTTTGGTAGACAACGAA
>JABGPL010000212.1 GCA_018644935.1 Calditrichota bacterium | reverse complement strand
TGAAGTCAGAGTTTCAACAGATAATCTGACAGCTCCTGCAGGTCTTGTGCGAGCCGTTGGAGTTACCGCAATTGCCCATAGTGCTAATGGCGTTGCCCAGCCTGATGTTGAGCTAACGCTGAGTGTATTACAGGGCATCGGTCGGATAGGTCCGCAAACAGCAATTACAGACGAAAAAGGGCAGATTTCTGCTTCTTACTTAACAATTGTTCCCTCCGGTCAATCTACAGTAAAGCTGAGAGCTGCGACAGCACAGGTGGTCGGTGAAAATCAATTCATAATCAATGGTGTGCATCCTCCTTCGAGCATTGAAATGATTCCTGAAACCTCTGAGCTGACTGTTTCGTGCAATACTAACGGTATAATTAGACTCGAAACGATACTGACAGACAGTTTAGGAGTTGGAGTTCCCGGTGTTCGACTGCGATATCAGATATCAGAGTTTTCTGACGACTCACCCGTTTTTGGATCGATTTCCGGCGGTAATATTACTGATGAATATGGACACGCTGAAGCAGTATTCAGGTCAGATTTGGGTTCGGGAACTGTTTATGTAACTGCATTTGTTGATGAAGTTGGTTTTGAGGAGATGTTCAAAACCGTTCCGTTGACAGTCCGGATTCTCGCAGAGGAACCTGAGTCTATCAGTATTTTAGTTACACCCAATATACAACGTCCCATCCACCCCGATTCACTAACAGCGACCAATATAAGTATCCAGGCGAGGGATCGGAATAACATCGGTATCCCAAATCTGCGTTTTAAGATGAATGCAGACATCGGAATGCTTTCCGGATCATTCCTGACTGATTCTTCGGGAATCTTAAATGTACAGCACTTGGTAAGGCCATCCGAAGATGTGGAGCACAATGGTGACTTCACCGTAACTATATGTGTAGAGCTCACGGATTTTGGCTGGTCTGATATTATTGAGCTGCCGTTTGATATTAAGAGAATTGGTTTTGGGAGCTTAACATTATCATCTGACAGAAGCTATATGTACGCTGACGGTCCGGGAGGTTCTGTTGCGCATTTTACAGCAGTCGTTCAAGATGCAGATGGGCAGTTATTCTTCGACGAAGAAATTATTTACACCACATCGTCCGAAAACTGGATCATATCACCAGACTCCTTGGGTTCAGGGGCAACTTTAGATGACAATGGCAATTTGTCAGAAGACGAACTTGAAAGCGTCACAGTTACCGCAACATGCCCACCACGGTATCTTGAAGTCTCAGCATTGATTAGGGTCAGAGAACGAAATACAGTTTCTCGTATCGACCTTCATTCAAATGCCCGTCAACTCCAAGCTGGCCTTGGAGATTCCACAGAGCTGAGAGCTACTGTTTACATGGCGGATGGATCACCGGCTCCAAGTGGTACAGTTGTCTATTTCAGAGCAAGCTCCGGGCGATTTTCAGAAGAATTGGTGCCTGTATCAGGTAATGCTGGTACAGCACATTCCATGTATTTTCCAAGAAATATTGTTCAGACTGATACAATTGTCGCGTTTGTGGTCACAGAACAGGACACAATATTCAGCAACTACCAGATAATTGAGTTTATTGCAGGTCCTCCCGGTCAGATACTCATTGAGGGAGTACCCAACGAAATTCCCGTTGGTTCACCAGTAGGTTTTAGATTAGTTGCAACAATATTAGATGTAGCAGGGAATCCGGTAAGGCAGGGAACCTTTGTGACTGTTAGATCAACATTAATCCCCCACCCCCCATCTTTTGTTACAGATATTGACGGTCAGGTGATAATGAACTTATCTGTGAGCAGTGCGGAACCCGGCTTTGGGACAATAACGGTTATTGCAGGTGAGGTTGAGGAGACGTTTCGAATTGAATTTGTCTGAATGGATTATTTGGAAAGTATCGGCTTAACCACAAGGCAGTAGGTCGAACTATCCAGTTCGACAATCCGCCAAAGGCGGATACGGATATTTGTTAAAGTGGATGTATTTTTACGAGGTGAGAACATTTCCCGCTTCGCGGGA
>JABGPL010000211.1 GCA_018644935.1 Calditrichota bacterium | reverse complement strand
CTGAGTCAGAAATCCTCAACCAGAATTACGTTCATCAATGAAAATGGGCTGGTGATTGGTGATAGCGAAAGAGATCCAGCCACTATGGAAAACCATGCTGACAGACCTGAGATCAGGAAAGCCTTGTCTGGCGAGGTGGGTATATCAATTCGCTTCAGTACGACTCTTGAGATGAAGATGATGTATCTTGCATTGCCTTTATCTCAAGAAAAGGATAACCCAACCGGAGTTGTGCGGGTCGCAATCCCACTGACTACTATCCGGGATGCACTTTCTCAGGCATATTCCGGAATTATTCTGGGTGGTTTGTTCGCCCTGTTGCTGGCTGCTATGTTCAGTTACATAGTATCTCGGAAAATCAGCAATCCGCTCGTAAAAATGAAATCTGGTGCAGAACGGTTCGCGTCGGGAGAACTTGGTCACCGTCTTGAAACTCCATCCGTTGAAGAATTCAATGCGCTGGCAGTTTCCCTTAACAAGATGGCAGCCGATCTTGATTTCCGGATTGGTACTGTAACCAAACAGCGTAACGAACTCGAAGCAGTTCTATCCAGCATGGTTGAGGGTGTTATTGCAGTTGACATGAGTGAAAAGCTGCTTAGGGTTAATCTGGCAGCTCAGAAACTGCTCGGGATCGATTCCGGTGACTGGCAGGGGAGGTCACTTATTGAGATGATCAGGAATCAGAAACTGCAGGAATTTGTGGCGGATGTCTTAAATAAAAAAGGGATGCTGGAAAGTGAGTTGTTTATCCGGGACCAATTCCTCCAGACTCACGGGACATTATTGTATGATGAAAACAGCCGAGAATTCGGTGCTTTGATTGTTCTGAATGATATTACCCGACTCCGCAAATTGGAGAAAATCCGCAAGGAATTTGCAGCCAATGTCTCACATGAGCTGCGAACGCCAATAACTTCTATCAAGGGATTTGCGGAAACTCTGCGGGATGGTGCATTGGAGGATAAAGAATCGACGGAGCGTTTCCTTGACATAATAATTAAGCACTCGGATCGTCTAACGGCGATCATTGAGGATCTTCTCAGTTTGTCACGAATTGAACAGGACACCGAGAATGAGAGATTGAAGCCTGCTGATCACAAGATCTGCGAAGTTGTCGAGTCTGCCGTGCAATTATGTGAATCAAAGATAGGTTCCAGAGAAGTAGATGTAATCATCAGATGCGTTGATGATCCTGAGATCCCAATAATCTTTTCTCTGCTTGAACGAGGGATAGTTAATCTACTCGACAATGCCATCAATTATAGCGAGCCAGGTAGTTCCGTAGATATATCAATTGAGAAACAAAATTCCGAAGTAGTTATTTCTGTCAAAGACTCCGGTTGCGGTATTGCGGAGGAATATCTCCCGCGCTTGTTCGAGCGATTCTTCCGGGTCGATGCTGACCGTAGCCGCAAGATGGGTGGCACCGGACTCGGGCTGGCAATTGTAAAGCACGCAGCACTCGCGCATAACGGCAGTGTGAGTGTTGAGAGCGAACCAGGTCAAGGTAGTACATTCAGAATTAATTTGCCAGTAGGCTAGCTCTGTTCTACAGTAGGTCGAACATTCCAGGCTGTCCAAGAATGGGTCGAAAGTAGGACAAGCATCCTGCTTGTCCATCCGTCGGCAGACGGATTCGGATGAAGTAAACAATATTATTTACGCAAATCTGAATTTTTCAAAGAACAGGATTAAACCTGAAATATTGCAGTGCCAAGCTTCCTTGTCGCATATACATGACATATGCGACCTTAACATTGATAATATACAACATTTCTCTGCAAAAGTCAAGTATCATCACATAGCACAGGACAGAACAGGGATAACGTAAATTATCGTCACTTCGTCACCCTTTTGGCGGTAAGTGCCTGTGGGTGGGGGATTGAGGTGGTGACGGAAAAGTGACGGAAATGACGGAGTTGTCATATTCACAACGGATGAAGCGGATTAAACGGATTATTTGTTGTTGTCCTTATCAAAATGATATTACAGAACTTCGTTTCACAATGGATGTTGC
>JABGPL010000210.1 GCA_018644935.1 Calditrichota bacterium | reverse complement strand
GATAGAGGAGTTATCGAACCTGAGCATACTTGAACGAAAAAGGAAGTTGAAAGAGTTAGGCATAGAGGCTGCCGAATATCTACAAAAGCAGTTACAAGCAGCATTCGAGGATTTTGAGCATGTGTACTTCTTAACTCATGTTCCCCCCTTTGCCGAAGCCTGCTGGCATCTGGGGGAGATATCAAACCCTGATTGGCTACCCCACTTCACATGCAAAGCAATGGGAGACGTTATATTGGAAACGATGAAAAGATGTCCGGAGAAGTCACTGACAGTATTATGTGGCCACACTCACAGCAGCGGGAAATATAAACCCCGACCGAATATAACTGTATACACAGGGCACGCTGAATATGGAGCACCGGAGATTCAGAGGGTGTTTGAGGTTTAACCTTCATCTATCAATTTGGCTGATATCTTGCAAACTGCACAAAAATATAAAAAACCCGCAACCCCTTGTTGTCAAGGAATTGCGGGTTTGTTGCTGGGAGACAGGGATTCGAACCCCGATCCTACGGTCCAGAGCCGCATGTACTGCCGTTGTACTATCTCCCAAGACCAATTAATATAATAGAAATAATCGCCGAAAGCAAATTAAAAACGGTCCCAAAGTGGGGTACATTTCACTTTAGAACCGTTTCTTTTTCCAACAATCTTCAGCCAACTATCAACTCAATGTAATAACCGATCTTACATCCTGGATAGCATATCTACCAGTCGTTCCAGTTCGGCTATGGAGAAAAATTCTATCTGGATGCTCCCCTTCTTACCCTTCTTGACAATCCTGACCTTGGTTCCCAGGGATCTTCTTATTCGGTCAGTAAAGTCGTAGAGTTCGGGTGAGGTTTCTGTTGGCTGTCGTTTTACCGGTTTTGGTCTGGTTACTGAAGCAATCGATCTTGCCGTTTGCTCGGTTTGGCGAACTGAAAGGCTTTCAGAAACAACTCTTTTCCACAATGCACTTCGTCGAGCCGTTCCCGGCACTGCAAGAATCGCCTTAGCGTGCCCCATAGATATCTCACCATTTCGGAGAGACAGAAGCACTGGGTCGGGAAGTTCGAGGAGGCGCATAGTATTTGCAACGGTTGCTCGATCCTTGCCGACACGCTGGGCAACTTTTTCCTGAGTCAAGCCCCATTTTATTTGCAGGTTTTTATATCCAAGTGCAAGTTCCACCGGATTCAGGTCGCTTCGCTGGAGATTTTCGATGATTGACAGCTCGAGCATTTCAGCTTCATTTGCAACCTCCATTATCCGAGCAGGAACCTCGGTTAAACCAGATTTTTTCGCAGCATGAAACCGCCTCTCCCCAGCAATGAGCTCATACCCGGTTTCAACCTGACGAACGATAAGAGGTTGAATCACCCCTTTTTCGCTAACGGATGCCGTCAATTCGTCAAGTGCGGTTTGATCGAAATTCTGCCTGGGCTGCTGACTGTTCGGTTTAATGCTGGTAACTGGCAGCATTTGCATTTTTGCGTCAGAGGCTACCTCAAGGTCAGCATCAGTAAACAATGCCGACAGTCCCCGTCCTAAATTCTGTTTCTTCTTAGTGATGTACCGCTTCCTCTTGTGGTGTCAGGTGTCCTCACCTGACACTTTTCTGTTTGTTAAATCGTCAGGTGATGACACCTGATGACACTCTGAATCACGCTGGCAGACGCCCTCGTATGCCAGTTAAGTATGGTTATTACTGTCACACGAGAGAGTGCGACAGCACTCAATAACTATATTGTGCAAGTGTTGAACCACCCACTATTTCAAGCCCCAAATCCGTTGCTTATCCACTCTCCCAGGAACGACATGCGTCCAATTAGCAGTGAAATACGAGCCATAACGGTGTAGCCAAATGCAGCGCCAAATGCGACCATTAGCACCCATATACCGCCACGGGCAGTTCCCCCGAACCAACCTTTGTGTTCCTTGGAAAAGAAGAAGTAGATCAAGGCGGATAACACGCCGAAAACTATTACCCAATTTGTAATTGTAGCTCCAAGGCTGAAGGAGCCATCGACAATCACTATCAATGGAATCAAAGATGATTTAATCTGGGCAATAAAATCTGACTGCAAATACCGCGTCAGATTTGTTCCGGCTGCAAAGCCGATGATAAATGCCATTGGCCAGCGGGATAGCCATTGCCCCTT
>JABGPL010000021.1 GCA_018644935.1 Calditrichota bacterium | reverse complement strand
AGGTCAGCTAATTCAGCAGAACCTTACCGAAGTATCCCTCTCTTCATTGAGACAGAATCCCCCACCGGATCTTCCGGTGGGGGATTCTGCTTTTCCCGGGATCGCGGATCTCCCGATCCGCCTTCACCCATGCCTGGGAATTGTTCCACAGATCAACCCTGCTAACTATTCCCAACCCCAAAAAAAAAGAAACCCGCCCCAACCTAAAGAGCGGATTTCCCTGGATGTGAATGGTACTACGGGTCAAGTCTATTTAATCATAGCGACCTTGCGAATCGCTTTGAAATCATTTGATTCAAGTTTAATCCAGTAAACACCGGATGCTAAGTTACTACCGTTAATTACAGCTGAATGGTGACCTGCTTTTATCTTTCCATCTACCACCGTAGCAGCAAGCCTGCCGTTCATGTCAAAGGCTTTAATTGAAACACTGGCAGTTTCAGGCAGCCCGTAATCCAGTCGGGTCATTGAGTTGAATGGATTCGGATAATTTTGTGAAAGGTAGTATTCATCCGGAACAGTTGTGTTAACCATTACATCGAGAACAGTGAATCCATCCGTCTCGTATGTTAGTCCCCTACCTTCAAGCAGTTTGTCCATTTGAATGGGATATTCCATTTGACTGACGGCTTCTCGGAAAACCAGCTCAAATGCCTCATCCGGTCTCAAACCAGTGGAATTGCCTGAAGCCAAATCTATGCCCCAAACAGCTAAACCACAACCCCCATTTTCACCAAATGTTCCGCTTCCAACAAGGATTTTGTCCTTATTATATGCCAGAACCTGATCTCCGAGTTCCGGTTTCACCCCTGAAATGGAGTTAATGAGGACACTCATATTATCACTACTAAATACTGTACTATTTTGCAGTACTGTCTCAACATCCGCAACACGTTCTTCACCCTGTTCATCCGGGTACGTCAACACAACATCCGCGTCGATTTTGATCAGGTACCCCTGAGTTTCACGCCATGGATCCATGTTGGAGAATCTGAAAGCAGGATTTAAGAATCGACCAAGGACATCTTTTGCTATAATCACATTATCAATGATTGATGACAGGACATAAAAATCCGGAGCCGACGAACTGAGCTCATAATCCGGATAATATGCAACCATGTTCCATCCGAAACCAAGAGGCAGGTCTGCATCGGGGCGGATGGGAACCCCGTTCCATGTCGCTTCAACATCCTCATCCACTCGCACAAGATAACCTTCCTCGAGGTTCCAATATGGAATGTTGGTGAAATCCCATGCCGGGGCGTAGAATGCACCCGTTTTGTTTTTGAAAATTGATATGTGATGGTTCTCCTCATCAATCCTCAGTTGTTCAGTCATCAGCCTGACATCAGGGCCATCTCGTCCTTCCCACATTTCTTGAGGCGGAACGATATTTATTGAGATCATATTCCACCCTTCATCGAAGGAAACCACCAGATCACGTGGCATCCTATCCCCACCGCCGATTGAAAAAGTTATTGGTATTTCGACCATGCCGCCCATTGCATCATGCGTAACGGTCAACATACCGAGATAATCCCCTTCTCCAAAGTTGTCATCCATCAAGGTCAGTGTCAGTCCACCCTCTTCTTCAGGCGCAACTATACCCGCAGCAGGATCAACCGCCATCCATGCCGTATTGGTAGAGATTTGGAAGAAATCGATTCTGTCTCCACCGTCATTAACGGAAGCGTCACCAATAGTCATAAAACTCATTACCGAAGGATTAACTGGATTAGCGATAAATGCTGATTTGGGCGCGCCTGAAGCCAGTACTAATTCAGTCACAAACAGCATATCCCCATCATCCGGGTTCATCTTGTAAATATAACCGGTATCGTCATTCACCCTTCGTGTCAATATATACAGCGGGTGACCATCCGGATCTTCTGCCCAATATGTCAGCCCATAAATTCTGTTCTCACCACGGGGCAGATCATTTTCAATGATCCGTTCTCCCTGACGGTTATAACCCGCAATATTAGAAGTGGTATATGCTATCCAAAGCACCTCACGGTCACTATCCCAGGCGACATACTTCGCAAGGTTAAATGGCCCCTCCCATGATTCGACAACATCACCTTCAGTTGTAAAACCATAGACCATGTCGTCCTCAGTCCCCCATATCAATTCTCCATCCCAACTCATATCTTCCATGCCGTCTCGGGAATCACCGAACTGTGGAAATGCATCCCTTAAGTTCCCATTCATATCCATTACATGAACCATGTTCGGGTCACCACCACCCGCTGACACAAATAAATGATTATCTACGTATACTACACCACCTACCACATTGTCTTCAATAATTTCTCCCACACCGAGTGATTGCTCAAAACCCCAGGGTTCAACATCCGGGACATCTCGCAGAGTCAAATCTGCATCCCAGCTCAGAGGCGCATTTCCCGCATTGCCGATTGTTATCTCGACACCAACCTGCTCACCTGCCTCAACCTGCTCAACAATCTGATCGTGAGATATCTCAAACTCTGGATGAAGCAGCCCGAAGTTTACATCCAGCTCTCCCCCGTCTTCAAGTATAAGCTCTGTAAGTGTGGAATCAAGGAATCCTGCCATAGAAGCAGTAATTTCAAACTCCCGCATGGCGAATGCTTCAGCAATTTCCCAGAGACCCTCTTCATTTGTTACCGCCTCTTGTCCAAACGAAGTATGAACAAGTGCTCCCTCAAGCGGTTCATCATTTGAAACATTAAAAACAACTCCGGACAATCTTCCAAAGATCGCAAAATTACTTACACTATAGTGGTAACCCAAATCGATAACATCTTCATCAGGTGACAGATCCCCTTGAGTTGACATCTCGCCAAACCCGAGGTCGGCTGCCTGTCCGCTGCCAGCATCTATGCAGGGGCTGTCCTCTCCGAGATAAAATCCGTTCATTCCCCAATCTGGATCCCGACCATCAGACAATACAGGATCACCATCTATAATTTCTTCTACACTTAGCCCTTCCATTGACCAGTCATCGTTCTGATTCACACCTCCATCGATCAAACAATAGCTCAGTGTAACCTGTCCCGCATTTTGCGCATATGCCTGAACGCCAATATCAGCTTCGTTTTCAAAGAAAATAGAATTCGTTACAACTGGTGTACTCGTGCGTCCCATGTAAATCCCCCCGCCCATACCATTTTCTACTTCGAGCCCAGCTTCATTGCCAATAAAATCACTATTTCCAACCGCGATCGTGGATCCCGATGTTACACTTATGCCTCCCCCATCTATGCCGGCACTGTTGTTCTCAAATATACAGTTCAACACTTCACAGCTTGCGTCTTGAAAAATAAGAATTCCTCCTCCGTTTCTTATCGCATCATTTTCTGTGAATACGGTATTTGATATTAAACATTCCCCACCAGCGTTGAAGCAATACAGACCACCGGCAGATCCAGTTGGAGCACTATTCTGAGTAATTATGCAATTGTCAATTATCGCATCACCAGCTGTTAACGCAATACCTCCACCATTTGCTCTGGTATCCTCAAATCCTTCCGCTACATTACCGGAAATTAAACAATTCCTGATCTCTAAATTATTATTGTTTGAGATCAGAATCCCACCGCCATGAAGTCTGGAAGTATTTCCGACAATATCTGAATTTTGGATAACAAAACTGCATGATTGAACGACGATGGCCGCGCCTCTACCAAGGGTAGTGTTTTCAGAGAAAACGCACTGGTCAATAAATCCAGTCACATCACTAAGAAAAATACCTGCACTACTTTGACCATCAACAGTGTTGTTATTTTCACTGATATCACATCTGGTGATGCCGACACCCTCGCAATCTGTTATATTGATTCCAGTGGCCGTTGAACCAGTAACAAAACAATCTTCTATTACAAGGTTATTAATCCCATCAGCAAAGATTCCCACCTGGAAACCTACAATTGTGAGCCCAATTATGGAAACTTGAGATTGAACATTAAAACAATATTGAGCATTATCTTCAACACTGCTGATGATACAATCATCCTGCCCATTCTCTGACATTATTGTGAGTGGTAAATCAACCACGAGATCGTAGTTATTGTCTCCAACATATTCTCCGTCAGAGACCATTATAGTATCATTCGGAGCAGAGTTCTCAATGGCTTCACTAAAACTCTCAGCTTCATCCGGAACATGGAGTATATCTGAAAATGAAGGAACTGCGGCAATGAGGAATGCCAGCATAATAAGAAGAAGTGCACGCGATTTCATGTTTCACTCTCGTTCGAAAAAGTATAATTGTTATCAATCAGTGTTTGCTTGTTGTGATCAGCACAGGAGGTAAATCTAATCTTTTCTGAGTCTATCTCAGAAAGACATTCAGGAATCTTTAAGCGCATCGTTGACATAAGTTTATTAAGATGCTTAAATAAAAATCTTCCTGAAATGAGATGAGCTTGTTTTGCACTATTAAATATAACTCAATATTTATATTTTGCAACAAAGATCAGTATAAATCTGACCTTTCTGAACGCACGTTCACTTAAAGGTAACTTTTGTGCAAGCTGTGCCTCGAATCCAAACAAACTTATACACTTACCTAATATACCTGTCTAAAAATGTCCTTGCCGGCTATCAGGATAAAAGCAAACAAAAAATAGTTTGAGATTAGAAATTAGGACTACTTAATCAGAATCAACTGTTTTCTGAGAATAGTATCATCATTTTCGAGGGTTATGAAATATGAACCACTTACATATTTATCCATATTCAAAGAAACTCTTCCCAAGCTACTGTGGAGAGGCATATTGATGATGTTCCTGCCATTGATGTCAAATATTTTGATCTGACCCGGCAGCAATAATTGATAGGATAGGTTAAACTTTCCATTTGTGGGATTGGGATAAGGTTCGGACAAAATTTGAGATCCAACAGAGGGTCGGTCATTTTGCCCTATACCTACAATGTTGTCTGTGGAGATAAAAATGTTATCAATATGCCATCCCTCACCCGGATGAGCTCCCTCAGGGATATAACTTCGCCACCGAATTTGAACTGGTGGATGGTTAGGACCCGTATATTCATCGAGATCCAATTCGTGACGAATCCACCAGAATTGGGTTCCAGTTATCTGCAACAGTTCAGACCATGACTCCCCATCATCACTGGATATTTCACAAAATCCCACTTCACCATCATCTCTATTCAGTACGTGTTTCTCCCAGAAGAAAACCTTAAATCTTCCGAAAGAGGAAAGATCCCAACTCTCATCAATTACTGCAATTGCTTCACGTGGTGTTTCAATATCTTGAGATTCTCGATCTGATAGTCCCCAGATTCCGCTTAGAGCTGCACCGTTATCCCTGCCCCAACCAGACAACTGCCATCTCGAAGATTCGTGTTCAAAACCATCAAAAACGGCTTCTTCATTTAAACTAAAGGATGTCATGGCACCATGCGACATATTTCGGGATCTAGAATTGTCAATTGCATTGACTTGATACAGCAATGCAGGTCTGCCATCAAAACTCCAGTGAATCGCACTCATGTAACACCCCGGTTCCTCGCGCAATGGTTCTAAAGTGAACTGATCGAGAGGTTGCTGGTGTAAGTTAAACAAAACCAGTGAGACTTCACGAATACCCAGATTATCAATAACTCTCGCCTTAAAATTAGCAGAATGTTCACCGAACACCGTATTCTCCAGCGAATCTGAAGATAGTATCGCCGGAGGTTGCCTGTCAGCACCAATTCGGAACCTGAATGATGTCAGTGGTGCTCCTGCTGGTAGAGTTGTGAATACACCAGCAGTGTCCGTTGCTACAAAATAATAATAAACATTCGTTTCAATACCCGGAGCGGGAATCTCCGCTCGGTAAATATCTTCATTCACGTTTTCCCGTTGGAGATTTAACGTGTCGGGTATCTCATTTGCAAATCCGAATATCAACCAGAGTCTATCCGGATCGAGAGGAAACTCTGAAGATATCTCAACCCTTGCAACATGTGCAGAATTGATTTCTTCTGAGTCTAAAAGTTCGGTATGAACTATTCTCGGACTAAATTCTCCAGAGATGGTAATGCGACGAGATTCACATGCTTGAACAATAAATCTTCTGAAGACTGCATTATTAATAACCAGGTCCGAATGCAAAAGCGATTCAGCTGCATCATATATTGTTGCACTGTCTCCCAGAGCACTAATATGATCAATTACAATAGTATTAAACATGTCCCTGTTTTCAGATGACTCTAGTACCTCAATCAACAATGATGACCACATCTGACCGGCAATGTGTGAATCGAGGTTCTCGATTTCGGGATATGTCAGGTCAGAATTCAATATTCTCCCATCCCAGAGGTCATTGTGACCATCCCAATTATATAGTTTGTAGGGTTGGAAATCAGGGTCAATATTGAGGCTGTATTCACCTGCAAAATAATCACAGATTCCTTCACTTAGGACAGCAGTCTCACCTCCACGCCATCCATCAGTCAACAGATACACAATGGCATGAGAATACTCGTGGATCAGCACGTCAGCGTCTTCAGCGTCATCTATACCACCTGTACCGGTTGTAAGGATACCCGTAAAAGGGCTATAAAAAGAAATATCCTCATCCAATCGGTTAGCATCAACCAATATTGGTGAAGGAGGAAGATCTTCAAATCCCAGCGAAGAAATATATCTCGCCTGATGATCAATATGAAAATATGCCATTACCTCTTCAAACCTGTCATCTGCTCGACTATAAATAAAACTCAGCTCATCCTCATATGCTCGAGTCTCCGACGGGCTTGTATCCACATATGGTCCAGTCAGATTGAACTGATTATTTTCATTTTGATCCACATCTCTAATTTCCACATTAACATAAGCCTCTTCTGGAATCGCATCCGCATCATCTTCTTCATCACGCAATGTGGTATCATGCAGAGCTGTCATAGGATCCGGCATAAAAACAGATCCAACTCCATCAAACCTGAGAAGCCTGTCTTCTGACAGCAGAATGTCCCCACTTTCACCATCTACAAAAATCTCCCAATCGTGGGTGGGTTGTTTTGAGGGGATTTTTACTCGCCAGCAATGTTTAAGTTCATTATTATGGGGGAGAATAACTCGATCAACTGCAATCTCAGACCGTAAAAAATTGAAATTGATTGACTCTGAAGCTGTTTCAATTGCTCTTTCTGCATTAAAACTGAAGTGAGATGGTTTTTCAATATTCAGGTTGGAAAGAGTACTGTAAACAGAAACCGGCAACTCATTGACATCACACCGAATAGTTACCCCACCCCCAATAACTCGCAATCCAGACAAATATTGACCATACTTCACCACCAAACCGGTGGCAAAATGAGTTTTTCTAATCAACCGGAGATTACCACTCAGAATTTCACTCTGATATCCCGTCATCAACAATAACTCTTCTATTGAAGAGTTATTGTTGATATCAATCGGATCTATCCAAATTGTGGATGGCTTGTTAGACCGGGCTTCTATGTTACCACTCGCACAAATTCCCTGAACCAATGGAAATCCCAGTAACAATAACAACATTAATGATATTTTAAGCAGTTTAACTATAATGCTTCCAGAGAAACGAAAAACAATGAACTATGAACACCCCTGAGTGACATTCTTGCTCAGAAATCGTCCTTAAACCAGCCAATTAACTTTCACTATGTCATAAATGTAATCTAACTATCATACACAGATGAGTCAACGAATTGTTTTGTTTTAATATATACCTCCTATTTAGAGCTTCAACCCTTCTCTTCAAAAGGTAATTTTTTTTATATTAGTTTTGCAACGTGAGATAAAACACACCATTTTGAGTTTTAAAGTATTATAATCTTAATCATGGCTTAAATTCATGGTCAATCCGCAACATTCTGATGGTCGTAACAGGTTAAACGTATGAAGCGATATTTGGCAGCCTTGCCCGAAGGGGATCGCGGTGAGGCAGCACTAATCGGTATTCCGTACGACGGAATAACAGCATATCGGTCAGGGGCAAAACATGGCCCCCAGGCGATACGTGGAGCATCCTACAGTTTAGAAACCTTCAGTACTTTTCTCGATATGGATCTACTGGGTCGAGACTACCTTGACTGGGGTGATATTGAAACATCAAGTCAACCAGGCGAAATGCTGAAACAGGTTGATGAAAGGGTTTCGAATGCGCTGGAACTCAATCTCAAAACTGTTATCTTTGGAGGAGACCGCACTATCAGTTATGGTGTTGTTGCCTCTATGCTGAAGAAATTTCCCGACCTTGCAGTTTTGCAAGTTGATGCTCATGCATGCTTACGTGAGGAGTTAGATGACGAAAAACTCTGCCATTTAACTACAATGAAGAGGATTTCTGAGATTCTCCCTGCAAGCAGAATATACAGACTTGGAATTCGATCTGGAACTCGAGAAGAATTGATTGAGGCAAAAGTAGAATTGCCAATTTCGATGGACAGCACTGGCATTGATGTTAATTCAGTGGTTCGTGCTATTCCCAAGGATGTACCACTTTACGTGACCTTTGATATGAGCGTTTTCGATCCATCCCTTGTTCCAGGGGTTGGAAAACCAAAACCTAACGGTTTCACCTGGCGAGATTTCATAAAAACTGCCAGAGGACTTAATTTTCTGAATGTGGTAGGTTTTGATGTTGTGGGATTAGCCCCTGAACATGATTCAACAGGAATTTCTGCTGTCATTGCAGCATCTGCAGTGAGAGAACTGATGCTGGTCTTGATGAAATAAGCCAATGGGGAACAAAACAGCTTTCAAAGTACTTTAAGAAACGATCTTTAAAGAAGATCGTTTCTTTTTTTTCGCTACGTATTATATTATAATACCATATTCAAGCGTTGATTGTTGATTAAGATCGTATTTACTGGTGGGCATGAATTACAGATACAACATAGGCGGACCCGGCGGTCCTGGAAATCTTCCTCCTGCGGTAAAAGGTCTACTAATCGCAAATGGGATAGTTTTTCTGCTTCAGGGATTTTTTAATCCAGCCATAGTTAACAGTATGTTTGGTTTGGTACCCGCCAATTTCTGGCGAGGTGCTGTCTGGCAGCCTCTTACATACATGTTCATGCATGCTGGTTTGATGCATATTTTGTTCAATATGCTCATGCTGTGGATGTTTGGAAGTGTTCTCGAATCAGCTTGGGGAAAAAAGGAATTTATTCGATTCTATTTCTTGACCGGAATTGGAGCCGGACTCTCAAACTGTTTCCTGACTCCATCAATGCCAACTCCCATTATCGGGGCTTCCGGATCTATGTACGGTCTGCTTGCTGCATACGGAATCTTGTTTCCCGATACCCGTATCTATATATCGTTCTTAATCCCGATTCGGGCAAAATATGTTGTGTTAATCTTTGGATTTCTGTCTTTGATGTCTTCATTTGGCAACTCAGGCGACGGAATTGCTCATATAGTGCATCTCGGCGGGATGGTAATCGGCGTGATATACTTAAAACGTAAGGATTTTGCCCGTCTACTGGGGAGGAAAATTAAATCCTACCAGGTCAAGCATAAGCAAACTGTAGTACAGAAAGAACAGGAATCGGACGAGCAACTCAGACAGGAAGTTGATGACTTACTTGATAAGATTAACGAAGTGGGCATGAATAAACTCACCACGCGGGAAGTACACCGTTTAAAAAAGGCGAGTGAACTCCTTAATCGTAAAGAGAACAGCCAGTTTTAACTAAAAACCTGACAACGACAAAGAACAATTTATCCCGGATAATACATCATGGACAAAGATCGATCAAAGTATAAAATGGATGAGAGAATGGCTGAACTGCTGTGGGATAAATCAATTCCTGATCCAGACGAAGTTGGAACGCCTCCCGGTGAAAAAACTAAAGATCCATCTATCGACAATATTCAGTTTGATATTAAGCCAAATGAACTAATTGATCATTTAAAAGAATACCTTGTCGGGCAGCGGGAAGCAATAAATGTCATCGCGACTAAAATATGCACTCACTTCCACCGAATGCATCTAGAAAGAGATCACCCAGATCTCCCAAGAATTCTTGGCCATGTAAAATCGAATATGCTGCTGATCGGACCAACGGGTGTCGGAAAAACATATCTGATCAAACTTATTGCCAATAAATTGAATGTGCCATTTGTAAAGGGCGATGCCACCAAATTCTCCGAGACCGGGTATGTCGGTGGTGATGTTGAGGATCTGGTCAGAGAATTAGTCCATCAATCCGGAGGTGATATTCCACTCGCGGAATATGGCATTATATACATCGATGAGATTGATAAAATTGCCTCCAGTGGTTCGCCTCACGGACCGGATGTGTCTAGAAGTGGAGTTCAGCGCAACCTTCTGAAGTTAATGGAGGAGACCGAAGTCGATATGAAAGTCGCCCATGATCTCGCCAGCCAGATGGAAGCGGTAATTGAAACTCAGCGCACAGGGAAAGCTGCACGCAAAA
Organism: Calditrichota bacterium; assembly: GCA_018644935.1. Classification (GTDB taxonomy): domain Bacteria; phylum Electryoneota; class AABM5-125-24; order Hatepunaeales; family Hatepunaeaceae; genus JABGPL01. Next base: position 47,330 of record JABGPL010000021.1, on the reverse strand, counting down.
AAGTCAATACCCGCAACATCCTGTTCGTGATGTCAGGAGCATTTCTTGAACTGCCACCGATAATATCGAAACGGATGAAAAAGGGTGGCGTTGGTTTTACAGGAGAAACAATGACGTCCAGAGCAGACGTTGAGTTCCTGTTGGATCACCTTAACGCGGAAGATTTGATGTCATTTGGTTTTGAATCGGAATTTGTAGGAAGAATTCCGATAGTCACAACCCTAAATGAGCTCGATGAAGACGGACTCTATAAAATATTGAATAACCCAAAAAGTGCGGTTATTCAAAGCAAAAAGCGTGATTTCGCTGCCTACGGAATCAAGCTGTCATTCGATGATGATGCTCTGCGAATAATTGCAAGGCGTGCTGTCCCATTTAAAACCGGTGCCCGTGGCTTGGTCAGCGTTGCTGAAAAGCTGCTGTTACCTTTTGAAAGAGGTCTGCCATCAACGACTGTAAAACATCTTCTCGTTAACGAGGAACTATGTAATGACCCGGAAGGTTATCTGATTAAAATTGCAAAAGATGACGCATTTGAGAGCTTTGAGTTATTATTCACTGAAAAGACTGGAATAAAACTTCAGTTTTCCCCCAGTGCTCGAAAAAAGGCTGAAGAACTTGCTTTAGAGCAAGACCTTAGCCTGGGAGATTTCCTAAATAACTCTCTTCAGAACTACGACTATGGTCTTAAACTCGCAGAAAAAGACACCTTTTCCGTCACAGCCAAAGTACTGAACAACCCGCAGGAATATCTCGATAAATTAGTCAAAGCAAGCTATCAGAAAAGCCAAAAACCGTAGGATAAGCATTCCTGTTCGACCGTTTGAAATTGGTAGGACAAGCATTCCTGCTTGTCAATCCCGCACCAGCGGGATTCCGCAAATTTGGAGGTTGACAACAACCAAACCCGGTAGGTCGAACATTCACGAACACAGAGGGCGAAATGTCTGATCCATACGCCGAAATTAAAGAACATTTCTCAGGAGTTGAAGAGGTGATCGTCAACTCAGGACGTGGTGCTCAAGGCATGAAGGTTAGTACTAAAATGTTTGCCATGTTTTATAAGGGTGACTTGGTGTTGAACATGCCTCCTGACCGTGTAGCTGAGCTGATAGCTGCTGGAGAAGGACTCCCTTTTGATCCTAGAACAGGAAAATTTATGAAAAACCGGATACTGATACCAGCAAAGATGAAGAATTCCTGGATCACATTGTCTGAGGAGTCTGCCGCTTCGATGTGAATGCGTTGGGGTTGCAAGTGGTGTCAGGGTGTCCTCACCTGACACTAGTGGGCTGGAAGACGCCCTCGTCTGCCAGTTACCTCAATTGCTGTGGTGTCAACTGCCCCCACCTGACACATCCCCCACCCTCTTCCCCATACTGACCCTCTTCTCCGCCAAATACCCATTTGCCTCATAAAACCGCTGCACCCCTTCATTACCCTCCATAATCTGGAGATTAATCTTCATACACCCCCGCAGAGCGAGCTCTTTCTCAGCAAACTCCAATAGCGCAGACCCAATCCCCCCTTTCTGAAGCTCCGGAGCAACAGCCATAGCATAAATCCACCCCCGATGCCCATCATACCCCGCCATGATAGTCCCCACAACAACATCATCCCGAACTGCCACAAAAAACAACCCATCATCAACCACACATTTTTTGTCGATTACAAGGTTTGGTTCATTGTGTTCAGCTTCGTAACTGAAAACCTTTTGCCAGAGGGAGATTACCTGGGCACGGTGGGTTTGGTTGTTGTAGGTGGTGATTTGTATTGGTTGCATTGTCATGGTTTTCTCATTTGCCTTTCATGTTGTTTCGGCTTCGTCTCTCCGGCCTTGCGCTGGAGTCCAGCAGAGTTGTTCTTTTGCATAATCAAATTTTTTATCTATTCTGTTTCGTAGGATAGATTCGCGTTTCACATTCATCAATTCTAACAGAATTACAATCCATACCAAACGCATTCTGACGATACAATCCAAATTTGCAATGCTTTATTGTTACGTTATTGAGCTCTATCTGTGTAGGCATAGAACTTGTGTGAGAAACGTAAAGACCCGTTTGACCACCGCTTATGAGTGTATAATTTAAATGGCTTGAATTTGGAGTTGTTGAAAGTATCTTTATGCCCTGCCAGTACTCATTATCCGGAGGGGCATAAGCTGGTCCAATATATCCAAATACTTTCCCAATGAAATTTGGATACTCTTCAGTGCCGTTAGATAGGAGTGTTCCCAATACTGTTATCGAAGAGTTTTTTCTACAATCAAGCGTAGTTCCAGATGCCAGAGTCAATGTAACATCCGGATTAATCACCAAATCCCTGTAAATTATGTGAGTTTCGTCCCACTGAGTGTTTTCGGTGATATATACCGTTTGCGGACGTATTTCGATCTTGATTTTTCCTACAGTTGTGGTGTAAATATCCTTTGCTCCCGGTACATTGTAAGGATCCTGTCCTGATATTTGCACCGTATAGGCACCTTCTGGCAGTATTTGACCCTGATCACTCCTGCCATCCCAAACTACTGATTGTTTTCCGGAAATGACCGGACCTGCTACATCAATTAAGGTCCTTACGAGTAATTTCTGGCTGTCAAAAATCTCCACAGCATGATCCACAGTGTACTCAGATAGCATGTATTCAATAGTCGAAGTTTCTGCTATTGACGGGTCAATCATTTCATTATCAACATCTTCAATGTATATGACAAGGTCGTTAATAAACATTACGACTCCTGTATTCTCGGTATACAGTTCCGTTGCGATGATATGCGGAAAGCCTTTTGCCATTGCAATACCTGTAGGGTACTTAAGAAGTCCTGCACTTCCGGTTCCAAAACCCGGTGTATGAGTCAGCAATTCAAAGTCGGTTTGGGTATCAAGATATTTGCAGATTCTTGCATTGTTCCCATCCAATACAAATAGTTGTCCGAATTGATCAAGACTAATTCTCGTCAGTTCGGGATTAGTAAGGAAGATAAAGCTTGATACTGGTATTGAAGATTATCCAATGCTCCCTGCAACTTGGCAATCCTTTTATTTCCAGTATCGATCACATATACAATCTCGGAGTTTTGTGCTGCATCAGGCTGCCATTCCACGTCATTTGGGTACAGGAGTGCACCTTCGTCCGTTTCCTCGAAGTAAGTTCCCATAACATTTCCGGTTAAATCCGTCACCACGACCCGATTATTACGAGCATCCGTTATGAACAATAAATTGTCTCGGTCACTATTGCTATTGCTCATTTCTCCGATGCAGATTCCGGTCGGGTCACTCAGGCCAATATCCGTAATAATCCTTTGCCAAATCACCTCACCGTTGACATACCGGAATATCTGAATGCGGTCATCTGGAGCCTGACCATATGCCACCTCGACATTGGATTCCGAAACGGCAATGTTTCCCCATTTATCTGCAGCTATGTCTGTTATAATGGCAAATGAGCCGGCTTCCTTGCCGTGGTAATTGCCAAAACCGCATATTTCGGGATCATTTGTTAGATCCGGATCAATAACGGTATAGACAATTGAACCGAGTGAACCGTCGACGATGAGCAAGAGTACGCTACCATTTTGGAGTGTTGTCGCTGCGCAGCCATCGATGTTAAGAAACAGTGACTCCCTGAATGCACTCTGGAAAACGGAAGCATTAAAGCGCGAACGGTAGTTTTCGTAATCTCCCTTATAGGCATACTGAAAAATTACCGCATGTGACGTCGAAACTATACAAATGATTGCGACGATAAGAATCCTCAGAATGCATTTAATGCTATCTATTTGTCTTCGCATAGTTACCTTACTCGATAAATTATAATGTCAAACCGTTGGGTTCAGGAGTATCCGGTACGCTTTTCCGATCACGTGATTATCGCAGTCGCAATTCTCGATGCAATGACGAATTTTGTTTCTTTTGGGTTGCTCATAAAATAAATTCGGCGGGATAAGATCCCGCCCTACCTCTGGATGCACTTCACAAGTGAAACAGTTTGCCCGTCTGCGCGGGAATGACAATCAATCTATATCCTCCCCAAAACCTCCCTCATCACCTCACCAATCCAAACCACTTCCTTATCCGTGATCGTCCGCGCATCAATCTTCACTTGCTCCTCCTCTATCCTTGTGAACAGTGGAGGTGTCGCCTGACGCAATGCCGTTGAGAGGTTTTCGGCACTGCATGCTTTGGGGGTCATAGCTACTACATGTGTTGCAATTCCTCTGGCTGGCAGTGAACCGGATCCCATTTCTGTAAGTCCTGTACCAATTGAAATATCGATTGCTTCTTTGAAGCCTTCGATGGCTCGCAGTCGTCTCGCCAGTCGTTGTGCCCTGAGCTTAATGACATCCATTGGAGTTCCTATCATCTCGTAGACAGGGTGCGTCTGAGGCAGTGTATCTGGATTCAGGAATAGGCGTAGTGTCCCGTTAAGTGCCGACAATGTCAGTTTACCGCACCGGAAAGCTCGCATCAAGGGATTGACTTTCATCTGTGCAATGAGTTCTTTTTTGCCAATTAGAATCCCACATTGCGGACCTCCCAGCATCTTGTCACCGGAAAAGGTAATAATGTCCATGCCATCTTTCACAGCTTGCGGGACAGTCGGCTCGTGTGCTACACCCCAACGACGGATATCGACCATCGCGCCACTGCCAAGATCCATAACCGTAATCAGGTTCTTCTCTCTGGCAAGTGCTGACATTTCGGCTTCACCAACCTCACCGTGGAATCCTTCAATGCGGTAGTTCGATGTGTGAACTTTTAACAGCAGTGAAGTCTCTTCAGTAATGGCATTACGATAATCTCGCAAATGGGTTTTGTTGGTCGTTCCAACCTCAACCATGATCGTCCCGGATCTTTCCATTACGTCAGGGATTCTGAAAGCACCACCGATCTCAACCAATTCCCCACGGGATACAATGGACTCCTTGCCTGCACCGAAAGTGTTAAGCGCAAGCATCACTGCAGCTGAGTTATTGTTGACAACGAGAGATGCCTCAGCACCTGTCAACTCACAGAGCAGTTCATCCGTATGGGAAAACCTGTCACCTCGCTTGCCCGAATCTCTGTCTGTTGCCAGGAGGCTGTAGCGTGTCGAAGCTTCGGTCAGCGCATCCAATGCCGAATCCGAAAGGGCAGCCCTGCCCAGACCGGTATGAAGGATCACCCCTGCACCGTTAATCACCCGCATAATCTTATTGCCTAACCCGGCTTTCACTCTTTTTCGCGCGAGGGAGATAACATCCGAGATATCCGGCGTTTGTTCGGCATCGGTGATTTTTCCTTTCAATATCTTCTGCCGGGTGTCATCAAGGATCTCGCGGAGGCATTTTTGCACGTAACGTTCGGGGTACTCGGCAATCAGATTCACAACTTCGTCATTTTGCAGCAGCACTGTCATGGACGGCAAACTGGCAAGCAATTTCTGACCGGGGTTCTTTTTCTTTTTTTTGTCTTCAAGCATGATGCGTCTTTTGTTTGGTTTGGACAGGATGTAGGGGCTGAATATTTTCAGCCCTATTACGGTCTTAACGATATCATCGGGACTGAAGATATTCAACCCCTACAGAAGCCAATGTATCAAGTCCAACTATTTAAAGCAAGGAAGGGACACTGTGTAAGTGTCCCTTCTTTAGAAATTGTTTCTTTACGAATCGTAGGGGTTGAATGTTTTCGACCCTATATCATGGGCTGAAAATATTCAGCCCCTACGCCAGCAAATCAAACCGTTGCTTTCACTTCCGTTTTCACCTGAACCGGAATCTTTTTGAAACCGTTGCTCGGTTTCCCCGGCCAGTTCACATCGAAATTGATGTGTTCACATTGTGTGCATTCCAGACACTTGATGCACGGCTCGGAGTTTATTTCATTCTGCGGTTCGATATCCACAGGGCACAATTCTCGGCATTGACCGCAATCTGAACATTCCGGTTTTACCTTTAGCGACACGAGTGAAATTCTGTTAAAGAATGCGTATAAACCACCCAACGGGCATACCGTACGGCAAAATGGTCGCTTGATAAACATGAATAACGCAAGACACACTCCCAGTATCCACATCTTAATCCAGAACATCATTCCTATTCCATCGGCAGCTATTACTGGTCCATCAAACACCGGATCTATCGGATTCCACACAGCCCAGGGAATTCCGGCAATTAATGCTCCACATGGACACAACGCACTAAACCAATGCTCATAGGTGATATATGGCAGGACTATACACAATAGAACAAGTGCGACGTATTTGCCGTATCCAAGGATTCTTGGGATAGGGACCGTTATCCTTTTGAAGAAGTTCGTTATGTCCTGAAAGAATCCCCACGGGCACAGCCAGCCACATGTAAATCTCCCGGACAACAAACCAATAATCCCGACAAATCCGATCAAGAACCACGGGAAACGGTGATTGGCTGCGAAATACTGAAGCATCCCAATCGGGCAACCCATTGTCGCCGTTGGACAAGCGTGGCAATTTAGTCCAGGAACGCAGACCATGCGGAATTGACCACCGTAAATCTGTTTGGTCGTACCAACCGCGAAGTAACTGTTTAACAGTATCGTTCCGATTCCAAGTTGTGTGAAACGACGGAAGAAATGGAGAGGATTACTTTTCGGCTTTATATAGCTGTGACCGCAGTTAATACAGCGCTGCGATTCTGCGATTACGTCATCAGCAGTCAGGCTTGGTCTGATTTCGATTGAGGTGTATTGCAGTCTCTTTTCAACACCGACATCAACTGGATCGTGTCGTGGAGTAGATTTAACAACCTGCAAATTTAATCTATCAGGAAGGATAAGATTTGGCTCTGTTTCAACAGGAAGTTCGGATTTCGTTAAACGTGCGTGAATAGCATCCGCGGCACGCCGTCCATCCGCTATCGCTGATGTAACCAACCCCAGCCCGGTGTCGTCACCACCGGTATATACATTATCGAAACGCGTACTACCCCACATATCCGCATCGATCCAACCCTTGCGATTCTGAAACTGATCAATTTTTCCCCAGCTGGGAGCCTGAGATATCGCAGCTATAACACTGCTGACTGGCAGTGTGAAAGTGTCTCCATCTATCGGAATTGGTCTGCGTCTGCCTGATCTGTCCGGTTCTCCAAGTTCCATCCGCTGACAAATTACTGTGGTCGCGTGACCATTTTCGGATTTAATTTCAATTGGCGCAGCGAGAAAATGTAATTTAACGCCCTCTTCTTCTCCTCCAACAATTTCATCTGCATATGCTGGCATTTCAGATCTGGTGCGTCTATAGAGAATTGTTACATTTGCCCCGAGTCGTCTCGAAACTCTCGCCGCATCAATAGCAGTATCTCCACCACCTACGACAACAACATTCTCACCAACATCAACCGATTCACCGCTGTTGATCAATCTCAGGAACTCAGCACCCGAATAAACTCCAGCAGTCTCTTCTCCGGGGCAGTATAGCTTTGCGCCTTTATGAGCTCCTATGCCGATAAATACTGAATTAAATTCAGATTCTATCTCCTCATAAGAAATATCTTTCCCAACCTCTACACCTGTGCGGAGTTCTACACCAAGATCAACTATCTTTGCGACTTCAGCATCAATCACATCACGTGGCAACCTGTAATCGGGAATGCCATACCTGAGCATACCTCCCGCTTTCGGAAGTGCCTCAAAGATAGTCGCTGAATATCCCCTGCGAACCAATTGATATGCACACGATAATCCAGCAGGACCTGCTCCGATAATCGCTACTTTTTCCGGTCGATCGGGATTTGGTAATCGCGTATACTTGAGATCGTGTTCAATCCCATAATCACCAAGAAAACGTTCAATATTGTTGAAAGCTACAGCGGCGTCCTTTTCATTGCGATTACAGGCGCTTTCGCAATTATGCGGACAGACTCTTCCGCAAATGGCAGGCAAAGGGTTTGTGTTAGTCAGAATTTCCCAGGCTTCCTCGAAAGATCTTTCTTTCGATTGACCCGGTTTTTCTGAATGGGAAAGCTTTGCTAAAATTGCACAAATATCTGTGCCCTGAGGGCAGCCATTTATGCATGGGGCAAGCATACTTTGGTTATCTTTATTCAAACTTGTTCCAGATTGTACTGCCTTCCAATCCCGTAAAAGGGAAAACAAGACTTATCCGTCAAGTGCGGATGTATGAGAACTGTGTCCAACACTCTAAGATGCGAACTCACAATTCTTTTTCCATAAAAACTTGTAATCTTGAGATCATCCGACCCCGATACAAGCCAGTCAAAGGGTAGACGCCTCGATGCGCATTCCCTGTGGATCACCGAGGACAATACCATAAACCAGAGAACCTATGATTATGATACTCCACACGACGAAGAGGATTAGTTTTTTAATGTTAATCCCTTACTCCTTTATTTCTTCATTTCTTCCGACGCATTATCGGATTCAGGGACGTCGGGAGTCTCTTCAGATGGAACGGGAACTTCAGCTAGAAGCATATCAATTTCGGCTTTCAACTCCTTAGCTTTCATAAACATTACATCTTTGTAAATAGTCCCGTCTGACTTTATCAGGATTAGACGAGGAAGTTTCATCACTTTAAATTTTTCAGTGATTTTCTGCCCACGACCAAGATGAACCGGATAATTTATTTTGTACCGCTTGATTTCTGCTTTAACCTGACCCTTTGGATCTCGTGTATTGACGGAGACAAACTTGACAGATTTATCAGCATAATCGGGCATAATTTTCTTCAGGTGCGGAATCTCCGCACGGCATTGCAGTCAATTGCATTTCCAGAGGTGCAATATAGTAACACTCCCAAGCATATCTTGGAGTTGTACTTTTTCACCCTCCGGGGAAATCAAGGTTAAGTCAGGTACAGGCGTTCCGGGCTCAATATCCGCCATCACACTTGTAGTCAGCATTAAAACTAATGCCAGAATTATTGTTAATCGCATTTTGTTTCGTTTTTGGTTTAGAATTAATTTTGGTAGCGTAGGCGTCCTCGCCTGCGTTTAACTTAATCCCCACTCAACAATCCACCTATTACTTCAGCGGCAGTATCGACATTTATGTAGTTTTGTCTACTAACAACAATCCCATTCTGATCGATAATCAAATAACAGGGAGGATAACTATTCCATTGCCATCCAACCTGATGGCTCTCAAATGCAGAGTCAGCATCGTACATGATCGGCATATCAAGGTTTTCTGAAATGTGGTGTTGATTGGGATCAGCTCGATATTGTTCAAGCCACTCTTTTCCGGCATCCATATTAAGAACCCAAACTTCAATCTCATCATTCGGGAACTGGTCTAACAACTTCAACTGTGCGTTGGGGATGTCCTCCCCGGTACAGGTGCCTCACGTGTAGCTGAAGTAATAAACGTAAATTACTTTTCCCCAGTTCTCTGAAAGCGAATGGGAATTGCCATCAATGTCACTACAGTATATGTCGGGAGCATGCATTCCAACCCAGGGGGATACAACCTGAAGGTCAATCTGGACGTACAGAGTCTCTCCGGTTGCAACATAAATGTCAGTATCCCATCCCTCAAGCCTTGTGGTATCGTCCATAGCCCACGCCACGAGAACATGATCATCGGATGAAACATTGGTGATTACCTTTGGGCTTCCGGATATCTCACTAATTTCACCGTCGAGTTTAAGCCCGAGTTCCGAGACAACCTGACCGTTGTACCTTGCAGTAGCAATTATTACTCCACCGGCAACCATTTCGATGTTCATCGCTGAAGTTTCACCGAGGCTAACATTAACACCCCTTGGCGGTCCGACATAATCACGACCTGCATAATTTACATAAGTGGCAATATCATGGCTTCCCTCCGGAATCATATGCAATGTAACAGGATTCGTCAAAAATCCGAGTGAATCACCATCAAGGATAACACCAATGCTCTCCGGTTCGACCTGTTCACCACCATCAATATTGATAAAATTACGAATTGATATTACGCCGACATTGACCACAATCTGTACAGACATCGTATTTTTGTATGTTACCTCAACCGTCTGACTGGGGCCGTCGACAATCCTTTCTGCAAGGCTGAAATATGTTTCAATACGGTGAGGTCCGGACATTATGTCATTTAAAACAATCGGATTAGGTTTAAAACCAAGATCTTCTCCATCCAGGATGATACCTTGACTGGGAACAACTAATCCAAGTCCTGCTTCAACTCCATCTGTTGCATTGGTCTCCACACTGCTCGAAATCTCGATTGAACCAGTGCTAAGGATTGTATCCGGTGGATCAGTCGGAGAATCACCGCAGCTCATTAGCAGCAATAGAGGCAGTATGTATATTAAAAATTTGTATTTCATCATAAATTATACTCAAAACCGAGCAGGTAAGTGCTCATTTTTATGTTTTGGTCGCTCGAATACCATCGGTACTTAATCAGCATTTTAACATCAGACATTATCTCGTATTCGATGTTAGTTCTTATGCTGTGTGCGGTTAGAGAATTGCCTTCAATTGTTGGAGGAGCATTTTCTGACTCGAACCAATTACGATAGAACCTGTAGGTCATGCGAGCGGTAAGATTCCACAAAACATATTGTGCGACTTCAACTGCAGGTGATATTGATTCAACACCATCTTCATTCCGATAGAATCGTGAAAATAGGTGAACAGCAGTCTCTGTCGGAAAATATCGGCTCACAAAAACTGTAAATGCGTGCGCAGGAACCGTCCCGGAATCGCTGACTGCCCAGTAACCATCCCACCTTGCAGACAGAGCAGTATACGAATCGATAGACCATCGGCCCTGTACCATAGGCATGAATGTTTCAGTGATTAATCCAGAAGGCGCTTTACTATTGTCATAGCTAAAGCTCGTTTCGCCCTTAATCCAACCCGACCGGTCATGCTTAATCCCGAGAGACATCATATGTCCAACCGAGGAGATTGAGTCAGGAGAATCATACGAAAGGTCAAGGCTCTGATAAACACCATAGACAGTTGTCAGATCAGAAATGTTCTGATCGTAACGAGAGTAGTATCTGTCCTGTTGTTTGTCACTGGAAAGAACAGAGTTCTCATAACGCAGTTCAAGTGCCTTTTTAGGACCGAACGACTGAATAATCTTCACCAGGGAGCGATGTTCTGGAAAACTGAAGACATAGGGATCAATGAATTGTATTGAATCCCCGTACTCAACCTCAGGAAATGAATATTCACCATAATCACTGAACTGATATTCAGCTTTTATCTTCGTGTTGTACCAACCAGTAGGTCCTATTGCGAAAAGCTCAGCTGTGATGCAAAACACTAGAAGACAAGTCGACAATAGAACAATAATCTGCTGTCTGCTAAGAATTCCGTCGTTTAGTTCGCTTCGACCGAAGCGTGATTTGAAGCCTATCACGTAGGACATCCTCCTCCGGCAGAACCACCTCCGCCCTCTTCCACCTTCACGAGATCACTATCCTGTTGATCATCGGTCAGCATGATTGGGTCATTCACTGGATCATCAATCATGTACTTCCCTGTCCCGCTACATCCCGCAATCAGCAAGATCACAAAGATCAGGAGAAACGGCAACAGTAGATGTTTTTTTAAATTGTAGAAAACCGTCATGTTAATCCTGTAAAACTACAATATTTTTCGTTAACAGAACATCATCAATTCTTAATCAAAAAGATGTGGACCAAAAGTCGATGCGCCTGTTGGATTCCGCAACTGCGGTAGAATACCTTTATTTAAAATAACTCATGTAAGTTTGTATTGCAAGATTAGAGGCCCTTTTGGAAAGGACAATGATGATTCAGACCCTGTATAATAGTGTAAAAAAAAGCTGCACTTTACCAGTATAGAAACTGGTGAAGCGCAGCTATATCGAATAGAACTTCCTTTCTGGAAGTTAAAATCGAGGATTACCTGATAAGCGTAATCTTAGTCATATTAACTCGTGTGTCATCTGCAAGTCGAACAACATAGACACCTGACGGCCAATTCTGAGCGTCAACTGTTGCGTTGTGAAGACCAGCCGGAACCTGACCATTGATTAATGTCGCCATTGTCCGTCCAGAAAGATCAAACACTGCGAGGTTCACGTCTGATGCGATATCAAGTCCAAAATTAACAGTTGTTGTCGGATTGAACGGATTCGGATAGACTGATGCAATGCCAAACTGATATGGTAGTGCTTCATCTTCATTTACTGCGCTAGCATCCAGAACTGTCATTACAATATCAACAAAAATCGCACCTTCAACGGGTGTGTTATGGTCGAACTGAATATGGGCTTCGTAAGTGTTCCCAACTACAAGACCAGTTGCATCAAACTTAAGATCAAAGCTCATCGCACCTTCAGGGTCAATATCAGCCTGACCGGGGGGAAGACTAACCCAATTGAAGCAAGTTCCAGCTTCATAGGTACGAATCCAATCTGCGCGTCCCTGCATCTGGGCAACCAACAATGTGGTATAGGGCATCAATTCAGATGACATCTCACCACCACCCATGCTTTCTTCTTCACCACATGGCATAAGGCAAATATCCATAGCTTCTTCACTTGCATATGAACATTTGACCATAATTGGAAATTGTTGTGGATCAAGTGAGGAAATATAGAGCTGGTAACCATCGGGATCATCCGCGAACCATGATAATCCACTCATCCTGAAGCGATTGCGGTTGTTTACTAAATCAACCCAACTGCCCTGACGATCAATTCCAAGGATATTACCGGTTTGCTCTGCAACCCAAAAAATGTCCTCTTCGGGATCATAAGTAATAACGTGTGTTTCGCGAGGCATGTACGCACTGTTAATTGGCGTATCGGTCATTTGACCAGTTTCCGGGTCAATCTGCGCGATATAGTTAGCATCAACGGCATAAATAAATTCACCATCCGTTGTCATATCCCGCCAGCCGTAGTTACTCTCTGTGTTCTGCTCAAATTGATCGACTAATTCACCATCGAGATTAACTTTATAAAGCAAGTTAGGGTTATCTGCACTGCTTCCACCACCAGCGATCCAATAAAAACCATTAAGGAATACAGCAGCCTGAAGTCTGATATCTTCAGTAATTGTTCCTGCATCAAAACCACCAACTTCTTCCCAAAGTTGACCTTCAACAGGTTCAGCTCTCAAACGAGTCGAGAATGCAAGAGGTCCATCTCCCGAGTTGTTAATATTCACAGAGAAAGTCTCTTCTGCATTCTGATTGACATCTACTTCAATTGAGATAGGGTCAATATCCAGCACTGGATTCCGCATTTGAATAACCACATCCATCTCGCGGTTTCCTTCAAAAGAGAAGTCCTGAGATTCGATTGTGGTGTAGCCGCGACGTTCAACCTGTACTGAAAATTGCTGCACTGGAATCCGGTCAATCGAAAACTCACCATTTTCATCAGTATAGGCAGAAAGACGACCGAATACAGAAACTAAGGCTCCTTCAACGGGAGTGTCTTCACGATCTACCACAACGCCGGTCATGGTGCCACGATATCCAGCTAATTCATTGATAACATCTCTCATGAATTCTGCGCGGTCAAAGTTGCGATTGTTTTGGAGGCTCATGAAGGATACTGTTTGCCCGTAGGTTCGATACTGGCTCATTCCGTCGTAATAGACTCCACGGATATTACCTGCATTACAGGTGAAAATTGCTTCCGCTCCGTCACCAGGGGTAACGTAGTCAGGGCGTTCAGCAGCATTGTTCCCAGTCAAGTAACTGAAAGCTCTAAGTCCAAAGCGATTGATGTCATTCGCATCTAATGTACGAACAACGTTATTCTGACTAAAGCCTTCAAAATTAATATGAAAATATTCGAAGAGCTCGGTGTTGCGGTGATCCGCACACCAGTCGTTTCCTTCTACATAAAGTCCGTGATTACCATTGAGGTATTCAATCAATATTTCTTGTTCTTCCAAGCCGATCCGGCTTGCTGGTGTACCACCACCTCAACCAGGACAATAAAAACCGAGTGCTGTAACAACTACATCGTAGTGGTTCAACTCCTCGATAGAAGGTAAAGCCGCATCACGAGTAAAGTCCATATTAAGCCCGGTCAGAGTTCGGGCAACCGACTCTGTACAGGTTATCTCAGCATTAAAAACAGCATCTCGTGATAGTAGACGGTTATCATGTTCCCACAGAAATATCTCAACAGCCCCTACAGGACCGACGAGAAATAATACTGCGAGGAACATACAACCAGAAATAATCCAGGTACGTTTCATTCTTCCTCCGCATTAGTGTGCAATCTAAACACTTGTATTTAAAAAACCAGTTAATTTGTTTCACAAAATCAGGCTTTTCCACCATATCTCAAAGTTACAAAATTTATTTACAGGTATCAAATGAAAAAATGCACAAATCATCCTTTTGTGAAATTTGTGTCACTTATTAATTATTCTTACCTTCCTGGGATGATCTGTCGTTACTTCCCCCACAACTACACCTCTTTCCCCTTTATTGTCTAGATCTTGCAATAACTCTTCGACTTTGTTTTTATCTACTGACATTAGTAAACCGCCGGAGGTCTCGGCATTATATAACAATATTTCGTATTCATCAGGAACTTCGTCATCAATAATCACAAACTCTTCAAATGAATTCCGATTCTGTTTTGTGCCGACATTTGTAACACCCCCTCGAATTAAATCCAGGGTCCGTGGAAGAACGGGCAGGCGATGGATGAAGATATCCATACCAAACCCACTCGCGTTTGCCATTTCCCAACAATGTCCTATGAATCCAAATCCGGTTATATCGGTACAGGCATTGGCTTTGCCCTTCATTGCAACCGCTGCGACCCGGTTTGAGATTGTCATCGTCTCAACTGCAGCATTGTACAGCTCTGACATTATAGTTCCACGCGAAACCATTGCGTGGATTATAGTTCCGGAGCCAAGAGACTTGGTGAAAATTAGTTTATCGCCCGGTTTAGCACCTTGATTGGTAATTATTTCGTCTGGATGGATTTGTCCCGTAATGGAAAGCCCATATCTGAGTTCGGTACTCTGATACGTGTGCCCTCCAAGCAAAACTGCCCCGGCTTTATTTACCTCATCCTGCCCTCCTTGAAGCATTTCAGAAAGTACTTCATTTGGCAGATCCTGAGGAAACCCGACTACATTCAATGCTGATAATGGTGTCCCACCCATTGCATAAATATCAGACAGAGAATTAATAGCAGCGATTCGTCCGAAGGTGTAAGCATCATCAACAATCGGTGCAAAAACATCAACTGTTTGAACCAGAGCGAGGTCTGGGGTTACCTGAATAATTCCAGCATCATCTGCTGTATTTGTCCCGACAAGTACCCGTTCATCAGTGATTGGGGTTAAGCCCGATAACGCGAGCGCCAACTGCGCTCTTGACAGTTTGGATGCTCAACCAGGGCATGCAACAGTTGAAAGTAAACCTGGTCGCATTTTAGCATGTTCATATCCAGATTCATCAAAGAAAACATGACAATCACAGAATCCGTCACGCCTGATTTCATCTTTCGATTCATCACATGGACAAACAGGGTCAACCTCAGCGTTAACCGGATGATGCTGTTTACATGGGCAGAAATACCGTTTATGGTTTCTGCGATTTTCAACCATTGACAATGCAATTCGCTCTAATGTGCGCAGATCCGGATTAAGCAAATATCCGTTACGATCAGCGACATTCCGCAGGAATTTCAATGCCTTTTGTAATTCGGTATCCATAAATTTCCAGAACTCTCAACAGATCTACGCGGTGTGGAAATGGGAGTTCATTTTCGATCCTGTTAAAAAACTTTTAGACTTATTCGAACAAAGTAATATACTCAATCCTGAATGGGTAATTCAATAGTCTCATTCTGCTATTATTCCCATCAGAAAATGGGATGGTTGTGAGGAAAGCTCAAACTGAAGAGGGAAAAGAAATACTTATCGGCCTAACCCCTTAATTTTCTGATTTCACCCTCTCTGACAGTTAATCCCTCATCATCAAACAAAGTGAGTATCGGTGTTGTAAATTTCCGACTCGATCCGATGAGCTCCCGGAATTCAAAAAAACGCATCTCATTCTGACTTTCAAAGAACTCTTTCAATTTATTTCGAGCCTGTTTAATTGCCTCACAATGATAATATATCGGTTTTCCTTCCGGCGTGAACAACCTTGTCAGTATCCCAAGCTCAACCATACCAGTAAAAATTGATTCCACAGATTTCCAATTTGTGTCAACCTCATCACAGATAGCATCCTGATTGGGAGGAGTGAAGAGGTTGGCCAAAAACAAATTGTTGATTTTGTCACGACATTCCTCCTGCTCAGGTGAGAATTTAATCTGAAAATCTGCTTTCCGGACAATCTCACCAGAAACAATTGCCTCATTTTCAGCTGCGAGATCGACTAGAATTGCATCGAAAACTTTCTGGTGAGCCTTTGGCATTAATCGAGATTTCATATCAGAGCGGCGTGCACCCTGAAGGTTGGGTTTCTTCTTGTGAAAAAGATCTATGTAATTTATTATAAGCTCTTTTAATTCGGCGTATCGAGACATCAGCACAACGCCCCACCTGGGATCCGGATCAATGACTTTTATCTCATTATCGCGATGTTGAGCAGCTAAAATATCAATGATATCTGTCTGTAAAAACGCTGTTGCATGGGCAATCGTTTCTGCATCGGCAATAAAGTGAACAACCTTTTCAAGATATTGTCTTACAATCTCACGCGGTTCGGCAGATTCGAGCCTGCGCAGTCGGCGGAGCTCTTCTTTCTTAACATGCCGCATCTTTTTCGGATGAGTTTCGAGGATAACACCACCACCTATCACTCTCCCCTCTGAAAAACTGCGAAGAACAAACTTGTCCCCAACATCTGCCATAGCCTGTGATTCAAGACGAAATTGAATTAATGAGGACTCACCCGGATTGATTACATCTCCCTCCAAAAGGGATAATCTGCCAATAATCTCTGAACTTCCAAGATGAAACCGGATGCGGAATCTATTCTCAATAGGTCTCTTTAATCCAGGCATGAGATGCAATCTTGCATTGAGCATGAACGATGGTCGATAATGTTCAGGCGTTGCCAGCAAATCACCACGTTTCACTTGGTCCTTATCGATCCCTGGCAAGTTGAGTGCCGCACGTTCACCAATATTGCAAACAGCGACGTCTTTCTTATGCACCTGTATCCGTTTAATTCGCGCTATCGTTCCTGCGGGAAGGATTTCGACTCGGTCATTTAAATTGCCACTACCAGAAAGAACTGTGCCGGCAACTACGGTTCCTGACCCCTTTATTGTAAAAGCCCGATCAAGCCACATTCGAAACAACCCACGGTCTCCTCTGATCGGCACACGCTCTATCAAATCGTTAAGTTCTGCTCGAAAATCCTCTATTCCGACTTTGGAACGATTGGAAACTGGAATTATTGGAGCTGATTCAAGAAAAGTGTCTTTGACCATATCACGGATATCATCGATAACGAGTTCAACCCATTCCTCCTCTGCGAGATCTATTTTCGTCAGTGCAATAATTCCCTCTTGGATACCCATCATCCGCAAAATCTCGAAATGTTCTCTGGTCTGAGGCATTATGCCATCATCGGCTGCAATTACCAGAACTGCACCATCAACGCCGGAAGCACCAGCGAGCATTGTCTTTAGGAATTTCTCGTGGCCGGGGACATCAATAAAAGTTACATCATCTTTGTAAAAGGCAAATCCAAGTTCAATTGTCATCTCCCGGTCACGCTCTTCTTGCAAGACATCAGGATGATATCCTGTCAGACACTCGATGAGAGATGATTTACCGTGGTCGATATGACCGGCTGTACATATTACCGTGTGACTTTGCGACAAAGTTGAATGCTCCCTTGAATTACCGACAATTGTTTTCAGGTATCCCAGCGATCATGCAGGTGCTGAAAACAGCCCATTTCCGACTGTGGAAAGTAGAGTAGTCTTCTAAAATAATCTTTGAGATTTCATAATACAAGCTCGAGGCAAGAGGTTGTGATTTTGAGTGCAGACATTCAAAAATTGCAAAGCAGATCAGATTCGTAATCTGACCTGCTTCGCTGATCTTGCCAAATCTATAAAGTTCGATTATTTCAAAAGCACGACCTTCTTAGAATGGATTTTATCACCAGACTGAAGTTGAAGGAAATAGACTCCTGATACAATGTCGGTAGCATCCCAGGAAATAGTATATCTTCCGAGTTCCGGTTTACCATTAAACAGTGTTTCTACCAGACGACCATTTAAGTCGAAAACGTTTACTGTACTAAACACAGATTGATCAATCCCGAAGGTAATTCGAGTTATGTTGTTGAACGGATTCGGATAAACCGCGCTCAATCCGAAATCTGCTGGTGTGTTTGGTTTATTACTTTCGTAACCGGATTCCAAATCGAGTGTTAATGTAACCGGTACTACGATTGAGTCCCCAATGGCATTATGATTGATAACATAAGACCAGCGGTATTGACCTTCTGGCCAACCGTTACCCTCAACCTCAAATCCCAACCTGACACTCCTACCGGGTTCAACCTCTCCACTCATGTTTTGAATTGTCCCGGGAACCATAAAACCAATATTAGGGCTAATCTCCCGTTCAATCAATAAATCATTTGCCTCGCGTGTTCTCCCATATGTTTGAACGACGACCATTGAGGCAAACTCTCCATCATATCCGGGTGGGATAACTGTTGCACCATAAGTAGTCCGAAGGCCTAACTCACCATTTCTGTCCTCAGCCTCGATTACATATTCGACTTTCCAATCACCATTGTCCGGGTTGAACTTGATGTACCGAAGTCGCGTATCACCTTCAAATTCCTCTCCTGTTTCCAACAGATAGAGAGGCATACCATCGACATCAAATGGGTAGTATCCCATCCCGGTTATCTCCGTTAATCTGGCAGGAAACTCAATATTCCAGGATTGCAATACATTACCGTCTCTGTCCATTTCAAGCAATGCTTCTTCCGCTTCAGTTACGTAAACGGTTTCTCCTCCGGGAGAAAAAACAAATGGGAGGGATTTGAAGAACTCAAAGGGGACTTCAATTGTGTCAACTATAGCTCCCTCCGCATCGAGCTTTAACAATAAACGAATTCCATCACCCTCGTTAAATGAATTAACGCTACCCCACAGATTTTCACCATCCCAGGCCAGACTTCTGAATTCTTCATATTCATCTATCAATGGCTGTTGAATTGTCCTTTGTAACTCACCATTAAGATTGAACACGCCGATAACCTTTTGATCACCATTTTTTACTGGAATATATAGCAAATCTTGTTCTGGAATATACAACGGTGCGTAAGCTCGAGAAAATCCCTCTAACTCAAAAATTTCATTTATTGAAAACTCCGATATTGATCTATAGTCGACAAGTCTCCCGTCTGGAAGCCCAATCTTGGCACTATACTCAAGCAAACCCGTTCCCCGATTTTCAAGTAACACATCCGCACGAGTTCTTGAAGTGTCCGGTCTCACTTCAGTAGCAAATGGATTTACTTCAACATGAGGTTGGGGACTCGGCAAAAGAATCGGATCAAGATCAATATCCTCTCCTGCGACAATAATTATCTCATGATCTATCCTTCCATACCCTGGGGCATTTATTGTGGCAGTATAGAGCCCTTCACGAAGGTTCTCAATTCTGAACAGTCCTTCATCATCAGAAAAAATTTCATCAACCCGACGCAAATCAATTGTCGCGCCGGGAACCCCGATTTCAGGATCAGCCATTTGGACGATCCGCCCTGATGCTGATCCTTTTCCCGTTTGAACCACTGTTGTGAATTTCAATGCAAACTCATTTTCGGGCTGAACAGCTTGTGGAGGGAATTCAAATTTGTAATAATATTGAAGACCATCCGACCCATCATAATTTCTGATTCCAATAGAGGGCGGTGTGTTTACCTCAATTAGAGCATCCATCTCACCAAAAATCTTGTATTG
Organism: Calditrichota bacterium; assembly: GCA_018644935.1. Taxonomy (GTDB): domain Bacteria; phylum Electryoneota; class AABM5-125-24; order Hatepunaeales; family Hatepunaeaceae; genus JABGPL01. The sequence goes on along the minus strand of JABGPL010000021.1, from coordinate 27,429 downwards.
AAATTCAATTTCACCATCTCCAGTTGGAGTTGTATAAACATCCGGATCGTATAAAATAACCTGAAATGTCAGATTTTGAAGTAATTGAGTTTGTCCTCTGAAATCGTGGCCATACCACTCCACAATGAATTTACTCTCCTCCTCAAGATAGTGATAATACACTCCACTTAGAGAAGGATCTGAGGTTTCGAGATCCGTATGGTAAACATTCAATATCGCGTCAGCTCCACCAGGTCCGGGTATCCGCCAATCCTCAGGTGAGCGATTTTCTACACCATCAGCTCCCATAGAAATCCATCCGTCAGTACATATAGAAATTGTATCATAATCTCTTCCATAATACTTGAACGTAAACGGGAGTTCGACCCATTCCGTTGCGTTCCATACGTCCCAGGCCTCTGGACGTTCCGGAAACTCAAATTCTATCTTAGTTCCAGGAATATCGGCATCTACTGCGTCAGAGCTGATTTCAATCCAGTTAAAAACGGGATGATCTTCCCATTCATCGTCATTACTATCAAAGCAGATATAGCCAAAATCATCTGGTCCATACGGATCACCTGCGCTCACTTCCCCAACAGGTCCTGCCTGAAATGGAACAACAGCGTTGTATTCTTCACCATCTGAAAGCAAAAGCTCAAAGTTTATTTTACTACCAGGGAAGAATAGTTCATCAACGCTCACTGTAAATTGTTCCTCTGGTTCGGCACTTCTATCCGCCCCAATCGCTTGATAACTTTGGTTTGGGACTGTCACTGTCACAGATGGATCCGATGTGACCAGTTCAGCCGTAAGTTCGCCTGAAGCAATATCACCGATGTTTGCAATTGCCGGATTTAACCTTCTCTCTTCACCAATGACCAATTGATCATTCGCTGCTTCAATTACCAGATTTGGACCGGATGTCGCGATTTCAAAAGCGGACAGCCAATGACTATCACCGGAATTTACGTCCACACTCACCTGAATAAGAGTTCCTCCGGGACAATCATGATCGAGGGTTAACCGCAAATCACCAGCCAAGCCTCCGGTTTGTCCGGCTCGAATATCCGCAACTCCAATCTCGTTTGCTGAAAAACTCAAATAGTCGTCATTAGAGCTGAAGGTTGCGGTAAGTTCATTTGCATCAGATTCACCGGTATTACGAAATGTCAATTCGAGTTCAATGTTCTGACCATTAGTTAGTTCACCGTCAACCAGTTGAAATTGATCAAGAACGATATTAATATCCTGTTCTTCAACTGCCGGTGATTCAAGATAAGGGATGAAGTTGTGTTTTGATGCTGTAATCTGTAACTCTCCCTCCAGCAACCCATCCGGTACAGTGAACCTGACATTACCTCCTGGACCTGACATCTCTACATATTGTAGATCTTCCCCCTGACGAATACAGACAATGGCATCCCCAACCGGATTCTCTCCATCAGTCACTGTCAAATTGACCAGAGTAGCACCTATGTTAAACGATTCGGGATGATTGACTGTAAGTTGAGTCGGTTGTGCATTACGAATCTGTACTGTGGGATCTCCGAGGAATTGATAAAACCCCTTGAATTGCCAGCGTGTGGCCTCATCAATTAATGAGAAATCAATAATTGGATTTAATTGCATCCCCGTGTATTGAAAGAGATAACCACTGGTCATGGTACGTAAATTCTGCATTCCCCATACAGACCAGCCAATTATATGACTGAGATGCAAATCATAAGGGTAAAGCCACATGCCAAATGCACTAACAGGACCACTCGGCTCATCAACAGAACCACTATTAAAGAATGGTTCTAATATTGGATCGTGGTAATGGGAATGGTTCGTAATCACAAACGGGTGTTTTCTTCCAGTGTTAGCAATTGGTCCCCTCTGAAAAGATTGAACACTATCTTCATCAAAAACTGTTTCATACGTCACCGCCCCGCACAACCAGGTTTCACTTAATGCAAGCGAAACACCAGCTTCGAGTCTCGGCAGAACCTCATCTCCGATATCAGGAAACTCTTGATCTACAACGGTAAATATTCCTTCGTAGCCAAGTTCCATTAACCGTCTTTCCGTCCATTGAGCTACATCAAGAGCAAGAAAAGAAGGTGGGATTGCAACTCCATTATCTACGTTTGTTGCAGCCGAGAATATTGAACGAGTGAACCATTCTCCTTCAATGGGATTCTGCTCATATTGAATCACTCTGTGTAGGGCATACGAGAGTTCCTCATAATTTGTACTCATAAATCTGCCAACAATCACATCAGGCATATTATCCGCTTCATCGAATGTAACAAAGAATTGATCCCCCTGATATTGCACATCAACACGTTCCCAGTTTTCGATTTCCCCGTAAAAGGTTGGGAATAAATACGGAGTTTCCACCAGCTGGTCAATTGAATCTGCACCGAATGCGAAAACATTATAATGTCCCATAATCATCAGAAATTCAATTGATTGAGGCGCTTCATATCTCTCTCGAATTGCTTCTTTAACTGCCTCCTGATTCTCTTGCTGGGCTTCAAAAGCCACATCAATTTCTATCGGAAGTAACTCAACCGCATAACCAAGTCTCCGTTTCCATTCCGCAAAGGCGTTGAGATCATTCATCATCGCTTCATCTTCACTGAGCCTTGAGGTATGTACAATTAATATCTTGGAGCGGTTCTCTGCAGACAGATCTCTTGCCGGTGGATTGACAACCAGATTTTCAATTACATTTGAAAATTCCAGGCTATACGGAGCTCTGTGTGAGAATTGAAAAGAATTGTTCTCGGAAGGTGTGAATTCAAGCTCAATGGTCACCTCATGATTCTCGAAAACTGTTCCCGAGTCATCGAGTTTTTGAAGTGGAAAAATCAGAACAGGAACCATCCGAATGCCGCGCAGGACCGAAGGATTTCCGACAAATGCAGGAACCGTAGTGATGTCCTGAAAATTCTCCGTTTCCGTTATTGAGATATCCCAATCGTCAATAAAGGTTGTTGATCCGATTTGAGGATCAGTTCTTAATCGTCGACCTTCCTGACTAACGATATGCAGATTTGCATCAACATTTTCAGGGATTACAACCCAGCGCGATATATAAGGCAGAGGAGAATCCGAAGATTCATCCATTGAACTGGAAAACACCCCTTGCATCGAAACCCGGTCTGCTGTCGGCGGAAGCACAACCTCAAGTGTAATGCCGTTCAGACCACGATCCCTTACGAAAAAGGATGCTTGGTCATCAACATCATATAGCGGGAGTGGAGCTGCTGATGATCGAATGTCTTCGGTTACGGGCGACGCGCCGGTAACTGAAAAAGTCAACAAAATTGTACAGAGGAAAATGGCAGCAATTCGCATTTCGCTGGTCCTGTTTTATTTTCGAAATTTTTAGTACATCTATAAAATGTAACTTTATTTGACCGGGAAAACAACCCCGACAATAAATTATGTAACCCTTAATTGGCCTCGACCCTTGCGGTCGTGGAAAACAACTCTCCATTAACTCGTTGCCGCGACCCTTGCGGTTGTGGAAAACAACTCTACATTAACTCGTAGCCGCGACCCTTGCGGTCGTGGAAAACAACTCTCCATTAACTAGTAGCCGCGACCCTTGCGGTCGTGGAAAACAACTCTCCATTAACTCGTAGCCGCGACCCTTGCGGTCGTGGAAAGGGAGATATGATTTTTCACGACGATACTTGTTCCCATGCTCCAGCGTGGGAATATAGTAAGATGGAGATGTCATTTTCCACGACCGCAAGGGTCGCGGCTACGAGATATTGTGCTTAAATTGCCCCGTAAATGATCCCACTGATTGTCGCCATAATAATCACCAATCCCACAAAAACCACCGTTTTCTTACTTCCCATAACACTGCGAATCACCAGCATATTTGGCAAGCTGAGCGCGGGACCAGCGAGCAGCAATGCCAGTGCTGGACCTTTTCCCATCCCGTTGCCTATCAAACCCTGTAAGATTGGGACCTCGGTCAGAGTCGCGAAGTACATGAAAGCCCCGGCGATGGATGCGAAGAAATTTGATCCGATTGAGTTTCCACCGACTGCGGCATGAATCCATTCGGATGGGATCAGTCCTTCATTACCTGGACGTCCCAAAAGTGCTCCGGCGACCAGCACACCGAAGAAGAGCAGAGGCAAAATCTGTTTGGCAAATCCCCATGTTGAAGAGAACCATTCTCCGGGTTCTTCTTTGTTCGAGCTTGTAATGACCGATAAACCGACTACTCCTGCACTGAATGCAATTAACGGCATTTCGGGATACATTATTGCCAGTATTACGGCTGGCAATCCAGCGAAAAGTATATGCATCCATTTCATTCCGAACCACAAACTGAGCATGACCCCAAATCCAATAGCAAAAATACTAGTTACAATCCACTTAGCATGATAGATATTGTACCATAATCCTGAGCTTTCAGCCGGTTTTCCCCAGTTAGCGAATACCAATATCCCGACCATAGAGAGAAAATACAGACCATTTTGCCACAGGGGACGCTGCACATCGGTTTCCGGCATTAACATTTGGGCTTCGGATTTTTCGAGTTCTTCTTTTCTGAAGATGAAGTGCATCAGCAGACCGATTACAATGCTGAAAACGATTGCACCAATTGCCCGAGCTATTCCAAGCTCTATTCCAAGTATTCGAGCGGTCAGGATAATAGCAAGAACATTAACTGCTGGTCCGGAGTAGAGGAATGCTGTTGCAGGACCGAGACCTGCACCCATTCTGTAGATTCCCGCAAACAGTGGCAGTATCGTGCAAGAACAAACAGCCAGAACTGATCCTGATACAGAAGCAACGCTGAACGCCAGAAACTTATTAGCCCGAGCTCCAAGGTACTTCATTACAGAGCCCTGACTGACAAAAACCGCAATAGCACCCGCAATAAAGAACGCGGGTATCAGGCAGAGGAGGACGTGCTCACGAGCGTACCATTTTACAAGGTGGAATGCCTCGATAATCGACGCATCAAACCGTTCCTTGCCAACAGGCAGATAAAAACTCGCCAGGAAAACAGCCGTGATAATTGCAAGCGCTTTCCATTCCCTTTTCCAGAACATTAGTATTCCTGTTTGATTAATATGGTCATTTGGTAATATAGCCATATGACCATAATGTTGCAAGTATTATCCTCAACTCTAGAGAGACTATTGCACATTCTTGGTTATTTGGCTATATTGCCATATCTACAGGTAATCGGGATAGATAATGGATGTAAAAACGAAAGCTCGGTATGAAGTCAGAGCTAAGATTGTAAAGGCTTTGGCGCATCCAACACGACTTTTTATCGTCGATCAGCTCTCAAACCATAAACGCCGTGTTAATGAGCTGACGGATATGATTGGTGCAGATGGTTCAACAGTTTCGAAGCACCTCTCGGTGTTGCGGAACGCTGGCATTGTCAAAGATGAAAAAATTGGTGCTTCGGTGTATTATGAACTGACAACACCCTGTGTGCTCAATTTCTTCGGATGCATAGAAGGAGTTCTCAAGAGCAATGCGGAATTACATCTGGCTGCAACAGAACATTTTGAAATACAGGAAATAAAATGAAACAGATTAAAGTACTGGGACCGGGATGTCCCAAATGTGAGACATTAGCCAGGAATGCGGATGAAGCTGCAAAAGCTGCCGGGGTGGAGTGCGAAATCGAGAAGGTTAAGGATATTGTAGATATAATGAAGTTCGGAGTCGCCATGACTCCCGGACTGGTTATTGATGGAAAAGTTGAGAGTGTCGGAAAGGTACTCTCAGTTGATAAAATAAAAGAACTTTTGTCCTGATTGAATATTGTACTGTCACACGCCCTCGTGTGACAGTGATAACAATCCAAACTTGCAGACAAGAGCGTCTGCAAGCACGATTTATTTTATGGGAGAATCCAATTGAAGACCTCTGATGTTTGGATGGTTATACTGGTAGCATTTGCTATATTGCTGATCACTCTGCCTTCTGCGAGTGTCGCGGGTGATAAAAACAAAACAGTTGAGCCTGTTAAAGAAATTGAATCGACAGATAAGAACAGCGAAACAGAATTCACGACCATTTCAGCATACTACTTTCATGGTCGCAAACGCTGTATGTCATGCAAGACAATTGAAATGTACTCACATGATGCTCTGTTAAAGTTCTTCCCCAAAAGGGTTGAGACTGGTCAGATTGAATGGAAGGTTGCGAATTATTTGGATCCCAAGAACAAGAAATTCAAAAAGGAATTCGGATTATTTACTCAATCTGTTGTATTTTTCGTGATGAATGGTGAAGAGATCGTTCGCTGGAAAAACCTGAAGGATGTATGGGAACATAAAAAAGATAAAGAAAAGTTCTACGACTATGTTAAAGTTGAAATGGACACCTTCATCGCTGAAGGCAAGTAGATGCTCCTAAGCATTGGTACCGCACTCTGGTTGGGCATATTGACATCAATCAGCCCTTGCCCGTTAGCGACGAATATTGCTGCAATTTCCTTTATTGGAAACAAAGTTGAGAATACCCGGCGAGTGCTGCTCGCTGGAATGCTCTATACCCTTGGGCGGATGATTGCTTATGTTGTAGTTGGCGCGATTGTGGTAACCGGGATTCTCTCGATTCCGGGTGTGGCGAATTTCTTACAGGACTATTTCAACCGTTTTCTCGGTCCGGTGCTGATTGTTGTCGGAGTGATGCTGCTCGGAGTAATTCCAGCCCATTGGTTTAGCTCCCTGGGATCAGGAAAACTACAGGACAAGGCGGGAGATATGGGGATTTGGGGTGCAGGTCTGTTGGGAATAGTTTTTGCACTTTCATTTTGCCCGGTTTCAGCGGCTTTGTTCTTCGGCAGTTTGATTCCTCTGGCAGTCGGAATAGGTTCGACAATATTGTATCCATCCATTTTCGGAATTGGGACCGGACTTCCAGTCATCTTTTTCGCAATCCTGCTGGCTTTCAGTGCAAACGCCGTTGGTCGTGCCTATGACAAACTTAAGGTGTTTGAGCTCTGGGCGAGACGGATTACGAGCGTTGTTTTTATTCTGGCAGGCATTTACTGCACAATTATTTATACATTCGGTGTTATGCTTTAACTCAGGAAATTATAAAAAATGAAAGATATGTTTCCACTGATAATTTTGTTTCTCTTAAGTTTGACAGCTGTTGCAACTGCCGATCCTCCAGTTTTCCAGCCGGCAGTGGTTCTTCAAAATGAAGCGTCTGAATTTCCGGGTGACGCATCCGGATACACGGCTCCCTGTGTTGGTGACTGGGACAATGATGGTGATTTTGATATTCTTGTTGGCACTTTCACAGATGGGCCAATTTACCTGTTCACAAACACCCCTCAGGATAACCAACCCTCGTTTGAGCTCTCAGGGCGACTTTCTGCCGATGGTGAATTGCTCTGCGCACCTTTTGAATGATGTCAGGGTGCTTATCCGCAGATGGCGGATGTAGATGCTGATGGTGACATGGATCTGCTTGTTGGTGATGCTGATGGAGAGATTACCTTATATATACGAGATGAGGATGGTGAGCTTTCCTCAGCAGGAAAAGTTGAGGTTGATGGAGAGGTAATCAGTCTATCCAGAGCTGCTCCACAGACAGTTGACTGGGACCTTGATGGTGATCTTGACCTTTTGGTCGGCACCTTTGGGGGGACAATTAATCTTTACATTAATTCGGGCTCACCTGAGAACTTTGTTTTATCGAGTTGTATCACGTTGGAATCGGGTAACGGTGAAATTAATAATGGTGCGGATTCATCCCCGGCTTTTGTCGATCTTGACGGAGATGGAAAAAGAGATCTGGTGTTTGGTTGCACCTGGGGCGACATCTGGTTTTATACCAATATTGGTACAGATAACGACCCACAGTTCAACTCCGGAACCCGTCTTGATGATGAAAACGGCCGTATCAGGTTATCGGGGTATGCCCGGATAGACCTCTTCGATTGGAACGGAGATGGCTTTTATGATATTGTGACAGGATTGCGCGAATCCGAAATTCGGCTGTACATAAACGCCTCAGAGAATAGTGCACCCGTTGTCACCAATCCTTCACCTGCTGGGTTTGTAATCATGTCAAATTACCCCAATCCTTTTAACAATTCCACAAAGTTAGTATACGGTGGCTTACTATTGGGTAGTTCAAAATTAGAGATATTCAATCCCTTCGGGCAGACAGTATCAACTATGGATGTATCCCTAGGCCAGCTTGAGATTCCACTCGATTTGACCGACTACCCGGCAGGAAATTACCTCGTTAGGCTTTCTAATGCTGGTCAATATTCTACTAAAATGATTACACTGACGAAATGAAAAACAAAGATCTCAGATCCACTGGCCAATGGTATATAATCATCTGCCTGTTAGTCTTCGGGTTCCAATCGGAAATTCAGGCATTCGGCAAAACAGGCTGGTATGCGACACGAGTCAAATTCGAGTATCAATACAGTGATTACAACCAGTATCGATATCCACTTTCTCTTTCGTCTGATCCCGAGATTGGCTTCGAATATTTGAATCCATATGTTACCGATTTCCCGGAACACCGGCTTCTGACAAAGGTTCAGCAGACACTGGGACCGTTGCAATCAATAGAGCTCAGGCATGAGTATTCTGAGCTTAGCGATTATAAAGACCAGCATCGCGGATATCTCAGATATAATAGATATTTGACCGATATGATGACGTTATACGGGTCATTCCAAAACCTGAACATTGGGATTAATGATCCAGATTCGAGTGCAAATGTCGGAGGAAATGTTGCTACGGCTGGGCTTAAATATGACCGGTCAGGCTGGATCAAGGGTGATGCGTCAGTAAGCTATGATATGAGTAAGGACTCAAACGGTTTGATTATCAGCACACTCAAACCAATGCTAAATGTGAGATGGTCACTCAATTCTTTGACTGCATTGAGCGGTCGGGTGGAGCTTTACCGAACTACGAGTGATTCGGGAGACTTCATCGGTCGTGCATTTACTGTAGTTCTAAGTCGCTACCTGCCAACTCAAACTGCACTTCATGCTGGAATGCGTGTCTATAATCACGACTACGGAGTAAAATCAATTTCACCGACTTTTGAAATTGGGCAGTATTTGCGGTGGGATTTATCAATGCGGCTCCGTTACAGATACTTCGCCTGTCGGTTTGATGAAGATGCTGTTCCTGATTTCATTAAGGGCAGATCAATAAATTCACACTCCTGTGCAGCGGAAATTAACTGGCAAATGTTCTCAGATATTCAGACGAGGTTTAAGTACAGAAGATACCTCAGTGATCAGGACATCAAGATGAACACATACCTGCTCAGCTTAGAGTTTGACGTATGATATCGATCATAAAAATAATTGACATTCTGATGCTGATATTTGGTGTCATTCTGATCTCCGGTTGTGGCGAAGTTCCACCAGTAATGCCTGAAGTGCGCGGGGCAGTTACTGTTAATGCGATTATCGAGATCAATCCGGATTCTTTGGTTATACCGGAATCTGTTTTTATCCTTCTCGACGGAGATTCTATCGGGGAAAGAGCAAACCCTTACACCTTTAAAACCCGGGTCGGCGAACACCTCCTATCAACATTTATAGAAAATGCAAATGGTTTTTACCGAAGCTCAGATCAAAGGTTTGAAGTCTCCTACGATTCCATTGCGACTGTTAACACCGTAATGAGCAGTACCGGAATTGTGGTTGTCAATTCAACAATTGAAAATCATCCAACAGATAGCTGCTCCATACATATGGATGGTGTATTCTTCAAAACAGCTTATGACCAACCGTTCGTTATGTTGTCCATCCCGGACGGTCCACACAATATATCTCTTGCAACAAGAGTCGATACAACAGAATATCAGGCGTGGGCGGAGGTTACCGTATCAGCTGCCGAGACCACTTATGTTGATCTCGATCTGCAAATGGTATCAGCCTATCTTGGAAACCATGCTCCGGAAATAAATTGTCTCGATATGAATGGGGATACCAAAAGTCTCTCCAATCACTGGGGAGAGGTTATTTTCCTATACTTCTTCGGGTCAACTTGAACGGTTTGCATCGGGGAGGAGATTCCTGCCACGCAACACCTGTTATTTGAAACTTACGCCGATGAAGATGTGGAAATCTGGACGGTCAACTCAGACGCCAGTATGGACTGGTTAACTGCATTTCGCGCAGAGTACAGTTTGAGCTTACCAATCCTGAAGAATGCAGACGTTGCATTTGATTCCTTCAGACTCGGTTACGAGTATCAGGCTGCACCACCACTATTTGTCGTCATCGACAAACACGGAATAATAAGACACCGCAGCCTCGGTCGTGGTTCGATCAGCATAGAAGCGGTTGGCGAAATGATTGATGAGTTGTTAGAGGAATAAACTGTAACATGTTGTAATATAGGAGTATAGGGGCACGTCACCACGTGCCTTTCCTCTTTTTGCGATGATCTGGGATAGATTTTGTTACGGTATTTAGCAGGAACAAAAATAAGTTCGCAAAATTGTTTGTTTACCTAATTTTACAATTTACAAAAAAACGTACGGTGGGACCCTATTCCGCAGAACCTCACGAATGATCAACAATATCTGGCCTAGAACCTAAATCCAGCAGATGCGTGGCATGCTAATTCACCTTGTCTATGCTCGTTCAATCGATAAGCTGGTCCCCTCTCAAACGGGAAAGAGCATGTACGAAAAAAGCGGGACAATTTCTGAGAGTGGATTGTATCTCTAGTTGCATAAACAAAAAAATATATACATGTTTCCAAGAATCTTTGTATCAAGTAAGCTTAAAACTATAGACCTTAAAACTACACACAATTTACGTATAGACAAATGTAACTTCAATATAATTAATTTATACCTTATTAGAAAATTCTGTTCAGCCTCCAATTTTTGTTATTACCTATCGTTTTTATTGAGGTATTTTGTTATCTTAAATTGGTAATAATCGAACCGCATCCTTGAAAACAAAAGCAATTATCAATTTGCGATGTTCAGCCTGATTTGATCCCCCCAAGCTGCAGCCATCTGCGCATCGTTTGCGTTTATTCTGTCATACCTGAAAATCACATACATTTTGGAGACGACATGATCTCAAGAAGTTTAATCTCTACCTATTTAGCGGCATTATTCATTTTTGCCGTCGTAAACATTGGCTTTAGTAACGTGACGGTGGACCCTGTAGGCTTCGGCGTCACCCTTGGAAACGCAGAACAGATAGAGTCAACATTGACATTGATGAATAATTTTGACTCGGAAATCGCTTATGAAATCGATTTCGACATAATTGACCCGGAAGACGAACAAATGGGTCCACGCCGGGATGATTTGGGCGACGTAATAGGTGAATTCGAGTGCCACATTGGAGGGGGGGCTTATAAAAACGGATGCTGGGATAATGACAATGATTTGTTCTGGGTCCAGCAATATTCTCCAGGATATATTTGCGCTGCGTTCGATCCCAACAACGACTTCGAGGAAGTTACTCGGTTCCGGACGGGTGATCTGTCAATGGATCTGGCCTATTATGATGGCATTATCTATGTTATGTGGATCTGGAATCCGATTCTTTACCGGTACGACATTGAAGGTAACAATTTAGGAAACCTCGAACTACAGGGTCACAATGGTATTAACGGAATCGCTGTTGATCGGGATGAGGAAGTCATCCTGGCGGTGACTGGGGCGGGAAATCCACATTCACTCTTTTCCTATGACCTTGAAGGTGCCCAAATCGGTGAACTCGGCGATATAAATGAATACGTTGAGGATATTCTGTTCCGCTCAATTGAATGGGTTCCTGAACACAGGGACGGTCCATTGTGGGTATCTTGTCGAAATACTGTGTTTCAGATTGGTGTTGACAGGGCGGGAGGCGTTGAAGACTGGACGTTGACTGAAACGTTACAGTCATTTAATTCCGGTAATGCCAATGAATATGGTATGATCGCCCACGATGGTGAGAACATTTGGATATCCAACCATGGTAACTCCACTATCACGGGTTTTGATGACGGAAACATGGAGTTCCGAAACATTATTTTCGATCCGGAAGAAGGCATAATTGCCGCCAACGAGAGCCAGGAAATAACGGTGACTCTTCTCTCCGAGGGGATACTACCCGAAACAACTACTGAGATTTATGTGACTATCGAATTCGACAATCCAGATCAACCAATGCTTGAACTGACAATTCTTTTAACCGTTGAGGATGTTACAGCTGATCTTAGCGGAACTGTGACGGACGCTGCAACTGGAGACTTAGTTGAAGGTGTAACCATTGAAATGGATAACTATATTATGCGCCGGTTTAGCGATGAAGATGGAGCTTATGCATACGAAAACCTACCTCCGGATGAATATGTCTTCACCTTTTCAGCACCCGATTACCTCCCGCTTATGGATGATTTCAGAATAGACGGAGAGGGAGAAGTTCAACTCGACGTGGAATTGCTGCACTCTCAATGCAACCTTGACCTCGAAGATATTGTTGATGAACTCGATGCCGATGCACAATCTGAAACTGTTCTTACGGTTTCAAATGATGGTAATGGTCCATTAACTTTTACAACAGATCGCAGGTTACTCGGAGACGCAAACGCAGAACCATGGGAGCTCAGAGCTGAAATTTCCGCTGGTGTTGTAGTTGAAGATGCCCGGGTTCATGGCGCAGTTTTTATTAATGATCATTTCTATGCAAGTGGTGCTAATGACGGAGATGCTGCCATTTATGTGCTTAATCGTGAACAGGAACTTTTAGAGCAATATGCTCAACTTGGCGAAAGTCGTTATGGTTACAAAGATCTTGCCTCTGATGGTGAAACAATTTGGGGGTCTGGTGAAAGAATAGTCTATGAATTTACTCCTGACGGTGAAGAAGTTAGTACCTTTGATTGCGGCATTTCTCCATGCAATAACCTTGCATGGGATTCTGATAGAGATATACTCTGGGTCTCAGGTACCACGACAAACATCATGGGTTTTGATAGAGAAGGAAATCAGATTGGTGAGCTGGACAGGCAGGACTTACGAATTTATGGGCTTGCCTATTGGCCTGATGATCCCGATGGTTATCAGATTTATGCTTATCATAAGATCAACGACGTTGGCAATTTACTAGTTGCAAAATACGACATCGCAAACGGTCAGGTGATGGATGTTGCAAACCTCCAACATGAAATCGGCGGAGTTGCACAAGGATGTTTCATCACAAACCAGTATGACATATATAGCTGGGTGTTTATGGGTGTTGCAAACAGCGGAGCGGAAGATCGAGTCGATATCTGGCAGGTTGATGCTCGGAAGGATTGGATGGCAATTGAACCGACTGAGGGTGTTATTGGAGCTGGCGAACAACAAGAATTTGTTGTAACTCTTGATGCGACTGGTTTACCACAAGCATTGTTTGAGGGCGAGGTGGTATTTCTTCATGATGGGGTAGGTAACGAAACTCATTTGCCGCTTACACTTCAGGTAGGTGAAGGTGGCGGACCTGAGGAAATGGTGCTTGAGCTCGCCAATGGATGGAATATGGTCTCAGCATTCGTTCAACCAGATCCTGATGACATCATCGAAATAATGTCCAATCTTGTTGAAGCTGGAACACTAATTATGATTAAGAACGGAGCCGGCCAATTCTATAATCCTCAATTTAATTTCAATAACATCCCTGGATGGCAAGTTGAAGAGGGTTACATGATTAAAATGGATGGTGCTGACGAGTTAACACTCTCTGGGGATGCTGTTCCCTGGGATCAGGAAATTCTGCTGAATGCAGGTTGGCAGATTGCGAGTTATTACCCCCGCCAGGGAATCGATGCAGTGGTTGTACTATCAGGGATTGTTGATGTATTGTTAATGGCAAAAGATGCTCAGGGAAGGTTTTATAGCCCTGCTTTCGGATTCAGCAACATGGGGGATATGGTTCCCGGACAGGGGTATCTGCTGAAAATGGAGGAAGCCTTTGAACTGGTTTACAGGGTCGAAGAGGAACTTGCCAGGCAAGCATCTCCCTACCGGCTGCCAAGTCTACTCCCAATCCACCAGAACACCGGTGTAAACATGAACCTGCTGGTCAGAATGGATGAGCCCATGAATGGTGAAGTGGGGGCTTATTCCGGTGATGTCCTTGTGGGTTCCGGAGTTATGAACGATGGAATCTGCGGATTGGCAGTTTGGGGCGACGATGAGACAACCGAGTATAAAGACGGGCTATCTGAAGGCGAAGGTTTCTTGTTGAAATTCCTGAGTCCAAACGTAGCGAGAGAAACTGAGCTGGAAGTCAGGAATATTTACACAGGAAACAGACTGGTATATGAAACTAATTCATTCCTGGTGAGTGATGTAAGTCAAATGCCGGATATTCCGCAGGAGTTTTACCTGAACCTGCCTTACCCAAATCCGTTCAACAATGTCACTAAGATTGAATATGGGCTCTCAGAGGCCGGACATATTTCCATGAAAGTCTACGACCCGAACGGCAGGTTAGTTAACACCATAATCAATAAAGAAATGGAAATTGGACGACACACAATAGCCTGGAATGCTGAAAATTTGTCATCAGGCTTGTACCTGATACAACTTGAAACAAATCAGATAAAGCTGGCAACAAAGGTCGTTTTGACGAAATAACCTTTAAGAATACGCTACAACTTTCCCACATCAGCCGCCGACAACACCAATTGTCGGCGGCTTTCAGCGTTATTTGTTTTACTGCAGTTCGTTTTCGTCAGATTTTATCAAAAGGTTAGGGGTGATTTTGTGAGATTGGGTTCATCGTGTTTGGAGCCAAGCTGTTGTTGGTCAAAATGACATCAGATGCCTAAAAAATATATAATTGATGTAGAATCCGAAGTGTCAGGTATCAAAAATCAAACTACTCAGTGACTTAAAAGGATGCCAAATATAACAATTCTGCTTAAACAAAGAAAATAGAGAATCCCAGTTTAACGAGCAAATTTATAAGCTCAAGTCTAAATGTTAAAAATATAGAGCTGGCCATTGATTCCAAAATAAGTTTATTACCGCAATCCTCAATCCCATCTTGATTGGGTATGGTACAAATGTCTATTTTGGAAAGGTGTGGCTTAGATTAGAATTTTCACACCTAAAAAAAATTCAATTTTAAAGCGGAAACTTGACATCAATATAACAAAATGATATTATACAATAAATCATAAACGAGGAAAGAATGATTAATTTTGTACCACCTTCTGCTCGACACCGATCCAGGATGAAAGTTGTTGTGCAATGTCCGCATTGTGGACATAGTTTGATGAACAAGAAACACAGAGTAAATAATACTCCGAGTATATATCTATTGGGAAAAGTGCGTTCAGAGGATTCAGTAAAAGACTTTGATATCTATTTCTCAGCCTATTTCGGTGATTCTGAGTTTGATTCCTCATTACAAATCTCTGATGGCGTTCAGACAGAGTTTTATTGTCCGTTTTGTCTAAAGGCTGTAATGAAGGCAAATGAGTGTGATATTTGCGAAGCCCCGATGGTTTCATTACAGTTGGAAATGGGTGGTATGTTACAGCTTTGCCTTGAAGCATTTGAGCGAAATTTCAAAAAAACACCTTCTGATATAGCTTGCAGTGGGATGCTTCAATTTTGCTCCAGACGCGCCTGTGAAAGGCATAATTTGGAGTTTGAGAATCAAGATACACAGTTGAAAGAGTTTTATGATTCGTATTCCCAATACTTAAGAGACCCCGAAGCTTGAATTTTAAGAATATGTTTTGCGTGACTGTAAAAAAAGTAATAAATAAATTCATTACATTGCGCAATCCATAATTATTTGCTATATTTATATACAGCGAGACAGAGAGCACTGGTGTGACATACTGAACTACTACCTAACTCGCAAAATCACATCTATGTCATGTCAGTGTAAGAATCAGAGAATTTATAGCAATTCGCTAAACTCGCATTTTTTGCCATAAGACACTTCCGCAACAGCGTCGAAGACAAAAATCCAAAACGTACTTTAAGTAATCTTCTTGTAGCAACTTACAAGAATTCAGGTTTGTTTTATTTACCTGAGAAGATTCTTTGTGTTTTCGAGAAAGTGAAAATAATCACAATCCTGCATGGCTTAATGTAGCATATCTGCATTGTGCCATGTGGGCTTGTCGCTAAATAATTATGTAACCGTCAGATCCTACTATAATTAATAGTCGGATCTACAATCGAATAGTTTTTCATTGCAGGTTTTTCAGCTTGCAATTGAAAAAACAATTTCAGCTTGTGCTGATTTTCAGCACTTAAAAACATTTAGGAGACTGTATGCTGCGGACTAATCCCTTTCTGTTATTATTGTTCTGTGTACTTTTTGCTTCACCGCTATTTGCAGAAGTAGTGGTTGATCCAAACGGTTTTGAACTCCAAGAAGTTCCAACCGGTACGAGTAGCATAGAAATAATGACTCTTAGTAACCTCGGAGATAATGAGGTAGATATTAGTATTAATGTCGAGGTGGGAGAGGAATTTATGGCTCCAGATCGAGATCAGAGAGGTGATCCCGACGATATGGGTTATGAATGGCGCGACAACCTCGAAGATGATGGCCCAGAATTTGAATGGGTAGATATTCGTGAGTTGGAAGGAACAAATGAGTTCAGATTAGGTGACGATCAGAACACAGGTGCACTCCAGTTGGGGTGGACCTACACATTCTGGGGTCGTGAGTTCCAAACAGTGTTTGCAAACTCGGATGCATGGGCATCATTTACCTATTCCGGTAATGGCTACAACATCGCCCCGAATGATTATCCGCTTGCTGCGAATGGAAATGTTCGAAATGCAAACTTTATTAACATGATGCAGATAGACAATACTCAAGGCACAGAAGTCTGGTTCTGGACCAATGAGAATGACGAAGCTCGTATTATGTGGTCAGGTAATCATAATACATGGTTTGAGCTGGCACTTCATGGAAATGGTCTAGCTGTTATACAATATGGTGAAGGTGTTGGTCAACGTAATTGTGGTGTGAACCTTGGGGATGGTGATCATGGCTGGTACTTTGGTAACCAAATCGAGCCTGGTCGCGCTATTGCTTTCGGACCTCCCGGAGCATGGGTCAGTTGGATAGCTGTTGATCCACCAGAAGGCTCTATCGCAAGTGGCGATGAATTTGAAGTAGATGTCATTTTTAATACAGAGGGTATTGAAGATGGAGATTATTCTGCTTCGATTTTTATTGAAACCTCAGAAGGTGAACATCTGGAAGTCGCCGTTGACATGAATGTTGTCGGTGGACCTGCGATTTTCTCAGAAATCCAGGAATGGGATTTCGGTGATGTGTATGTAGGTATTGAAGCTGATGCCGCAATTCCTGTTGAGAACATTGGACAGGAAGATCTGATTATCGATGAAATCACCTGTAACAATCCCGATGTGTTTTATGCGGAAGATGCCCCAGATGGTGGATGGGTCATAGCACCGGGTGAAGTTCTTGAAGTAATTATTCACGTGACACCAGCAGCACAGGGTAACGATGAAGGTGTTTTAGTTGTAAACAGTAATGCTCTTAACTTCCCGGAAGTTCCATTTGAACTTGCTGTTAATGGTCTGGTTCAACCTGCAATCTTTGTAGATCCAATGGGAATCGAAGTCGACCTGAACACCGGTGAATCAACAGAACAATCTGTTAATATTGCCAATGAAGGTGGCAGTGAGCTAATAGTCGAAATCGAACATGTGATCATTTCTGAACCAGATAGGGACCAGAACGATCGTCATGTTCGCCAGACAAACAATCAAGCTGGACCACGTCGTGATGAAGTTGATCTTGACGGAATGATGTTTGCGAGCTTCCAGGACAATTCAAACTGGGGCTGGTTAGATGATGGAATGCGTCAGGATCCTCTCTTGAATAATGATAACCTCATTTCATTCAGGAATGGTGCTTCTTGGGCGGAAGAAGATTTTGAAGATTATAATGCCATTGTCATGAGTACATATAGCCAGAATTTCAACAACCAGTACAATGCTAACTTTGAACGCTTCTGCGAATACATCGATGGTGGTGGGGCACTGTATGCTGAGATGGGTGATGCCAATCGAGGTGTTAGAACCCCTGGTGGCATTATGAATGACCAGAATCTCAACTCTGCCAATGGTTTCTTAACAGTCAGCCCTGACCCAGGTGATGACAATTACAGTCTTTTCGCTGAGATATGTCAGGAATCACAACCAGATTTCTGGAATGTTGATGAAAGAATCGAAGGTAATTCATGGCTGCATTCAGGTTTCCAACTCGCACAGTTCAACGAAGGTGTTGATAACGGAACTCTTGAATATTATCAGGTAATTGCTGTTCATGAAAATGATCGCAATGTGCCTGGTGCCATTGTTTATGGTTATGGTGGTGGTACGGTTTTGGTAACAGGTCATCCTGTTGGCCATTGCTGGTTTAACTACAACGAAGAAGGTATGTGGGGCTCAATCGGCGCGGAGATTCTATATTTCTTGTCGCAAGCGGGAAGCGCTAAATGGTTGGCGTATGAACCAACCGAAATGGTTCTTCAACCTGACGAAGATTCGGATGTAATTATCACGCTTGATGCAACCGGTCTATATACCGGTGAATATGAGGCTGATTTACACATCCTCTCTAACGATCCAGAAGATTCGGATGTCGCAGTCGGCATCTTGATCAATTGTCAGGGTGCTCCGGATATGGTTGCTGCATGGGATGAAGCCTTAGGTTTCCCAAATGTTATCGATTGGAATGCAGCATATGAAGACCTGTATACAGGCAATCCATATACTATTACGGTAACAATTTCAAATGAGGGTACTGAACCTCTCCTAATAGAGGATTACATTTCGAATCATAACTATTTCACCACAGATTTTGAACAGGAATTTGAAATCCCTATTGGTGAAACCGTTGAAATGGTACTCACTTTTGCTGCTCCAGCAGAAGAACCCAATGATTACAATGCAATAGTAACAATCATATCGGATGATCCGGACGAACCCGAATTTGAAATTGCATTGCACGCAACTGCGAGTCTTCCTCCTACGATTGCCGTAGATCCAATTGGAGTCGAGGCCGATCTCATGACCGGTGAAATTCGGGAATTCCCAATAAATGTTGCTAACGATGGTGATGCTCCTCTTCGCGGTACAATCGAGGCAGTATCAATCGATGAACCGGAAGTTGATGCTGCCGGACGTTCCGTTCGTTCCATAAGCCTTGAGCGTGTCGCAAATCGTGACCGACGAGGTGAAGTAGACGATGAAGGATACGAATGGAGAGATAATCTCGAAGATGACGGTCCCGAATACGAGTGGATTGACATTCTCGAGTTTGAAGGCGTTCGTCAGTTCGCACTTGGCGATGATCAATTGACCCCACAGATTGACTTCGGTTGGAACTTCGAATTCTATGGTCGCGAGCATAACCACTACTGGGCGTGTTCCGACGGTTGGATGTCATGGACAAGAGCACAATATGCCAGGAGCGTACCTACTTTCCCAATGGCAGACCAGAACTGGTTCAACACTGTCCTCTGGGCAGATGGTGACTGGCATGGTCAGAACAATGGTGTCTTTACATGGGATAATGGTCGAGATCTTGCTATTTGTACATGGCACCAAAATAGCTCCAGGATGGGTGGTCCGTTAGCAGATATCCAGATAATCTGGAATGGTGACGGCATGATTAAAATACAGTATGGTCGTGACTTTGGTAATGGTAACGGTTACGATAATGGTCATTATGGCAGTGAGGTCGGAGTTATGGGTAACGATGCGCAGCATGGATTCCAGATAGTGGCCCCAGGTGACGGTGCCGGATATCTTGTTGAAGGTCGTGCTATCGCTCTCGGTCCTCAAAGTGCTTGGACACGCTGGATATCAGTTGATGTCGATGAATTTGAATTGAATCCAGGCGACGACATTGAAGTTATGCTTACACTTAACGCTGAAGGTTTGATCGGAGGAGAATATGAAGGTTCTGTAAACTTCGATTCCAACGATCCGGAAGATCCTCATGTCGAAGTAGGTGTTTTGTTGACAGTTACAGGCGCACCTGACATAACTGTTGAATGGCCTGAAGAAATCGGCTTCCCGAATGTGGTAAACTGGAATGATGCATACTTGGATGTCTTCTCCGGTGGTCCTTATCCCATTCCGGTAACGATTTCTAACTTCGGTACCGAAGTACTAATTGTGAGTGATGTTTCTTCGGATCATGAGTACTTTGGTTCAGACGTTGATGGTGATGTAGAAATTCCAATCGGTGAATCTGTTGATGTCAGTTTTATATTCAACGGTGCCGAACCGGGAAATTATGATGCTGTAATGGTCATTACAAGTGATGATCCCGATATGGAATTTCTTGAAATTGCTCTACATGCTGAGGCAACATTACCTCCTCAAATGGTTATTGACCCAATGGAAATTGCTGAAGATATGGTCACTGGCGAGTCAATCGAACCCGTGATAACCATTTCTAATGACGGTGATGCAATTCTTCGTTGGGATTCAGAATTTGAAGTTCTTTCAGAGCCGGAAGTTGACTCTGGTGAAAGAAATGTTCGTTCAATTGACGGTCAGATTGGACCTCGCCGTGATGAAGTAGATCTTGACGGAATGACATTTGCAAGCTTCCAGGATAATGGAAACTGGGGCTGGTTAGATGATGGAATGCGTCAGGATCCTCTCTTGAACGATGAGAACTTCATTTCATTTAGAAATGCTGCATCTTGGGCAGAAGAAAATTTTGAAGATTACGATGCCATTGTCATGAGTACATACGGGCAGAGATTTGTCAATGAGTACAATGCCAACTTTGATCGCTTCTGCGAATACATTGATGGTGGCGGCGCACTGTATGCTGAGATGGGCGATGCCAATCAAGGTGTTAGAACCCCTGGTGGAATAATGAATGACTGGGGTATCAACTCAACAAACGGCTTCTTAACTGTCAGCCCTGACCCGGGTGATGACAATTACAGTCTTTTCGCTGAGATTTGTCAGGAATCACAACCAGATTTCTGGAATGTTGATGAAAGAATCGAAGGTAATTCATGGCTGCACTCAGGTTTCCAACTCGCACAGTTTGATAACGGTGTTGAAGAAGAAATTCTGGATTATTATCAGGTGATTGCTGTTCACGAAAATGATCGCAATGCGCCTGGTGCGATAGTTTATGGCTATGGAGGTGGTACAGTAATGGTCACCGGTCATCCAGTTGGTCACTGCTGGTTTAACTACAATCAAGAAGGTATGTGGGGATCCATCGGCGCGGAGATTCTATATTTCTTAACGCAAGCTGGAAGTGCTCAATGGTTCTCATACGAACCGGATGCAGGTGAAATCCCGTCTGGTGAAGAAGATGAAATATTTGCTGTCATAAGTGCCGAAGGCTTAGTCACAGGTGCTTACATTGGTGAGTTGACAATCTTCTCAAATGATCCAGGAAATCAAATCGCCGTGGTTTCTGTTGAAATTAATGTCGAAGGTGCTGCAGACATTGACCCGGTTTGGTCGGAAGAAGCTGGCTATGCGGAAGCAATTGACTGGAACGAAGTCAACGAGGATCTGTTTACGGGCGTTGCATACACAATTCCTGTTGCATTGAACAACGAAGGTACAGACCTGTTAATCGTCTCCGATTTCGTTTCCGATAATGACTACTTCATGGTTCCATTTGATGAGGATATTGAAGTTGAAGTTAACGAAGCTGTTGTTGTTGATTTCATATTTGAAGCTCCTGAAGATGATCCAGGTGATTTCAACGCCACAATGACGATCGTTTCAAACGATCCGGATGAAGCAGAATTTGTAATTAATCTTCATGCAGCAGCTGGTTTACCACCAGAAATCTTTGTTGATAGGATGGAATATGAAGCTGATATGGCTGAAGCTTCATCTGAAGAATTCATTATGAATATTGCCAATGAAGGTGGAAGCCTGCTTAGATTTGCAACTGCCTTTGAGGTTCTTAGCGAACCTGGACAGGATGATGTTGGTCGGTCGGTGCGTTCAATTGCTGCCGGTCCTGTCGATTCAGATCGCAACCCGGTATTTGACGAACCAAACGAATTATCTGTTCTGTTGCTAAAAGCAGCTCAGAATAATGGTTTCGGATGGGCTAATAACAATACCTGGCTTGAAGTCTTTAATAATCAGGATCAGGAACCAGTTCTTGAAGATATTCAGAACATTGGTAACATTAATTTGTCCGACTATGATCTGGTTGTAACCGGTGAAGATCAAAATGGTGCTCTTTTCCAAACCTACAATCAAAACCGTGAAGCATTTGATGAATATGTTGACGGCGGTGGAATTTTCTGCTTCTTTACTGGCAGTAACAGTTTCCAGGATGTCAGCCTGCCATCGAATGATGGTGATGTACCAGTAGCGCGCGGTCCCAATGGTGACTGGGGTGATGTAAATGCTGAATTCCTGAACGAAGAAGGTGACGGTCTTATCGAAGGGATCGAGGAAGAATTCCCAATTCTTACTCCTTTTGAGTTTTTCAGAGATGATCAGGGAAGTCAGGATCGCATACGTACCCGCATGCGGGGTAATTCACTGAATTACAGTATCGTTAACCATGCTGATTTGCCGGAAGACGCGGTTTGGTACTATCGTCCGGAACAGCAAGAAAATACTACAATTATTGCCGATTGGCCATATGGTAGTGGTTATGTACTGTACACCGGAATTACCGGAACATTGTTCTATCAACAGAACTGGCAATGGTCGAGTATGATGGAATGTGTCAACCTTACTCGTTGGGCTGATGGCGTTAGTAATGTTCGGTGGTTCACATGGGAACCGACAGAAGATGTACTTGAACCTGACGAAGACATTGATGTCATTGCTACAGTAAACACCGAAGGTCTGTTGGATGGTGATTATGAGGGTATGCTGACCTATACATCAAATGATCCTGCAACACCAATTGTTGAAGTAATGTTTACCATTACCGTTCAGGGTATGTCTCATCTGACTGGTGATCCAATTCCTGAACCACTCGAAGGGGCATTAGGAATCGAATTTGACGATACTTATGCTGACGGCAGTGAAGCCGAATTTGTGGTGACTTTAATCAACCTAGGTTCACTTGATGCAACAGTTAATCAAGTAGAAATCACCGGTGCAAATGCTGGTGACTTCAGTACTGACATTGATGATGAACTGGTTGTTGCAGCACGGGAGGAAGCAGATGTTGTATTTACATTTACACCTGAAAATGCAGGTGTGTGTGAAGCAACAATCATTCTCCATACAGATGCCATGAACCTCGAAGATGGAGATATATGGTGGGAAGTAAGTGGTCTTGGTCAACTTCCTCCAGTTTTAATTGTCGATCCTGAAGAGTTGATGGCAGGAATGCTTATCGACGATGAGCCAATTGACCAAATGCTCCTAATCGGAAACGATGAGGGAGATTTCAGACGTGACCTGGAATTTGAAATTTCAATCGAAGATGTCGAAGAAGAACGGGACGAAGTAAATCGTTCAGTTCGTTCCATCAGTCCAGATCGCTTGGTGAACCGCGACAATCGTGGTGATGCTGACGATATGGGTTGGGAATGGCGTGACAATCTCGAAGATGATGGCCCCGAATTTGAATGGGTTGATGTGCGGGAATTAGAGGGTGTACGCACATTTAATATGGGTGATGACCAGAATACTGGAGCCCTCCAGTTAGGTTGGACCTATACTTTCTGGGGCCGTGAGTTCCAGACTATTTATGCTAACACCGATGCATGGGCGTCATTCACTTATACTGGCAATGGTTACAACATTTCACCAGCCGGTTATCCGCTTGCTGCAAATGGAAATGCACGAAATGCAAATTTCATTAACTTTATGCAAGTTGATCATACACAAGGTACCGATGTTTGGTTCTGGACAAACGAACAGGATCAAGCACGCATAATGTGGGCTGGCAACCATGCAACATGGTTTGAACTTGAACTGAATGCTAACGGATTGGCTGTTATGCAATACAGTGAGGGCAATCAGCCTCGTAACTGTGGTGTAAACCTTGGTGATGGTGATCATGGTTGGTTCTTTGGAAATCAAATTGCCGACGGTCGTGCCATTGCGTTTGGACCTGCAGGTGCCTGGTCAACCTGGGTAACAGCTGAACCAATGGAAGGAACAGTTGTTGCTGGTGAATTTGCTGAAGTCACGGTTACTTTTGACGCTTCAGAACTTGAAGATATGTCTGAATACAATGCCATCCTCACGGTTGCTTCAAATGATCCGGAAAATCCCGAAGTCATAGTCCCTGTCACATTACTTACAGGTCAACGTGAAGAAGTACAGGAATTAGTTCTCGATGAAGGTTGGAACATGGTTTCACTCAGAGTCGATCCTGTTGAATTTTATGTTGATGATGCACCAGGACCGGATGTGGAGCTTATGTTTGAACAGCTCGAAGATGAAGAAGGAAATCAGCCAATCCAACTGCTCAAGAATGAGGATGGTCTTTTCTGGGCACCTGCATGGAACTTCAATAATATTCCTTTCTGGAATCTAACTGAAGCTTATCAGATTAATGTAGATTCAGATCAGATTGCTGTGTTCGTCGGCCAGGGAATACCTGCGGGTGCAGATGTTCCATTGGAACCAGGCTGGAACTTAATGGCATATTTCCCGAACTACGATCTCGATGCATCACGTCCCGATTTCTATGTTCTTTCACCTATCATTGAAGTAGTAATACTCGCAAAAGACAATGATGGTCTATTTATGTCACCCGGGTGGGATTTCTCCAACATGCAGCCTTGGACAGCTAGTCAGGGGTATCAAGTTAACATCGATTCGGATGAAGAAATTGTATTTAACTATCCACGTGAACAACAGGAAGAAGTTGCATACGCAAGAGTTGAAGGTTCTGATTCTCATTGGACAGCTCCTGTAGCAACTGGTGCAAATATGAGTATTCTGGTTAACACAATCTCAGGCATGCAGCTTGGAGAGGGTGACCAGATCGCTGTGTTTGGAGCCTCCGAGCGGTTCTTAGGCAGCAATGTTCTGACAGAAGAACAATGTGGTTTATCTGTTTGGGGTGACGACGAGTCAACAGAAGCCGTTGATGGAGCGTTTAAGAATGATGAGTTAAGCCTTAAG
This sequence comes from Calditrichota bacterium, assembly GCA_018644935.1. Taxonomy (GTDB): domain Bacteria; phylum Electryoneota; class AABM5-125-24; order Hatepunaeales; family Hatepunaeaceae; genus JABGPL01. The sequence continues at coordinate 2,355 of JABGPL010000021.1, read as the reverse complement.
ATTTGGGATGCGGATCTCCAGATCGAACGTGACTTGAACATTGATCTCGTTCACATGGGAAGTCTGGTTTATGAAGCTGACAGCTTCGTAGTCCTTGACGTTTCCGTTGCAGCAGAAGTACCGAACGACTTCTATTTGTCACAGAACTATCCAAACCCGTTTAACAACGTTACAAAGCTTGCCTATGGCATGCCTGAAGCTGGGGACGTCTCTATTAAGGTCTTTGATCTGAACGGGCGTTTGGTAGCTGACTTAGTTAACGGAAGTGTAAATGCAGGAAACCACATAACATTGTGGGATGCGGGTTCCGCATCAGCCGGTATCTACATGGTTAGGATGGAATCCACAACTGGATTCAAGGCAGTCCGCAAGGTTATGCTGGTCAAGTAGCCGCAGCATAGGGAGTTGTTTCTGTAAAACTTCCACTAGACCAGTCTGAAAAATCCCCCGGTCGCAAGACCGGGGGATTTTCATTTTTGGGTGACTATTATAGTTTGAGAGTTGGTGCAAATTGGGATTGAATATGCTTTGGTTCGTAGGTGCCTCGTTTCGATCTGAAGGCTGTAAAAAGAAATCATGCTCAGTAAAAACGAAATTCAGTTACCAATTGATCCCAACCAGTTTGAGGTAAAATTAGTTTTTCTTACTAAGCCAGTTTGGTGGAAATTCAAAAGCCGATTGTAACTAGTTACACAATTAATAAACACCTTGAGGAGAGGTATTGACCAAGAATAAAGTGGATGGGTGACAAAATGGAATGATTTGAGTTCTATACGACTTCTGGAAACGGATTAATAAATACTTAAGATATTATTATTAAGTATAATAAGAAATCATACATCAATTCAGCCAAGAAGACATATAAACAAAACGAGGATTTTATAAATTGAGATGTCCCTCACCTTAATCGTGGGGGACATCTACTAATTAAAAACGGTACGGTTAGTACTTTCTCAGATGTGAAGAGTAATAAAGCCCTTTGGCTAAAATTAAAGTGTTACCAACGGATTAGTTTTTCATTCAAGTCTTCTATCGCATCTCTGTGAGTTTTCATAAATAATAAATAGTCATCTCTACTGGCGATAGTATCAAGTTTGAGGATGTCACTCGAACCCGCATCCTGTGTTGCAGTTCGAACTGCAGCAAGAAGAGCACCCGCATCACTCCATTTTGAAACAGCAAAATAATAAAGAACAGAGGCTTGAATTTGGTCTAGCTTTGGACGGAAATTTCGAGCATTTGAGAGTACCTGACAAATGCTATCCATGGGTGACATCGATTTGGGGAGTTGAAGGAAGGCACCTGCTTGGTCAAATCTTCTAAAGAAATCGGCTCCCTTTACCCTTTTTTCAATTTCCTTCAAAAACGCGTCCTTATCTTCGGCTGAGCTTGCTGTGAAGAACCACAAAACGCTTCCCAATTTTCCTTCTGCTCCGTCTCCGAGATCGACTTTTTTTCCTTCAACAGCACTTAGAAGGAATCGATATGCATTTTCATCCCCGACCTTCGTATCAACTTCATCCAATAATGCTATGCGTGGTTTATCAGCGACAAGTATTTTCTTAAATAGAGCTCTCAGGGTTGACGCAATATCTTGTGTTGCCGCCAGATCAACTTTTATGAGATTGGAATCGACGGCAGATCGACCTTCTCCAACCAATGACAATGCAATTTCCTGTGCAATATAGGTTTTTCCTGATCCGGGAGGGGCACATATTAATACTGGATAGGGTTTGTTACCGGCTTGGTTGAATCTCTTTGCAATACCATCAACAGCAAGCGAGAGTCTGCTCCGTTCTTTCGGATCACCCGTGACAAAGTTTCCAATAACCCGGTATTCATCAAGATCTATTCTGTTTATAGATTGTAGCCATTTATAAACATCTTTGCTTTCATCAGTTGAACGCAGAGCTTGAACAACATTTGAGACAATCACTTTCTTGTATTTCAAAGCTGTACCTGCATCGCTTTCGTCACATTTTTTGCGCATTCTAAAATTCTCCACTACCTGTCGAAGGAGAATTGCGGCAAGTCCAATTACTTGTGTATTGAAATTGTCTTCGAGTAGTTTTTTCGATAGCGGAACGGAGAGGGCACCAATCAGTACATCATCCATATCCCATGCAGGACAGATAATCCTGGATTCTAATACATTTACCTTTTGAGGACGGACTTTGAAGTTGTGAATTCCAAGTTGTGTGGACAAAAGTTTCTCACTGGATAGGACATTTATAGGATCTTTCTTTCCAGGTCCAAGCAAAGAATCCAGAGATTCGGAAACGCAAAATAGTTTCACCTCTTCACCGCATAACCTCGTAGTCTGGTCAATTATCCTCTTGAGGGTTTCGGGAAGAT
>JABGPL010000209.1 GCA_018644935.1 Calditrichota bacterium | reverse complement strand
GGGTTGGGGTAACCGTTGTTTAAATAGTAAGTCTCTGGTGTTTTATAATCCTTCGTTGCTGACAGTTCTTCTGTGACGCTTATTGTAATCCCAATCACTATCTCCGGGTTGTTTGGATCGTTTGACACGATGTGAAGGTCTGCTGCATAATCGCCTAATATGCAGTACGTACCATCGATTGTTACAACAATATCCGTCTCATCCTCAATACCGATCTCCCCACTGGTCGGTTGATAACTAAACCATGTCGGTTCTCTATATCCATCATCCATTACATACCAGATATCTTCGGAAGTAGAAACCCATAAATTCTCACCATCATGGCAAATTCCAAAAGACATTGCCTGCGGTAGTTGAGTCTGTTGAATGAATTCAATCTCATTTTGATTAGTGATAATCTGAGACAATTCGTTTGTAGACCAATTAACATACCATAATGGCCCTTCCTCATGTTCAGGAACCACCGTCAGGCTGCCATATGCAAATGGAATGACTTCTTCGCAGGCAATTTCCCGTATAACATCACCACCAACTGTATAATGCTTGATGTAAGTTGTCCTGTCCGCCAACTTATAACAGCATATCCAGATGCCCTCTTCGTCCAAACCTACTCCCAGCACATTGAAATCTCCAATAGAGAAACTCATGATGACATTACCTTGCCTGTCCAGTTGAGCAATTCGACCGGGTGCGTTGACTTCATATACACCCGTCCAGAATAATTGACCATCATAGGCGAGCCCAAAACAACGGTTCTGCAGCTCAAAAGTCTCGAGTATCTCTTGATTATCTAAATCATATGAAAACATTTGCTGCCGTTCTGAATCTATAGCCCACATGACCTGACCATCCCATGCCAATCCTGTAACAGCACCGGCTTCAACTTCAAAATGATCTAACTCATCTCCAAACCCATCGCGCAGTGGAATGTTGGAGTGTTCATTCTTTGAAGTTCTAACATGTCTTTGAGAATCATCTCGGTCAGGTTCTTCGATTATCTCTTCCAATATTTCGTATCTCAAGGGTGCGCCACCATCATTGAATATCGTAATAATATGTTCCTCGATTATGTCAATTTCCATTTGCTCCTCAATCGCCTCTGAACTAACTAAAATTTCGGGCGGGTTCGTCGCGATTGCTCTCATATTGATCGCTATTTCACCTTCATCAGGATCATCCGATAATATGGATAGAACTCCCTCAAACAAACCGGTTTCATCTTCACCACTGCGGAATGTGATATCTAACTCGCAAATTTCACCCGGCCCAAGAAATAGCTCACCAACCTGGATTGTGAAAAAATCACTATCTGTGAAAACATCAGTAATTTCAAGATTTGAAGGTCCGGCGTTTTCGATATTAACATTTAAATTGTATGATGTGTCATCAAACAAATCGAAATATACTAGATTCCAATCTAAGGCTTCAGGCCACCCCGCTTCTTCCTGCCAATGAACTTCAATGTCGGAGCCATCGATAACTGTTAGAAAGATATTGACAGTAACTTCTGGTGTTTCGGGATCGTTTGAATAAATCACCAAATCAGCCTCATAGTCTCCATCTAACAAACCAACAGCATTAAGGGTAATTTCCATCTCCAATACTTCATCAGGTCGAACTATCCCAATTTCCGGATTAATTGAAATCCAGTCATAGCCGGTAAATGCAGTCATAAGAGCAGGACCTCCCATTTCCGGAGTTTGCCATTGAAGTTGAGCGAAGGAAGATGCTTCGGTTTCACACATTTCAAAAACGATCCGGTGAATGCCTCTGTTAAGATGAATCTCCGCTGTTCTGTACTGTGGTCCTCTCTGCCCCCAAGAATCGGCAACAAGCTCATGATCGATGAATAACCTGTGACCATCATCGGAACTTGTCAGAAATGTGTATGTGCCACTTTCTTCAGCCATGAATTTTCCCGACCACCTTATACTCCAATTGTCATCAGGTAAGTTATTTTCTAAGGGACCAAAAAGTCCCCAGCTGAAATCAATAAACTCATCGTGTTGTGAAATATGTAGTTCTTCAAAGTTCGTGCCTAAAAAGTACTCACCCAGGAAACCGGGAGTGACATCATCCCGCAAAGGTCTTTCCTCACAGTTAATATTTACTGCCTTGTGGACACGGATGTGCGTACTGCCGATTTTCTTTCCATCAAGCTCATCAACTACACGGGAAACCTTGTCGGACATATTGTCACACGAAAAGGTAACGTAGGCATAGGGCTCGTAG
>JABGPL010000208.1 GCA_018644935.1 Calditrichota bacterium | reverse complement strand
ATCCTCAATTATGATGGGTTTCAAGAAAGTAAAATCCAACAACGAAATGGATTGGGAGTGAATAATGGAGATATTCCCGGCCAGGGTTGTGGCTTCGCCGTTGGCAGCTCCTCGCAGCTTCAGATTTGAAAAGTCCCCGATGAGAATGTTTTCTTCAAAAAACCCGCCTTCTATATTAATGATGCCATCATCAGGCAGGCCGTAGCGTTCAACATCTTTTAACGCAGCCGAAATAGGCTGACCGCTGACCGTGCAGTTGAGGTAACCATCACAATCAGTACGGAAGTAGAGGGTTTCACCCTGCCGTTCGAAATAAGGATCTAGCGCAGGTTCAGTTTCTGTTTCTGTTTCTTCACTGATTTCCACCGCAGACAGAATTATACTTTCTGACGGAATGGATCCTTCTATGGTTGGAATAATCGGTTCGGCAATTAGCAATGTGTCGCTGGCACTTTCCAGATTGACAACCATTCCACCTTCGCTATCTGTTGAAGGTTCATCTATATTATCCCCATCTTCGGACATCGGGTCCATCACCACCTGATTTACAGGCTCAGAAATAATGACTGCATCCTCTCCTGAGCCTGCCTCTGCTTCGCCCATTCCAGTCAGTTGTTCCGGCGCCAGATCTTCAATATGCGTTGCGGTTTCCATTTCCAACGCCGGCACATCTCCTTCGGTGATGGACGAATCAACCTCAACATCATTTTCGTCCAATTGTCCTTTTCCACCATCCGTTAGCATTTCCCCATCACTATTGACCGCATCGTTTCCAGAAGGTTGAACTTCGGATGTTTGTTCCGTTTCTATCACAGCCACGGTCGTATCACCAGACATTGGTTCTATTTGTGCTGCAGACACACCAACAATCGCGGGAGTTTCCCCAAGGGGTTGTTCTTCACCCGGTTCTGCTGGCGGCTCCCCTTCTTGCAACGTGGTATCCATTTGAGGCGCTTCAGCCTGGGCAGTGGTGTCCGTTTGGCGTGCTTCATCAACGACAGGTGCTTCAGCTTGGACAGTGGTGTTGGTCACAGTCTCAGCAGGGTTCTCCTCAGGGTTAATGGAGCCAGAATCAGCATGAGCAACTTGCCTTGGGACAAACCAAATAAACGCAAAAATGACCACAGCCAGTAATGAAACCTGGATGTTATAAGAGTATTTTCCTTTGGTCATCATGTTTTTTGACAAGATAATTCCTAATAAATTACAAGTCTCATCTCATTCTAATCCGGTAAGACAAAATCGATGGCTTTCCTTTGTGAGTATTTGGTATGCTTTTTGACATATCTTTTCGCAGGCTCTTTTATCCGGTTTCCTCGTTATTCAGGTGTGGAATCGATTTCTTATTTTCAGTGTACAGAGAAAGATCGCTGCTTTAGAGAGGGAGAATACCCCATATAAATCAAAAAATTACTCATCCTTGGGCTCAAACCGTAAGCTGCGGTGCCCCTTGGTTAAGCACAATCTGCTCTTTTTGTACATTCTCAGGAATTGGACCTTCACATCTCACCTTACCAACTGAGTTATGGGCTGCTAAACCAATCGCAACAATATCATCAATATTATCTTGGTGAAATGCTAATTCCAGAAGTAGATCCATGTTGGTAGTGACAATTGCGTCCGTCCGCAATTCTACAATCATCTTGTGTGACAAGGTTGGTTCAAGTTGTGTATTAGAAACGTGAGATTGAATGGTGTCCTTGAATACCTTCATTTTTCTTCCATCTTGATCAGAGACAACCTGGCTAGCTTCAGAAGTTGTTGACTATCGAAATCAACCTCATCGATAACATGACCTGTTTTGTTCAAAGCATCTCTGATTGCATGTTGCCACAATGAATCAGTGTTTGCTGAAACAGCACCTGATGATGAAGAAAGCATCTGTGAAAAATGTGTGAATTGATCTCCAACAACAATAGTGAGTTTTTGTGAATCAGCAGCGGTTTGCAAAGTTCGTTAAGAATCAGCAACTTCATTATTGGAATTGATGAAAATATTATTTTCAATTAGCCACATATTTTCTTCCCTCCAATTGAACTATATGCTCGATCACCATACGGTTTCAATTTTTGTCCAACTTACTCGAAAATCGTTGACAGGATAGGATGTTCCAATATATATTTTAGCATAGGTTGGATTGAATTATATCTCCTTACTTATATGCTAAAGATACCGCACAGTTCACTGAGTTCCCCTACCAAATATGAGCTCTTTTAGTTTCTGATCATGTCTTCCAGTGGTTCAGTGTACACCATCATATTGTGTCGATTATTTCCTTGCAACTAACTACA
>JABGPL010000207.1 GCA_018644935.1 Calditrichota bacterium | reverse complement strand
GTGAAATATGGCTTGGCGTTGACGATCAGGGGGTTGCGACGGGGATCTCCCGATCATATGAAGAGGATGTAATGAATCTCTGTCGTACGGCTGTAATACCACCCGTTACTCCTGAATATGAGGAGACTGATTTTGGTGAAAAAAGGAAAAGTGTTAAGATCGCACGGATTATCATTGCCAAAGGAAGTGATCGTCCCTATTACACCTCAAAAAATCGATATTTCATCAGGGTTGGTTCTACCAAGCGCATCGCATCCAGGGAGGAGTTGATGCGATTGTTCCAAGCATCGGGCTTGTTTCACTATGATCTCGTTGAAGCAGCTGGAGCATTGCAAAAGCACTTGAACCAGTCCGCTATTTCAGGCTATTTCTCCAGATACAAAATTGACTATCTTGAGGAAAGCGAGGAGGAACGGGAACGATTGACAATGACAAGTGATATTGTGAGTAAGCAATTGATTCCTACTGTCGGTGGATTGCTGGTATTTGGAATCGCACCGGAAACATGCCTACCACAGTCGGGAATCTCACTGGCGGTATTTAACGGGTCTGAAATTGGTTCAGAGCTCAGAGACAAAAAGATTTTTACGGGAAGCCTGCCGTTACAAATTGACAATGCCCTCTCAGCTATCAAAGCAAATATAGCAACGCCTTCGACAATTGAGGGTTCAAAACGAGTTGAAAAGGCATCCTACCCAGATAAGGTTTTTCGTGAATTACTGGTTAATGCATGTGTGCATCGTAATTACAGCATCATTGGGTCTCAAATTCGAGTACATATGTTTGATAACAAGCTCGAGTTTATAAGCCCGGGACGTTTGCCCAATACTGTGACCATTGACAAGTTGACAACGGGTACCAGTTTTGCAAGAAACCCGCTGTTAGTTAAATTGATGGAGAATCTGGGTTATATGGATAGGCTAGGTAGAGGTCTACCCATGGTCTATCAGGAAGCAAAAAGACTGGGTGAGGAGCTCAAATTTGAGGATTCAGGTGAAGTGTTCAGGGTTACTTTGGGGTGCCGAAGTCGAAACTGAATCAGCCCCTTGTCCCTTCAGTGTGTTCAGTGGTTCAAATATTATAGAAATTAGGGGACATGTACTTTTTTTTGTTACGTGTACCCTGATTTCACATTCTCTTAACCTTTAGTTCCCTTCACCTTTATCCTATGCTCCCATCCTTAAGAAAAATATTGAAGCGGTTATTGAGAGAGCAAACTGATCTTGAGTTGGCAATATTGATTGGTAGTCAAACAAAGGATGAAGCGACTCCGGACAGTGATTGGGATATAGCGATACGATGGATTAAACAAATTGATTCAATGAAACGCTTGGGTAAAACAGAAACGTTGCGGCGACTATTGGCAAAAACATTGAACCAACCGGAATCAAAAATTGACCTAATCGATTTGACTATTACGAGATTGACGATGAATGCGGTGGTTGCTGAAGAAGGGGAAATATTAAAAGGGGAAGACACTCTGGCCTGGAATCATTTTTTACAGCGAACCTGGCGGGAATTGGAAACGTATTACTGGAGTAGCATCTATGCGCATTGATCTGTATCAGATTGAAACAGTGCGTATAGCAACTGAGCAAACCGCATTGTTAGATGAAGCCCAACAGATAATCATGAGTGGTAATAAGTTGTCGAGACTGGAACAGAGTGGAGTATTGCATGCCTGGCAGGTGTTGGTCGAAAATGCCATTGGTAAATCCAGGCAACTGCTAAAAGCAGCGAAGGAACCTGTTCCAATTTCAGCATATGATTCATTTGACAGCCTTGTAAGGTGTGGAAAAATAAGTCAAACAGATCTTGAACAATGGAATTCAGTGATTGGATTACGAAATCGTATTGTACATGACTATATGAACATTGATATGAAACTTGTGATTCAACTGATCAGAGATAAACAATATCTGTTTATAAGCGATTTTTTATGCCAACCAATACCTGATCTCGATTTGGACCGATGAAAATCTATAAAGTGTCATTTTGACCCTTAACCCTTTTATCTTAAACCAGTTTTTTATCCTTTACCTTTAGACCCTTAGACCTTTGTTCCTTTTGCCGATTTTTTATCTTTTACCTTTTATCTTTCACCCTAAACCTTATACCTTTTGTTCCTTTTACCTTTTGTTCCCTTTACCTGTTCTTTATCTTTTACCCTTAAACCGTACACCTTCCTTTCCTTTTACCTCTTTTAAAAAAAGCATCTTTAGAAGAGAGTGTTGATATTGTGTTACAGTTATTAAAAAACAGACACATATTAAAAGATTAAATATACGAAGAACAAATGCGGATTACTATCAAAGAGAGACAAGCGATAATACAAAC
>JABGPL010000206.1 GCA_018644935.1 Calditrichota bacterium | reverse complement strand
GTATTAAAGCTGAAGCAATTGCCTGGCTGGAAGAGAATAAAACAGAACGCTCTGGAAACACCTCATCCTCAGAGCGTTCTGTTTTATTCTCTTCCAGCCAGGCAATTGCTTCAGCTTTAATACTGAAAAACTTGTACCGGCTCCCTTGAAAACCTCCAATTAACTTCTTATATCCTGCTGAATTTTGTTCTAAGTTATGAACACCGGTTTCGTGACCAACAAGTACTGCCACATATTGTTTAGATTGTTTCATATATTTTCATTCCTAATTTCTGTTCAATAAACTATAAGCCCTTTTGTGGTAAAAACCTTTCACATGAAAGGTTTTTACCACAAACTGCATCAATCTTCATTCCACGTATCTTCTAATTCTCCCACGGAGCTAAATCCGCGAATTGATTACGCTCATTTTCAAAGCGACTTCTCGCTTCATCCTCAAGTCTATAATCGATGGGGCCATATACTGAAGTTGTCATAAACATTTCCGTAAACCCCTCAATGTATATGTTAAATCTCTCAACATAATCAGGTGGTACATGTTCAAGGATATCGACTTTAAACTGATTGATACACCCGAAGATATCGAACAAACCATCAGCAGACACATTCACATTTGCAGATTTACTTACTGGGCCATTAGGTTCGCGAGGATTGGTTATCTTGCCTGATAAGGTTGCTATCTTTAGGGGTAACTCCCTCAGCATTTGTCTGCTACTCAGATTCGGATTTTGGATCATCCCATCAATTTCATGATATGAAGGATGATCCTTCAACTCGATGATTTCAGGAATATAGAGGGTCAAATCACGATAATGCGTATAACCATGTGGTAAGATTTCAACCGAGTCCTCCCCAGAAAGAAATAATTGCTCTAGATATCCGGGCTTGAATATTTCCAGGTTTCGTACAGCAGTTAAATATTGAGATCCCATCCCTCCGGAGATTCCCAATATCTTCGAACAGTACTCAGAACGATTCTTTACCCCAAACTGTTGAGACCAGAATTGTCCTTTCCCATTAACGCGAGCGGTAAAATCTAAGCGCAACAGGGCGTAACCAGCTTCCATCTCAGCACTTTTAGATTTGTTACGGGCTACAGAGATGGAGTCTCCCAATACCCGCACATCAACAGCCAATCCTTCATTATCATCAATTAATTGATACCCTTTGTGATTTGGTAGATCGAAGAATAAGCCCTCTACCCCGGATGAAGTGTTATTGATATCGATTTGCTCCGCTTTCAACACCTCTGATCGAAATTTGGAATCAGTACTCCATACAGGTATGCTGTTCTGATTGCAGTAACGCAAGATTCCATGGATTTGATACAACACTTGTTGATTCATTGGTGCATTCACGCATAGTCTCACCCAACAGTTTCCCCGCAAATCCTCAGGGTTTAAATTCTCAATGGGCAAGTCTAGTTGGACAACTTTTGAGTATTCTTCATCAGTGGCAAGTGCGGGATAATTTGGGAGTTGATCCTCACTATCAATTTCGTCTACAACCCACACGTTCCTTGGGAGTTTGAAACTCAAGTGGTCCTCTCCCCATACATCCTCCATTTCGCTACGAGAGATTAATGCAAGATGGCGGGGGTGACCCCTGAACACTGAGGTATACTTTCGAAACGCTCGTTGGGCAGTTGGCTGGTCTGCAATTTTGTGTAGTCCTCGGAGCAGGTATATGCCCGGCTGCTCGGCCTGAAACGCTCCCCTCCATTCCGGGCTAGTGATGTCGTACACTGGTTGTTTATCAGGTTGCATAAAATTTGGAAAGTCTATAGTGTGCTCGTTCTTATAGTCAATTTTGTTCATATTTACCTCTTGTAGATAGTTTTGATGGTGATGTATAAATTGTGGTTCTTGGGTCGTAAAACGACATAAGAAATGATAGCATGCTTATATCAAATCTGTCCTTGACAAGCATAAGCTTACCGCCCATCATCTAGATGATATTCTGGAAACTTTGGGAACTCAGAATAAGAGATACTATCAATCTGATTACCACCCTTAGGCTTCGATTTCTCCAGTTTCTTATCAGTATCACTCATATCCTTTAAAGCCTTTGGGATACTTGGATCATTAGGATTCGGGTTAAACTCTTTTCGTCCCCATTGCTTAAAGAAGAATGCAACACCTTCCTCAACACATTGGTTTTTTAACGATACCACCCACTCTTTTTTGACCGGTCGCAATGACTTGAAAGATGTTCCAGACTCACCCCCACTGATAGCCCAATGGATTCCCTGAAGATTCACCTTACCTAACGAACCAATCAGGGGTTCAAATGAAATAAACCGGATACTGGCTGGGATATCTCTCAGATCATCAATACGATTGAGATGGTCCCCATTTTCCACCGTCACACCCGCCCAGATATTTGAAGTCCACTTGAGTTCAGGAGCTAACTCTTTTAAACGCTCACTTCTCTTG
>JABGPL010000205.1 GCA_018644935.1 Calditrichota bacterium | reverse complement strand
AAAAAATATTAAATAATTAACCGATTGCAGATAACTTCCATATTTAAAGTAAACTTTAATTTTACAATGGTTTTGTAAATCATGTCTATCATTCAAAACATTTAGGAAATAAATTACCTGGTTATGTACTATTTACAGCCCAATTTTATGGATATTCTATCAAATCCGTAAACACAGTACACTGAGCGAAGTCGAAGTGTTTTAATCCGTTGCAATGGTTCTGCACTTCGACTTCGCTCAGTGCGCTGTTCATACATAGTTAGGAAGTCTTCTCTAAACGAGGCTGTGTTTTGTACATAATCATATTATTTATTAAAAATTGTACCTTAGTATTTATTTTAAAGTTAGCCTTTACTTAATTTGCAAATAGACATTGATTGGATCAAATAATTGATGTGAAAAACGGAGATTTTTATGCTACAGATAACGCCAGAAAAATTCGGGCATGTTGATATCACTCCAACCGGCCCGTTTGAAGCTGGATCGTTTCAATCTATTTCATTGGTCTACACAACAGGATTCTACGGAATAGACGATACCGGTGGCATCAAAGTGGTTTTTCGGCGGGTAAACGATCAAACCGCTCCTCAATTCACACATCCTGAAGAATTAGGGTATACAACCTTGGAATTGCCGGATCATGTTGAGGGTGTGCTTACCTATGATCCCCATGGGAACCAACGACCGTGGAATCGAGTACTTCAGGTAAAACTAACAAAAGGAAACCTACGACAGGGGGATACCATTAAAATATGTATTGGTGACCAACGTCAGGGAAGTAAAGGAATACGATTACAGACTTTTTGTGAAAATGCTTCTGAATTTCGGGTCCTGGTGGATTGCTTTTCCGTCCAGAACTACCAGTCAGTACCCAATCCGGCCTCATTCCAAATTACTTCGGGAGAACCACTACGCTGGGTAGCGGTGCTTCCAACCTATATAGGTAGTGACGATACTTTCCGTTTATCCTTCAAAGTTGACGACAGTTGGGGCAATCCCTGTAATGGTAGAGGTCAAACATTGAAGTTAAAATCAAACATGCCTGTACTTGGTTTGCCAGAAACAGTTTGCTTTGAGCCAGGAAAAAAAGCCTATGTCATTGAGGGACTAAAAACAGACGACATAGGATGTCTTACGGTTTCATTGAGCAATGAAGATGGTATCGAGCTGGTCACCAGCAATCCAATGAGAATTAGACATAATGCTGATTTAAGGCATTTCTGGGGGGATCTTCATGGACAAAGCGCCGAGACTGTCGGTACGAATACTGCTCGGGATTATTTTCAATTTGCCTTGGATTTGTCTTTTCTAGACATCACAGCCCATCAGGGAAATGACTTCCAGATCACTGAATCATTTTGGCAAGAATTAAATCGATTGACCCACGAATTCACCAATCCCAATCGGTTCGTCGTTCTTCCTGGATATGAGTGGTCAGGTAACACGAATTTGGGTGGGGATCGTAATGTGTACTATTTAAACGAAGGATGTGCTATTCGAAGATCCAGTCATGCGCTTGTACGAACTGAACCAAACGAACCCACTGATTGTTGTACAGCCGAGATACTCTTCAATACACTGCTTGAATCAAAAGATCCGGTTGTCACCTACGCACATGTGGGCGGGCGATACGCTGATCTGAGGGCAGGCCATAATGGAAAAATCGAACAATCTGTTGAAATTCACTCGGCCTGGGGAACCTTTGAATGGCTTTTACATGATGCTTTTGATTTGGGATATCGTATGGGCATCGTCGCTAACAGTGATGACCATAAGGGACGACCTGGGGCCAGTTATCCAGGAGCCTCATTGTTTGGGGCTTATGGTGGTTTGACCTGTTTCCTGATGCCGGAATTAACCAGAAAAGCTTTGTTTGAATCCTTGCAGCGAAGGCATCACTACGCTACTACCGGTACGCGACTCTTTCTTGATGTGCGTGTTGGTTTTGAAAATCCAGCAGAGATTTTTCACCGCGATCCCTTATGGCACAATGAGGCTTCCGAACCAACCGACACTGCCATTATGGGGGACATTGTAGCGGTTTCAGATAACGAAGTAGATTTAAGTGTAACTGTGGATGCGCCTTGTTCTGTTGAACGTATTGAGGTTTATGACGGTCGCGAATTAGTGGAAATAATTCGAAATTATAAGAGTCATTCAGCTGATCGCCGGATTCGGATTTTGATGGAAGGTGCAGAACATCGAGGACGCGGACGTATAGTGAAATGGGATGGTCGTCTGATTTTTAAAAACAATTCAGTAACATGTCTTAAGCCTATCAATTTTTGGAATCCAGAACAACAACCTGAATTAACATCAGATGGATCGATTTCTTTTAAAGCAATAACCACCGGAAACTCTGTTGGATTTGACGTATGGTTAGCAGATGAGCGGTCTGGTGAGATTGTTTTTGAAAGTAATCAAACGACGTTTAACATACAACTTAGTG
>JABGPL010000204.1 GCA_018644935.1 Calditrichota bacterium | reverse complement strand
AAGGCTCTGAAGCAATCATTGTAATATCAGATGAAAATGGGCAGCTAATGGCTCAGGTTGATACAATTATAGGAAAGGGGAATGAATAATGGAAATGGATCAAATAGATCAACTTGCGGCATCAACGCTTGATGGCTACTTAGTTCGTAAGGATCTAGTTCGTACATTCAGTCGACAGTTTCCGGTTCCTACATATGTCGTGGAGTTTTTGCTTGGGCGCTATTGTGCAAGTATTGATGCAGAGGAAATTGAAGAGGGACTTGAAATAGTTCAGCGTCAACTCAAATCTCGGACAGTCAAAGCCGGTGAGGAGGAACTTTTTAAAGCAAGGGCGAGGGAAAAGGGTGAAGTCAAAATTATTGAGCTTATTACCGCAAGGTTAGACGCAAAGACAGATTCTTACCTGGTTACCCTGCCTAGTTTAAGGTTAAAAGATGTTCGAATCATTCCGGAGTTAGTTAATCAGCATGAGCGGATGTTGACTGGGGGTTTTTACGCTGAGATTACGCTAGGTTATGACGCATCTATTGCCCAGGAAAAAAATGGCCGTCCCTTTGGGATAATCGGTTTGAGAGAGATTCAGCTATCAAAACGGGATGTGTTGGATATTCTGGCAGACGCCCGACAAAAGTTTACTACTGATGATTGGAAAACGTTTCTACTAAGAAGCATCGGTATTAATTCTGAGGATATGAAGGAAAGAGAAAAGAATGCATTCTTTCTGAGAATGATTCCATTTGTTGAGCGCAATTATAATATTGTCGAGCTTGGTCCCAGGGGTACGGGGAAAAGTCATTTGTTCCAACAGATTTCTCCATATGCTCATTTAGTTTCAGGTGGTAAGGCGACAGTCGCAAAAATGTTTGTGAATAACGCTAATGGCCAGCGTGGGCTGGTTTGTCAGTATGATGTTGTATGTTTTGATGAAATCTCAGGAATTTCGTTTGATCAAAAAGACGGAATCAATATCATGAAAGGCTACATGGAGTCGGGAGAATTTAGTCGAGGCAAAGAAAGTATTCGAGCGGATGGCAGCATCGTAATGGTTGGAAACTTCGATGTTGACGTCGAGCATCAACAGAGAATCGGACATTTATTTGGACCTTTACCCGATGAAATGAGAGATGATACTGCCTACATGGATCGGATACATGCATATTTACCTGGCTGGGATGTTCCAAAAATTAGTAAAGAAATTCTAACAGATCATTTTGGACTCGTCAGTGATTTCTGGTCTGAGTGTATGAGTCAACTGCGTCAGGAAAGCCGGATTTCGGTTTTACAGAATAGAGTCCATTTCGGTGGTGCCTTAAGTGGAAGAGATATTAATGCGGTAAATAAAACCGTTAGTGGGTTATTAAAATTACTGTATCCAGGTCAAGAGCAAACGGTTCCGGAAGAAGATCTGGAATGGGCGGTAAGAATTGCTTTGGAATCAAGAAGGCGGGTGAAAGAGCAACAGAAAAGAATTGGCGCTGCTGAATTTCGCAATACCCATTTCAGTTACGTTTTAGGAGAAGAGGGAATTGAAAAGTTTGTCGCTACTCCAGAACTTCACAGTGAGAATAGTATTGGATCTGATCCTCTGGAACCTGGTCAGATTTGGTCGATTAGTCCTGGTGGCAGGGACGAAAACCCAGGTTTATTCCGAATCGAAATAAACGAGGGACCTGGTTCAAGTATAAAAATCTTAAATAAACCAGTACCACCCGCATTCAAAGAAAGTATGGGATTTGCGGAACAAAATCTATACTCACGAGCTAAACAACTTGTTGGTGATAAAGAACCCAGGCAGCATGAATTCACAGTACAATTAAGAGCTTTTGACTCAGCTAAGTCTGGTGCCAAACTGGGTGTGGCTTCCATCGTTGCACTTTGTACATCACTGCTTAAGAAAAGCGTAAGAGGTGGTCTTATCACCGTTGGTGAAATTAATCTCGGTGGTTCTATTGAACCTGTTCACAATGCCGTAAATATAGCGGAAATTGCAGTTGAGAAGGGAGCAACAGTATTGTTGATGCCAGTAACCTGCCGGAAGCAGCTGTTTGATCTCTCGGATGATATGGCCACAAAAATTGACATTCAATTCTACTCAGACGCCAGAGATGCTTTGTTAAAGGCTATTGTTGAATAATCCAATGTCAGTCAATCACGATGGACTCGTTCACGGTTGATGGCGTATTCAAAGGATTAGGAGTTGATTATGAGTGAGATAAAAGTAGATCTTGCAAAAAGCCTTGATTCAAAAAAATATGCCTGGGCAATTAGAGCAGGAGTCCAAGGAAACGCGGATTCGTACTTTATCAGTAAGAGTCTAATTGTTTTGGAAAACAGGGTTTAGGTGATTTGAATTTTATTAAGGCAACTCGTCATTACAAATATTGAATCAGTTTTACAAAGAGTTTAAGGAAGCAACGAAAGAAAATAATGATGTCAAAAAAACACTAGTTTTAGCTGGAATCATGTGGTTT
This sequence comes from Calditrichota bacterium, assembly GCA_018644935.1. Lineage (GTDB taxonomy): Bacteria > Electryoneota > AABM5-125-24 > Hatepunaeales > Hatepunaeaceae > JABGPL01. Next base: position 97 of record JABGPL010000204.1, on the reverse strand, counting down.
ACACTGTATTTGATCCCCTTTTTGAAATATCCTGCAAATCCTCCAACTGTTGGTGATTCTGAAACTGTAGTGTTACGTGCCATTTTGTATCTATCAT
>JABGPL010000203.1 GCA_018644935.1 Calditrichota bacterium | reverse complement strand
ATTTTATGCATACCAAACTGCTGTTTCTAAACCGTTCATAGAATCGAAAATTCCTTTGTCAAGCAATCCTGAAGAATTCATGCATGGCAGTCAAAGTGATACTATTGAACTCTGTGAAAAGGCATTAGAGCAGATCGCAAAATTTGAATCCGGTAATGCCGATTTTAAAATCTGGAAAAAAGATGAATTTGAAGATAGTGATCTGACACCAAAGCAAAGGGCTGATGCAGTGTGTACAATTTTAGATAGATTGCACCCGGGCCGTGTCCAGGAAATTCTTGGAAGAACAAGTTTGTACTATTTTGGGGGAACTAGAGTTGGTTCTGTGCCCGGATTCAGTTTGATGGAAATTATCGGATCTGAATCAATTTCTCGTTTGGTTGAGGTTCAATTTGAATTTCCGAAGATTATTAGATCTGCAATAGCTTTTGAGTTGAAAGAAAATGTGAATGGATCAAAAATTGTATGCTGTAGGGTGTTCGAGCAAACAACAAGTAAAAGACCTGAGGAGGATCCAGGGCAATGCTTAGGAATCATTAATCTGTGTGAGGACGACACGTATTCGTATGAAGTTTATTAAATTGAGGCAAGCAATAAATTGTCATCTGTCTGTAAGGTATCGTTTATGTAATGTTATCTTTAAGATTTGCGATGAGTTCCTGACAAAAGCTGACAATGCGATTGAAACTTACAAGCAGGTAATAAGAATTGACCCTCATTGTACCTTTTTGTTATAAGTCAAATTTGCGGATGAAGTTGAAGGATATAGAAATTACTGTAGGCTCTGGTAGTAGGAGTTTTTTTCTCCTATCCATACTCAGTATTTTATAATAGAGCATAACAGCGTTAATAAAGTGATATATATGAGTGATAGTAACACATCTAAACAATCCATAACGGATCTGTTCACATCGGAAGAACTACGGGATATCGCTGCAAGGGCCAGTACAATTGATGAGCGTTTGGCTGGTGGATATATCGCTAACAACTCACCGGTTTCTACAGAGAAGGCGGAAAAACGATTAAAGGCTTGGTGCAAGTCTGCAACGGATGGTGATGAGGCACTTTTTCATAAGCACCTTGCTTGGGAAGGCTTGGAAGTTGATAAAATAAAGTCCTTACTTGGCGATGTGAAGCAGGCTGAAGATAGACCTCTGCCAGATTGGGTGGAAACGTTTGAGTGGTCTATCAAGGCCATGAGTTCTTCAATAGATTCTAACACTAAATTCTCGTTTATCAATACAGAGCAACCGATACCGTTCGAGGATATATTCTTATCTTTGGTAGTAAAGGCCCGGGAAAGGCTGAATATAACTAAGGCACCCTCTACGTTGTTTTCAGAAATTGCCCATGGTGCACTACAACGCGGCTTTCTAAGACGCTTGAGTGAATTATGTGCTCCGACGTTACATGAGGGCTTCTCGATCCTCCAAATGACTCAGCAACCAATGATGATGGTACTTCCCTTACCCGCTTATGGGAATCCAAACACAAATAATGCCTACAATACTTACATTACCGAGTTGCGTACCGGTGGGCTGAGAGATTACTTTTTAAATCGACCCGTTCTTGCACGACTGGTCTCCACCATTACTGACCAGTGGATTGAGGCTACTGCGGAGTTAATCAATCGCTTCGATGCGGATCACACCGCAATCTATGAAACCTTTGATTTTGGTGTGAAATCAGGTCTTGTGACTAAGGTCAGCTATGGTATTTCCGATCCCCATAACGGTGGACGCATGGTTTCTGTCCTTATCTTTGATAACGGGCTGAAGGTTGTCTACAAGCCGAAGGACCTTGGGATTGATGTTGCTTGGTACGACTTTCTGCAGTGGCTTGATGCAGAGGGCGCTCCAAAGTCAACCCTAGCTCCGAAGGTGCTTCAACGTCAAGATTACGGATGGACTGAGTACATAGAACCGAGGCCTTGTGCCAATGAAACCGACGCTAAGCAGTTCTTCCACCGTGCAGGTTCAATGTTGTGTCTTCTTCAACAACTACAGGGTACTGACTTTCATTTCGAAAATGTTATCGCAAACGGAGATCGACCGATACTGGTTGATTTAGAAACCATCATGCACCCATGGTTGCCCAACCCCTTTTCTGTAAGTGGTCCTAAATCTGCCCTTGCAATAGCGGTAAATCGTCTTCAGGACTCAGTTTTAGCCACAGGATACTTGCCAAACTGGGTAGTGATTCCTGGCGGCAAGTTAGCAAGTGTAGGAGGCCTCAATCAAGCGGAGTTTAGCGAATACGACTCTTGGAGGTTTCAGAACATTAATACAGATGGGATGAAGTTGGAAAAAGTTTCGGAGGCCGTCGAAGCAAAACCTCATCTTCCAATTCTTGAAGGAAAACAACTCTCCAGCGCAGACTATAGCGAGGAGATAGTCTCTGGATTCGAATCTATGTATCACTTTTTGGTTGAAAATCAAGGCGCGTTGTTAGGGCCTGTAGGACAATTGAACGCCTTCAAGGGGCAAACTGTCCGTGTTGTTCTTCGACCGACACGGCTTTATGCATTGCTACTCAGGAGATCACTAGAAAGCAGTAACCTTAGTGATGGAGTGGACTGGAGCATACATTTTGATTTTATTTCCCG
>JABGPL010000202.1 GCA_018644935.1 Calditrichota bacterium | reverse complement strand
GTTATACATAATGTTCACGTGTATATTGCCATCACCTATGTGTCCAAAGTTTGCAATATAAATTGGATGGTCTTCTTTAATTCGATCAACCCTCTGCAATATTTCCTTTATCTTACTTCTGGGAACACAGATATCTTCGTTTATTTTATGAGGAGCAATATTGTACAATGCAGGAGAAATTGAACGCCTGGCAGCCCAGATAGCTTCTCTCTCCTGTGCTGTCTCTGCCACTTTTATCCTGAACCCATTACATTCCTTACATGCATTTTCAACTACTGGCATTTCATAGTTAATGCTTTCTTCCGTACCATCAAGATCAATTAATAATAGTGCTTTTACATCTTCTCCCATATCTGTTCCGGTATGACCGCGTAACGCATTGATGGTCATCTGGTCCAGAAATTCCAGTGTACGTGGTAGAATATTATTATCAATAATCCGATCGGCTGCATCAATGGCATCATCTTTATTACGGAAATGAGCAGCTAGTGTTCGGATCTTCTCAGGTTTTGGAATCAGTTTCACCGTTATTTTTGTAAAAATCCCCAACGTTCCTTCAGAACCGGTGAAAAGCCTTGTCAGGTCATAGCCTGTTTTCCCCCCTGTATTAATTACTGATCCGTCAGGAAGGACAATCTCCAAGGCAAGTATATAATCACGCGTCACTCCATATTTCAGTCCGGTTATCCCCCCTGCACATTCTGCAACATTACCACCAATAGTTGAAAATGCAGCACTGGAAGGGTCTGGAGGATAGAAAAGATCGAACTTCGCGACTTCATCCTGTAATTGCTTTGTAACGACACCAGGTTCAACCGTCGCGACAAAATCCTCAGGACAGATTTCAATTATCCTGTTCATATTTTTCAAATCAAAAACAATTCCACCCTTAAGCGGCACCGCCCCCCCGGTAAGCCCGGATCCGGCACCTCTCGCATATATTGGGACTTCATACTGATTTGCAATCTTTAAAGTGTTAGATACATCAGTTGTGTCTCCCGGCCTTACCACGATATCGGGAAGTACCTTTTGCTTTGTACCATCATAAGAGTAGCATATCCTATCCTCAACTGACGAGAGGACTCTTTCTTTCCCCACTACCCTTATCAGTTCATTAAGAGCTTTCTGATGTTTGTTGACTTCTTTTTTATTTTTTGTAAAAAGTTTCATAGTCCTCCCGTCTCTCTTTAAACAAGAATCAAAACAATTCACCGTAATGCTCGCAAAATCATTTATAGTGCGTATTGCGGTGAACTGAACTGTTACCAAAAGTCTTTCCCGGATTCATAATGCTTTTCGGATCGAACATCCTCTTCAGGTCTCTCATTATTTCGATCTCATGTGGTGCAAGCTCTAATCCTATGTATTCAGATTTCGTATCACCCACACCTTGCGCTGATCTGTTGGATCTGCTGACAGATACAACATCCTTAAATATTTGAGATATCAGATTGTTAACAGGCACATCGACTACTTTTCCATTATTACAAATCACGCTGAGGTGAACATGGCCCTCTCCAACATTGCCGAATGCTGCTACCTGTAATGAATGTGCCTTGCCAAGCTCATATACTTTCTTCAGAGCCTCTTTCACCTTACTTCTCGGAGCAGAACAATCTTCATTAAACTCCATAGAATTCACCTTAAAGAGAGATGGGGAAATAGATTTCCAGATATCCCATAATGTGTTTCTCTTTTCATCTGTATTTGCAATTGAAGTATTCAAGGCACTGTTTTCCCTGCAAAGAGCATCTATCCTGGAAATATCATTCGCTACATTCTTCTCATTCCCGTCTACATCAATGAGTAAAAGGGCCCCTACTTCTTCAGGGATTTCCCCTTCCGTAGATTCTCTGATTGCATCAATACAAATTTTATCTGCAAATTCCAATGAGCGGACATGCAGATGGTTTTTTATTAAGATTGAGTCTGTCGCATTCAGTGCACTATCGATATCGCTAAAAAATGAGATAACAGTTCCTATCTTTTCTGGCATTGGTAATAATTTCAATGTGATTTTCGTCAACACACCAAGAGTCCCTTCAGACCCGACAAAAAATCTGGTTAAATCATACCCGGCAACACTCTTGAGCGTTTTACGACCTGTGTTTATGACAGAACCATCAGGGAGTACAATCTCCATAGCGAGAACATACTCCCTCGTTACTCCATATTTCATACCGATCATTCCTCCCGTACTTTCTGCAACCCTTCCACCTATAGTTGAGAAGCCTGCACTTCCCAACTCAGGAGGATAAAAAAGACGAGACTTTGCAACTTCGTCCTGCAAATCCTTTATAACGACACCGGGTTCCACGGTGACCGTCAGATCTCTTGCATTTAGAGGTTCTATTCTGTTCATGTTTTTGAGATCTAACGATATGCCACTTTTAACGGGAACATCTCCGCCAGACAATCCAGTCCATGCCCACTGTGGACAAATCGGAATGCTATGTTTATTTGCAATTGATAAGAGACTTGATACTTGCTCCGTTGAATGAGGTGTTATTACCAGATCAGGTATGGACTTTCCCTCTGAAGTATCAAATGGAGAACATACCCTTTCCTCGATGTTATCTAAAACATTCTCCCTGCCAATTGCATCACA
>JABGPL010000201.1 GCA_018644935.1 Calditrichota bacterium | reverse complement strand
CATTCACAAGATCACAGAAAATGATCCGGGACTCGATCAGCTAAACGATGAGATTGATCTGCTCTTCGTCGGCTACACCTACTTTCACTTCGATGATCCGGTAACATATTTTCGTGATAAAGTTTATCCATATATACAGGATAAGACAATTGTCGCAATTGCAGACATGGCTCCTGTTCAGGGCCAGCCACGCCACACCGTTTCCGCACAACAGGTTGTCATAGAGATGACAGAAGCCTGTTTTCAGCTTGATGCCGAACCAACTACTATTTATGACCAGTACCTGCTAATATTCAAAAAATCATCTCAGTAAACAACGCCATTCTCACTAGTCATTCCACTTTATGTCATTCTGAGTGCAGCGAAGAATCTCATATCTAAATGACCCTCCATTGTCTTGCTAAAAAAAACTCCATGAGTACAAGTATCAAAAAACAATTTGACAAAAGAGAAATAAAGTATATAAGTTTATGCTATTAAGTACTTTATAAAAGAGGGCAACGGTTTGTTACAGTTGTTGATATGATAAAGCTGACTTATTCCCCTTTCATATTCAAGATATTCCATTTTAGTTCGTACTTTGTAGTAATTTGATTTCGTTGTATATCATTATAATAGTGATGTTATCCATGAACTTATTAATTACTAGTTATGCTGCTTGTAGGTGTGTGATTTGAACAAAAACGAACTATCAATTATCCCGTCTGAAGTTGATGCGCCTTCCGATATAGAAAGCAACATTTCGACAATTAATGCGCCGCTTGGAAACTTCCTTTCTCATGTTGGCTTACCAGCAGATAATCTGCTTTCCCCTGTTGATGAACGCCGCAAGGTAATACAGTCGATTGAGTCTGTGCTTGAGATTCTTCCTATTGAGGAACGCAAGAAGGCGACTTATCTCTCAAAGTTTGCGATTTGCGTCACGGTTGGACTGTTTGATGGAGCACTTGCGTTTCTTTGGGATGAGACCATCAAGGCGTTACGAAACAAGGTCATTGGATTCGATCTCGAATACTTCTACTCGATTGCAGCATCGCTGTCGTCTCGATATCGCGGATTAAAAGATCCGGATAATATTTCTGCAGTTTCTGAACATGACTTACTAGAAATTTGCAGAAGGATCGGGTTGATTGACGACGTCAATCACCGAAGGTTGGATAATGTAAACTACTTTCGGAACCATGCATCCTCTGCCCATCCGAATGATACAGAAATTACAGGGATTGAATTGCTTGGTTTCCTTGAAACTTGTTTGAAATACGCGATCAATGCTCCAATTGAACATTCGGTTATTCAGGTCAAAAGATTTCTTGATAACATACGCCAGCATGCAATTGCTTCCGGAGACTGTACTGCAATTGTTACTGAAATTTCAAAGTTACAGCCGCAACGAGTTGAGGACATTCTTCAAACACTGTTTGGGATGTTTTGCGACACTGGAACGTCAGTCGACACGCTTGACAATATCCGTGGTCTGGCATTGGGAATTTGGGAGTACGTATCCGAAGACTTTCGCCTGAAGATTGGTGCTCGGTTTGGATACTATCGAGCAAACGGTGATGTTCCCCGAAAAGAACGAACCCAGGAATTTCTAGATGTAGTTGACGGGAATGAGTATAAGGATGAGGACAGCCTGGGAGCTGAATTAATCGAAAAACTGCAGCACCTTAGAGGTTCGCATTACGGACCCAACAACTTTTATAATGAATTTCCCCATGCCCAATCTATTGAGCAATCCCTACCAAAAGGTGCAGGAATCCCAGAGTCGGCGCGACATGATTTCGTGAAGGTAGTAGCAACATGCTACATCGGTAACGGGCACGGTTATCGTTATGGCGTTGATGAGAATGCACTTCCGATATACAAAATGTTCATTAAACGATTTACGGACGACGATATCATTACTCTTCTGAATCTATTCTCGGATCACGAGTTTACAAATGATATGTCACGCTCCAAGGCAGGGGCGAGGGCAATTAAACTGTGTAAATGGCTGAAAGAAAGAACAAGCAATTCTTTAATCCAGCAAGCACTCGATACGGTTATCGAGTGCTCGATCGTGCAGAAGGCGGGCAAAACCGGTGCATACAAACAGGCGATGAAAAAGGTAACATAACATAACATAACATAACAAACAGATGAGCCGGAATCTGAGCGAGTAACTCGTTCGCTTTGCTCATCAATGTGAACACCAGCCTGGTTATCCTAGCCGTTAAATATGCTAAACGGTGGGGAACCGAGAAGGGTCGGACCAAGCTAAGTTGTTGGTGTAAAAGAAGAAGACCTTTGAAATATGGTTTTTTATGGCCTTAAACACCACTTTTCAGTATGAAAAGAGTATCTATAAGGTATTTGTATTATGGCACGAGCAAACAGGCATTATATCCCAAACCGCACTCAGCAAATTGCATGCCAACTGCTAAACAGTGTTCCTCTGTTTTTCGTTTCTGCAATCTCGTAACCTTTATCCCTACAATACAATAGGTAAGATCTTGTACTATATATTGTGCCTGCTGCCGTGTCTAAGAGCACATGTTGACTTAATGATATTGCAGAGTGCTTTCACAATATCCGTTTGATTGAACAAAAAAATTTAATATAATTCTTGTAATTGCAGTTTGTTTTTGCTTTAATGTCAAAACTTATCAGCCATATCAGACTCGAATTTCACAATTCATAAGGGCAGACACCTTTTGGTGTAAGGCGTATAGCTTAATACAGATAATCAAGTATATAAGACTGTATCAATCTCGTTTTATTAAAGTTGCTAAGCAC
>JABGPL010000200.1 GCA_018644935.1 Calditrichota bacterium | reverse complement strand
TACCAGTATATCCGAAGATGGCACATTTCAGTATAACATCAGCAATCAGGTTCGACAATGACAAATATTTCAATTTTCCTTTCTGGGAGGGGATCGAGTTTTGAAGCGATGTCATCAGCGATTGACGAAGGAAGACTTGATGCAAACATTGTATTAGTTGCGAGCAACAAAGAAAACTCGGTTGGTCTAAATATTGCGGAGAGAATGGGATTTAAAACCGCAGTTTTTGATCGTAAAGCATACCAAGATGGTAAATTATTTGCTGACGATATGCTAAAGGTTTTAAATGAGCACGAAACAGATTTTATTATACTTGCGGGATACCTCAGAAAAATTCCACCCAGGGTTCTGAGAGCTTTTCATAATCGCACCACCAATATACATCCAGCACTCCTTCCAGACTTTGGTGGAAAGGGAATGTACGGTATGAATGTTCATCAGGCAGTTATCGAATCAGGAGCAGTTGAAAGTGGTGTTACGATTCATTATGTTAATGAGGAGTACGATGAGGGTGAGATAATCGATCAAACCCGAATCCCGGTGCTTCCCGGTGAATCTCCCCATGAACTTGCTGCAAGAGTGCTCAAAGTTGAACACAGGTTTTATTCAGAAGTTCTACAAGAGTTGTTCAGAAAAATTAAGGAGCAGATATAAATGGCAGAACCAGACAGAACAATTACAATCAAGAACGCACTTATTAGCTCCTGGAGGAAGCCTGAAGCGGTCGAACTTGCACAGAAATTGGATTCAATAGGTGTGAATCTGTTTGCGAGTGGCGGGACAGCCGATGCAATTCTTGATACAGGTATTAAGGTAAGTCGACTTGAAGACATAACAGGGTTTAACGATTTACTCGGAGGTCGTGTAAAGACGTTGCATCCAGCTGTGTATGCCGCTATACTTGCCAGAAGAGATGATCCAAGAGATATTCAGGACTTAGAAAAATTCGGGCTGAGACCATTCGACCTCGTCGCTGTGGATTTATACCCGTTCCCGACAGATCTCAGCGGAGAAGAAGATATCCCAGTTGAGCTCATCGACATAGGAGGTGTCTCACTCATCCGGGCAGCAGCAAAGAATTACAGGTTTGTTACCGTTTTGTGTCGAGCTGAACTTTTCTCACAGACCGCTGATAGAATAGTGAGTAATCAAGGTGTCATTTCGATTGATTACTCAATTCGTCTTGCGAAAGCAACTTTTCACCATACTTCAACTTATGATTCGAGAATTGCCGAAAGTTTCAGGTAGACTCATAGATTCAAAATTACAGGACAATAAAATTACGATTCATTTACTTGTTTTAATTTTACCTTTTGGAGCGACTTTCAATGAAAAATAGCCCCATGTCGATATTACAGAACGATATCGCCATTGATCTTGGTACAGCTAATACTTTAGTGTATGTAAAGGGTCAGGGTATAGTGATTTCAGAACCGTCTGTTGTTGCAATAGACAGGCGAGACAAAAAGGACATCGCTATCGGAAGACAGGCTCGAGCAATGATGGGTAAAACTCACGGCGACATTGAAGTTATCAGACCAATGCGAGATGGTGTTATTGATGATGATGAAATTGCTGAACTAATGATTCGCAGGTTCATCCGTCGTGTACAGAAAAATCGTTTGATGCGACCAAGAATTATTGTCTGTGTGCCAAGTGGTGTGACTAAATCAGAAAAACGTGTCATTCGTGATTCTGCTGAGTATGCCGGGGCGCGTGAAGTTCACCTGATAGCAGAACCAATGGCTGCAGCACTGGGTGTAAATCTTCCGGTTAAAGAACCGGTGGGTTCGATGATCGTCGATGTTGGCGGCGGAACAACCGAAATTGCTATTATGTCACTCGGAGGGATCGTAACTAATCATTCGATTCGTATCGGGGGTGACGAAATGGATGAGGCAATTGCAATGTATATCCGGCGGAATTATAATTTATTAATCGGTGAGCGGATGGCTGAGTGGATTAAGTGTACAGTTGGGTCTGCAATGGCATTACCAGAAGAAATCACTTTGACAGCCAAGGGTCGAGATTTGGTGACAGGAATGCCAAAAGCGGTAGAAATTGGATCAGAAGAAATTCGGGAAGCTTTGTCTGAACCTGTTTCGCAAATAGTCGCAGCAGTCCGCGAAGCACTTGAAAAATCACCACCTGAATTGTCCGCAGACATTCGAGATCGTGGTATTATTCTGGCGGGTGGCGGTGCACTTCTTCGACGCCTCGATCAACGATTACGTGATGAAACGAACCTACCAGCAAATCTCGCGGAAGATCCTGCTACATGTGTGGTTCGTGGAACAGGTAAAGTTCTTGACGATTTTGAACTTTACAAGGATTTGCTTTTGACGAATAATTAGGTTCACTGATCTGAGATGTTCAGCACCTTACGACCATTTTTCTCCTGGATTGCCATTACGGCTCTTTCCTTAATTCTGATTCTCACAAATCAGAACCCACAAGGTGAATTACTGCGAGGACGATTCGCAGATTTTATCATAACTATTGCATATCCTGTTACGATTCCAATAAAGGGTTTTCAGGTTTGGCGGCAGAACAAGGAGCTTCATGCTACCTTGGCTGAAATGAGTATTGAATTGGCTGCCAACTTAGAGTATAAGTTGGAAAACTCAATGTTAAGAGAACTGATTGGATTCAAGGCTAGTAGTGACCTTGATCTCATCTCGGCTGAAGTTATTGGAATCAGCAGTGATCCGGGTATTAAGGGTTTCACAATAAACAAGGGACGTAAAGACGGTATTGTAGCTGATTCTCCAGTTATTTCCCTCAAGGGCATAGTTGGTCT
>JABGPL010000020.1 GCA_018644935.1 Calditrichota bacterium | reverse complement strand
TTGTTTATGTGGGACAAGATGAGAATATTGTCAGTTATAACCATCGCCTTCCGGAAGCACGCCCTGACAGTATCCTTACAGAAACTGAAGCACGAATCATTGCACATGGACTACTTAGAGACAGATTCCAACGTAATCCGGAAGAATTCCAGGAGGTTCTTGCTGAAGAGACTAAGAAACCAGAAAGGAAGGATTGGCGATTTGAATTCTCTGATACACTTAAATATTCGTTAGAAAAAGGTGAGGCGCGCTTAAATGTTGTAATTAGAGGAAATAGCGTTGCTCACTTTTCAAAAGGAGTTAAGACATCTGAAGAATGGAACAGAGAACAACGTGATAAAAGGAAGGTCCCTGGAATGATCTCCGATGTATGTGGCATGATAGATTCACTCTTTAGAATCACAGCTGTCATAATTGCGGTGATTGTATGGAGTAGACGGAAGTTTCCCGTTCGGATTTTCATTTTGTTTTTAATAATTCTTGGTTCATTAAAGATTATTACCTTCTTTAATAACTTCCCAATGAAATTAGCATATTTTAAAACCTCAGAACCATTTAACACCCAATTAATTCAGCTATTTTTTCCCGGCATGATTATGGAATTGATTGGTGCATTTGGTAACGCATTGATTGCAGCTCTTGCATTCAAATGGATAGCAGGAGGAAAAACTGAGAATGCTACCCAATCTGAAAAGAGAATAATTATAATTGGTTTCAGTGTTGGTGCAATTTGGATGGGAATTCAAGCACTAATAACCGTGTTTGAGCCTTCGATATCACCCATTTGGATCACCTATGGTCTTTATTACTCCGAAACCGTTTTACCTTTTCTGGGTAGCGCATACCTGTTCGAGTTGGATATAAAGAAAATTATCATCACAATATTTATTTTTGCAGCATTACATAATTTGACATCAGGATGGCAAAAACGAAAGCTCATGATAGGATCGGCTTTTGTATTGATGTTTCTTTGTACCAATGTAAGTTTGAGTTTTATATCAATTAGTTACTGGCTCATTACCGGTTTCTGCCAGGGAGTTGTTTTTCTTTTTATTTATTTCAAGTTATTCAAATCGAACATGGCAATTCTCCCGGTGTTTTTATCATTGGGATTACTATTAGGTAGCATCACTGGAATCATCACCTACCCACATCCCGTCGGTATTCAGATTTCAGTTATATCTTTTGTTTTAATTCTCTGGTTCTCGATTTACTGGATGAAACTGTTGAGACGAGGAACAACTCAATGATTGAGCATAAATAAATCCTTTGAGGCTTTGATTGAAGAAGCACTTTCGAAACAATTAATCTCTTTCAAAATTAAAGGGCGAAAAATCATTCGCCCTTTGGTTGCTGATCTGTTTGGTTGAATAAGGGCGAATGATTATTCGCCCCTACATCGTCCAACGTAACTTGACATAGTACGAAAAGAGGGCTATGTTTAAAGAAACAAGCAAAACCTAACTTGGGAGATTTATTCTGTGACTCACATTCGGAAGGAATTGAACCAGGCACTGCCTATTTGGGCAAGTGATCTGGTAAGAAACACCACTCCGTGTTTCCAATGGGGCGATATGAGTTAATGGAATTAATCAGTTACGCTTTTCTTTGCGTGATATTGTGAGCCTTCCGTGTTAACTCATTGGAAGGTTTTTTCGTTTTGTATCGTCCTATATCTAAATAGGTGTTCTGATCAGGACAGGTGATGACACTAAACTACAAGAATGAGTAAAACAAATAATGGAAAGAGAAATGATTGTAAGACCAGCAGAACGAACGGAGTATCCGGAAATATATAAATTAGTGGATTTAGCTTTTAAGGATTCACCATTAGAAAGCAGGATGATTGAAATCACTGCCTTTGATGACAAAAACTTCCAAAAAGGTGATGTAAAAGTGGTCGAAATTGATGGAAAAATTGTCAGCGTTGTGATGATTATTCGACGACCCATTCGAATCGGAAGAGCTATTGTTAATGGAGCAATGATAGCTCCTCTTGCGACCCACCCCGATTATGAATTGAAAGGTTGTGGATCGGCGCTAATGCGTGATGGTGTAAAATACATGAAAGGAAAGGGAATAGATATCGCTCATTTATGGGGACACCCCGGTTTATACAACAGATTTGGTTATACTCCAGCGATAATGATCACGGAAATTGTGTTAAACACGCAACAACCTTTGCCAGAAATCACTGATTCATATGAATGCAGACCTTTCAAAACGGAAGATTTGGAGCAAGTTACGGAAATATATCACAGCAACTCGGCGACTCGCACTTTAGCTGAATTAAGGTCGGCTGAGATGTTTGATTGGAAAAACTGTGGGGATGATATTGAGTTTAACGTTGTCGTTGACAAAACCGACAGTGTTGTTGGATACTACGCCATTGGGCAGGATTGGGGCAGACCCTGTTCTCAGGAAATTGGAGTGATGACTGACTCTGTGTCCGAATTTATCTTTCACCGACTACTTGGAAGAGCAAAAGAAAAAGAAATACCGCAATTCTACTGTCTGGTAAATCCTGAGCATCCATTCGCCCGTTACGCATTCAGACGCTATAGCCCAATGGTAATCAAAGGTGGAGGTGGTGCAGGGATGGTTCAGGTATTAAATTTCGTACCACTTATGACCAAATTGAAAGAGGAGTTTGACCGGAGAATTCAACACTCTGAATTCGTAAAAACGAACTTTGCCCTAAATATAATCTGTGGCGAGGAGCAAGTATCAATTTCAGTTGAGAATGGAATGATATCTGTGTCCGAAGACATTATCGAAGCAGAGTTCAGACTCCAAATCCCTTTGACTGGATTAAATCCTTTAGTGACAGGATACACTGGGATTCATGAATTGTTGAAGAATCCCGTTGTGAAAGTGAAGGGTGGGGTAAAAGTAATCCGGTTGATTGATGTGTTATTCCCGACCGGTTATCCAACAGGGGGAAATCCTCCGTTGGTTTGGGAGTAATTTTCAGTTAGTTACTTAACCAGATATAGCACTGGGTGAAAATCCGGTGCTATATTATTATATCCAATTTGAAGATGTTGGATTATTTCGTTAGGTAACAATAATGATTTTGATCCTAAACCTTCCGCAGAATCAAAAAGAATGAGTCATCCGACTCTAATTCCTCATATTGTTTAGATTCCACAACTTCAAATCCTGCACCAATCTCAGCCAGTAGCTTATCTTCTAGGTAATATACAAAACGCAATCCTTCAATTTCCTCTTCCGAATCGCCATGCCAAAACGAATGCATCAATAATCCATTCTTTTTGAGCAACTCACGTTGTCTTTTAAAACTGGTGATAAGGTCCTTCTTTCGCAAATGGTGCAGAACTTTGTTAGAATATATGCAATCAAATGTTCTGTCCGTAATGAGTGTTAATGCATCCAGATGCATTACATCTGCATTTGGATTATTCTTTCTGTATAATTCAAGAAAAATATCTGATAGGTCTGATCCGGTCACATCAAAATTCTGGGCTAATATGTCTAAATCTTTGCCAGGACCCATTCCAAGCTCAAGGAGAGACGAATTTTCCGGCAGATGCTTTTTTAGGATGTTGATCAAATTCCTGCCATCAAATCCCTCTGCTAATTTAATGTATTCTCTTACCCCTTTTTCTTCGTCAAAATATCCCATTATTTTACCTCAAATTGTTCTTTAAGACTGTTATCCAAAATTTCAGAAGCTGTTTTGTTCATCATTTTTGGATACCGGACGGACATCAAACAAATTAACCTTTAAGAGATATATGAGCAGCCTCGACAGTCTTGTAGATTACATCTGTAGTATGTGCAGCTGAGATAAACCATGCTTCGTATCCACTTGGTGGGAGATGGATTCCGTTTTCGAGCATAAGGTTGAAGAATCTGGCGAAACGATCATGATCGGCTGCTTTTGCGTCATTAAAATTTTTGACTGGACCTGGATGAAAAAACAACGTTAGCATTGACCCAACTCGTTGAACGGTGGCTTCAACTTCCAGTTCACTTATTGCTCCGTTTAATCCAGCCTCCAGTTTAGCGGAGATTAACTCAATTTTATCATACACATCAGGTGTTAATCGTTTCAATGTCTCAATTCCGGCAGTCATTGCGAGTGGATTGCCCGATAAAGTTCCCGCTTGATATACGGGCCCCTGCGGGGAAATCATACTCATTAATTTTGCCTTTCCGCCATATGCACCAACGGGCAAACCTCCGCCAATAATTTTGCCAAATGTAGACAGGTCAGGCATGATTCCATACAAGCCTTGTGCTCCCTGTGGGTGGATTCGGAAGCCGGTCATCACTTCGTCAAATATAAGAACTGCTCCCGATTGGTCGCAAATGTCTCTTAGTCCTTGGAGGAAACCGGGATCAGGTGGGATAACTCCCATATTTCCGGGAACAGGTTCAACAATTATTGCTCCAACTTTTCCCTGAACATTATCGAATATCTTCCAAACAGAAGCCAGATCATTGAACTCTGCGATTAGAGTATCTTGTGCAGCACCATGTGTCACACCTGGACTATCGGGACTACTGAAAGTAGCAACTCCCGAACCCGCCTGAATGAGAAAGCTGTCGGCATGACCATGATACCCACCAGCAAATTTGATGATGATATTCCTACCTGTTGCAGCGCGTGCCAATCGAACGGCACTCATTGTCGCTTCTGTGCCGGAGTTTACAAAACGTATCATCTCAACTGAGGGGATTCGTTCGACAATCATCTCAGCTAAAATCACTTCATCCCTTGATGGAGCCCCGTAACTTGTGCCTCTTCCTATAGCTTTGGTCAGAGCCTTTTTTATTTCAGGATGAGCATGACCAAGAATCATCGGACCCCATGATCCGATATAATCTATATAGTCATCCCCGTCCACATCGGTTAGTTCACAGCCATTTGCGGATGAGATGAATCTTGGTGATCCACCGACACTCTTAAATGCACGTACTGGTGAATTCACTCCACCCGGGGTGACCTTTCGTGCCCGGTCGAAGTACTGCTCCGATTTGCTCATGTTATTTTCTAAATTTAGTTTTGCTTAAGCCACTCAGCGACTTCAGTGGCATGATAAGTCAGTATAAAATCTGCTCCGGCTCGCTTAAATGATAATAATGTTTCGAGGATTATCCGTTTACGATCGATCCAACCTTTTTCTGCGGCAGCTTCGATCATAGCATACTCTCCTGATACTTGATAAACAGCTGTAACTCTTCCAAACTTCTCTTTTACTTTCGTTAATACATCCAGATACGGCACTCCAGGTTTTACCATAATCATGTCAGCACCTTCATCCAGATCCATTTCAGCTTCTCTTAAAGCCTCCTGAACATTGCCAGGATCCATCTGGTAACCGTTCCGATCTCCAAATTGAGGTGTTGATTCCGCAGCTTCTCTGAATGGACCATAATAAGCTGAAGAATATTTGACAGCATAGGATAGAATTGAAACAAAGTGGTACCCAACTTCGTCAAGCGCTTCTCTTATAGCTCCGACACGTCCATCCATCATATCAGAAGGAGCGACTATATCTGCTCCGGCAACTGCATGACTGATTGCTGTTTTTGCGAGAAGCTTCAACGTAAGATCGTTTGCAACAGTTTCACCTTTCAAGACTCCACAGTGTCCATGATCTGTATACTCACACATACAAACATCAGTCATTACGAGCAGATCAGGACATGCCTGTTTTATTGCGTGAGTTGCTGACTGAACTCCTCCATCCGGGTCCCATGCCGAATTGCCTTTGGGATCTTTAAAAGTAGGAATTCCAAAAAGGATTATCGCAGGTATTCCCAAATTGTGAATTCGTCTTGCTTCTTTAACAGCTTCGTCTACGGATAAGTGATATTGTCCTGGTAAGCTCCCAATTTCTTTTCTAATACCTTTGCCTGGAACAACAAATAGGGGTTGTACGAGATCATTTACTGTCAGAATGTTTTCTCGAACCATATTGCGTAGTGTTACACTACGTCTTAATCTACGGGGTCGATCTATGGGAAAACTCATTGTCCAATTGCTCCAGAACTTCATTTACATTAGTGTTATCAGCAGATGATAACGCGATAGTTAACGCTTTAGCAAGTTTTACATCATCCTTTTCGCGACTTGCACGTTTTAAATTACCAATAATCAAACTTGTTACCTTCCGCATCAATGATTTAGAGAATTTATCAACCTGATCTCTGTCTTCGACCTGAAATCGGCCAACATTTTTATTTACCTCTTCAATCCGAATTGTTTCAAGGACACTCTGTAATTGTTGAATCGTCGGTGAAATCCTGTTCTCCTGATACCATTTGCTAAAATCGATAATCAGCTTATCAACAATTTTTTCGGCACGAATCGCCTCACCTTGGCGGGATTCAATGTTTGCTGCTACCAGGTCTTTGAAATCATCAACGGTATAAAGAAAATTATTGGGCAGGTCTTTTATTCCCGGCTCCATGTCTCTTGGAATAGCCAAATCAAGGAAGAGTTGCATTTTGTTGCTACTTTCAGAAGAGTTAAATACAGTTTTCTCTTGTACCACAGGGCTTGAACAACTTGTTGCACTCAGAATAATATCCGCCCATCCAACATCAATTTCGGTTGGAGGAAATTCAACAACATTTCCACCCAGATTATCTGAAAGGGAGGCAGCATTAGTTTTAGTCCTATTACTCACTCGCCATGATTCCACACCGGCATTTCCAAAAAATTTGGCAGCCAATCGAACAGTCTCACCTGCACCAACGAGAAGTACATTACAGTTATCGAGTGATCCAAAAACCCGGTTTGAAAGTTCGATAGCTGCACTTGCAACAGATACTGAACCCTCGGATATTCTCGTGCGATGGCGTACGTTTTTTCCGCATTCAATAGCCTTCAGAAACATCCTGTTTAAAATGCTATTCGTTGAATGATTATTCAGTGCAAGATGATAAGCATCTTTAACTTGTTTTAGAATCTGGATTTCACCAATCATTTGCGAATTTAGACCAGAGGAGACTCTCAGCAAATGCCCGACAGCTTTTTCATCCCTATAAATATATGCAGAATCTACCTCCGGTCGAGTTAGTCTTGTGAGACTTTGAAAAAGTGATCGAAATGCATTTTCCGAATGGTGCTGCAGTGGAGAAACATATAATTCAGTGCGGTTACACGTTGACAGTATCACTGCCCCATCGATATTTTCCATTTCAACAAGATTATTCAGGTTGATTTGAATATCATCCTGCCCCATCGCAGCTCGATCTCTTATATCTACGGTTGATGTCTGATGGTTAATGCCTATTAACTCGAGTCTCATGCAACACCTCGACTGTAGATCTCAATAACTGATACCAACAGGAGAACAAAAACCAGTAGTGCCAGTACTGCGGATGAGAAAGCGAGTCGTCTTTGTGAAAGCCAATTGAATCTACTTGCTGCTGCAGAGAGGCTAATTACAACCCATAAAGTTAGCATCGGGTGAAGATGTGAAACCACTGGACCTTCTGCGGAGGCTTCAATGTACATCCATAAAAACGCGGAAATCATGCTTATTGTGAATAACCACCAGCCAGATAAAAGTGCTATTTGACGTAATCTATTCAAGTCTCCCAAAGGAGGCAGAAATTGAAAGAGACGTCCAAAATTTCGACTCTTTATTTGACGGTGTAATAGCAACTGCCCTGTCCCAAAAACTCCACTGCCGAGAAGGAAAGCAATTCCTGCAAGAGATAAACTGATGTGAAATGCAGCTGAGTTACTCTTCAGAACACTCTGCACCTCGCCTGGATGAACTCCGATGATTAAGCTTGATGTCAAGAGCACAATAACAGCAGCCAGTGGAAAAATCACCAACATCCTCTGTCTTACTCGGCGCTGTACGAAATTTTGTCCCCACCAGATCAAGGCACCCAGTAAGATAAGCATCTGACTGAAATTAAGAACCGGGATTCGCTTTTGCCAGAACACCAGGCCTATTATCCAGGCCAAATAGATTAATGCGAGATATGTCCCAGCCCGTGTCCCAATCTCTTCAAGCGAACGATTCGGCCGATAGATCAGAACCACCCAGAGACCCAAAAGACAACTGAACAGGATAAGGTGCATTAGAGGTGCTATTGAGAACATTATTGAATTCACTGACATTTCCCAACAAGTTTTTTGAAATCATTGGCAATTCTGAATGCATCTTTGATACACCCGTTGACAGAAACTCCGCGGTAGGATGCTCCAGTGAAATACAAACCGGGTAAGTCCTTTTCAAGTTGCTCACTCGCAGCAACCTTAATAGAATGACCAATATTATATTGTGCTATACCTTTTTTATGCCTGAAAACTTGTTTAAAAATAGCCTCGGATTGGATACCCATAACTAATTTATGATCTTGTGCAGCAGTTCGATGGAGAAGGTCTTCATTCAATTCAACAATTTGGGGATCATGTGCTCCGCCGATTATTGTTCTGAGTAAAAAATCACCATTGGGAGCCTGCCCGGGAAATATCGAGTTGCTCCACAATGTTCCAAGGGACCTGATCCCTTCAGATCGGGGAATTAATACCCCAAAACCATTGGGATCAAACTCACTGCCAGAGGAGTGATGACCATGACAAACGACATCCACAGGTGCATGATAGATGCCTCTAATTGCATCTGAAACGGGATTTGATATATCCTTTATCATATCAGCTGCAGCAAAAGATGGGCAAGCCAAAATCACAAAATCTGCTTCAAAACTTCTTTTTTCGACGAATACTCTGAATTTTCCATTTTCTCGATTAACAGATGTAACGGGTTGGTTCAATTTTATTGAACCCGAGAGTGAATCTGCAAGAGTATCTGTCAAATGACCCATACCAGTTTTGAATGTATGTAATATCGCATTAGGACCTGAAGGACCTCCAGAGGTAGTATTGTATTTTTTTGCAGCCGCTTTTTTAGCGATCATCGCTTTGAACAATCCTCCGTGTTCCCGCTCCATCTCTACCATTTTGGGGAACACAGACTTCAGTGACAGTTCTTTTGTGTTGCCAGCAAATATCCCGGACACCATCGGATCAAGCAGGTATTTTGCAAATCCATCTCCAAGCCGTCGCCGAGCAAATGAATCTACAGTCTCATCCGAGTTTTTAGTTTTTTTCGCTATGAAGAATTCCATCAATACTCTCAGTCTCGATGGCAATGGAAGGATATCTGAAACAAGAAATGCAGGAGGTGCTATTGGTAGCTTTCTCAGAGCTCCACCGTGGAAAATGTAACGCTTGTTTGAGTTTTCATTTGCCTTTACAAGCTCGGAATCCAACTCAAGCTTCTTCACCAGGTCAAAAGTTGTCGGTTCATTATCGAGGAAACCGTTCGGTCCCCACTCGCATAAATAACCTTCCGATATATCCGTTCTGGTCGCTCCACCATGACGTTGAGCGGATTCGAGAATTTTAAGATCGAATTGAAAACCATTTTTTCGACCAAAATCCCTCAACAGAAATGCAGTTGATAATCCTGCGATTCCGGCTCCAATTATTACTATCCGTTTTTGATTATTATCAGTCAATTGTCCACTCACATGCAACACTTGCCAGTGCTTCAGCAAACTCAGTGTCATCGTTAAAGACAGGAACCCGCACAAATTTCTCTATCCCTGTATTCCTGATCTTCGCTGCAGCAACAATATCCAGATCAAAAAGAGTCTCAAGGCAGTCGGAGACAAAACTCAATGGCATTATTACAATCGGATCTTTGGATTGGCATATTCTGTCTAATTGATCTTCCAGGTAGGGTGTTGTCCATTTTACAGGTCCAACCTTGCTTTGATAAGTTAGCACCCGATAAATATCCTTATTTAGCACTTCTGAAATTGCGGCGACTGTTGCCTCTACCTGCCTCGGGTAATCCTCACCTCTATTCACCTGTGACATGGGGATACCGTGGGCAACGAAAATCACCCTTGCGGAGTTTCCTGTTTCAGCAATTGCAGCCTTCAAATATTCCTGTTGGATCTGAATCACAGATGGATGCATCCCCCACCTGGGAATTGTTCTAAGTTCCAAATCCAGATCAGATGCTGCGGTCTCGGCTTCTGCCTGAATTGATCCGGTCATAGAACCTGTGTAATGTGGAAACAAAGGGAAAAGTGTGATGCTGTCAATGCCTACACTTTTCAAAGCTTCCATTTTTTCCCTGATCGTCGGAGCGGTGTACCGGAAAGCAAAAGAAACGGTCTCGTATTTGTGATTTTCGTCGCGGAGGATGCTCAAAATGCTGAGTGCAAGCGCAGAGGTTCGCCATTTCAGTGGAGATGCTCCACCAATGAGTTTATAACGTTCAATCACCTTTTTTGAACGTAACCCGGTTATCAGGTGTGCAAGTGGAATCCTGAGGATTGAGGGCAGGTTGATAATCCTTGGGTCAAGAAAAATAGAACGGAGGTAATCTGGCACATCCCTAACATTTTCCGGTCCTCCCATGTTTACAATTAATAAAGCTCTATTCATGTCTGGGTAGTCCTAAACCGTCCTTGAGAACTTTACATCCTGCTGATTTGGCAGGTAGCGATCGAAGTGCATCGCGATATTTCTGAGGAACAATTTTCCTAATTCTGTGACTCTAAAGCTGAATTTAGAATCAGCTTTCAACAGACCAATTGATTCATATGCTTTTATATCATCAATTGCGAGTTTCAAGGCAGCTTGAGTATACTCGCTGGACTTTCCGATGTTTTCAGGTAGTTTAATCACCAGGTTACACATCAGATCATTTATAATCTGTTTACGAATTCGATCATCTTCATCCAGAATATACCCACGAACAACAGTTGGTTCTCCGTTTTCAATCCTGTTTACGTATTCATTTGGGTTTGTTATATTCTGAGCGAACATATCGTCAAATTCGCTGATGGCTGATGCACCGAAGCTGATCATATTCAGACTATGTATATCCGTGTATCCCATAAAATTGCGCCATAAGCTACCAGCATTTTGTGCTATAGCCAATTTATCATCCCGCACCGCAAAGTGATCAATGCCTATCGATTGATAGCCATTATCCACGAAAAATCTCTGAGCATCGAGCAACATTCCAAGTCTCAAACGCGGTGACGGCAATTCGTCAATATTTATGGCACGCTGGTGTTTGATTTTTTCTGGAAGATGCGCATAGCCAAAACATGCTAATCTGTCCGGTTCAAGTTGATGGACTTTTTTTAGTGTAGTTATCCAGGTATCGCGGGTCTGAAGGGGAAGCCCATAAATCAGGTCAATATTTACACTCGAAAAGCCATGTGCGCGGCAAAGATCGACGAAATTACTCATATCCTCAAAAGAAAACTCCCTCTTTACAGCCTTCTGTACGTTCTCATCGAAGTCTTGAATTCCAATAGAAATCCGCTTGAATCCCCGTTCCTGTAAGAGTTTGATATGTTCTTCTGTGGTGATTCGGGGATCAACTTCAATTGACCGCTCAGCATCGTCTATCCCAGGGAACATATTAAGAATAGTGTCAATGACTTCTTCCAAATCTTTCGGTTCCTGATGAGTGGGGGTTCCACCACCAAGATGAAGCCAGGAGTGTTTTACTTCTCCTTCAACTACATCAGAAATCCGGTTGATATCTTTGATTAAGGCTGCATTGTATCTCTTTAACCTGTCCAATTTGTTCGAAACAATTGAATTGCAACCACAATAAAGGCAACGTTTGTGACAATACGGAAGATGAATATACAGGGCAACAGGTTTTTGTGATTGATGAATCTTTGCCAGTCCATCAATGAACGGTTCTTCGGAAAAATCATTATTCCAGACTGGAGCGGTGGGGTAAGAAGTATATCGCGGACCACGCACATCTAATATCTCGACCAACTCGAATATTTTGTCTTCATTTTCAATACCAATGTCGGAAAAACTCATGCTGAATGTCCACGGATTTCATCGAGTAATATTTCAACCGAACTGATTGGAGTCATTGGCAGGATTCCGTGACCAAGGTTGAATATATGCCCTCCACTACCATTTACTTCACTCAAAATCCTGCGTGTCTCCCGGCGAATTGTTTCTTCACTGCCAAGTAAGACAGTTGGGTCAAGATTTCCCTGCAAGACTGTTTCGGCACCGAGAGTTACCCTTGCTTCGTCAAGCGGTGATCTCCAATCGAGACCGATCACATCTGCCCCTGTATTCTTCATCTCCGGCAAGAGATGCATACTGCCTTTGGCATAATAGGTGGTTGGCACTCCGAGGTGTTTCAACCCACTAAATATAGATTTCAAGACGGGTAGGTTGAACTTGCGATACTCATGAACAGGCATTATCCCTGCCCATGTATCAAACAACTGAATAGCATCTGCACCAGCCTCAACAAGTGCGGAAAGATAATCCACAACCATTTCACCAAGCTTTTCGAGCAGATTAATGAATGTCTCAGGTTGATGGTACATCATCCCTTTCAAGTTCGCAAAGGGATCAGGTTTGCCACCTTCTACCCAATAGCTTGAAAGGGTAAATGGTGCACCTGCAAATCCAATAAGAGCAACATCACCGGGCAGTTCTGCCCTCATCATTTTCACGGATTCTAAAACATGTTTCAGGCTTTCCCGCGGTTCGATTTTCTTTATTTTATCAACATCAGACTTTGATCTGATCGTGTTGGAAATAACTGGACCATGCCCTTTTCCAAAACTCAGTTCCGCGCCCATTGGGACGAGTGGTACGAGAATGTCACTGAACATAATCGATGCATCAAAATGAAAACGTCTGATAGGCTGCATTGTAACTTCACACGCTAATTCAGGGTTATTGCATACATCGAGGAAACTGAACTTCTTGCGAATCAAATTATATTCCGGCAAGTATCTACCTGCTTGCCGCATTAACCAAACAGGTGGTTTCTCAAACTTTTCTCCTCGTGCGGCTCTCAGGTATAACATTTCATCTTTTTTCAACGGTTCAACTCTCCTTTGTCCATAATCCGCTCAGAACTCAAGACGGATTGTGGTGAATTACACATATTTTCTAACATTTTTACAATTGCATCTGCAACATCCCCAGCTTTAGGTGATTTGCTGATTACATAATTAAAAAAACCGAGCCTAGATAGCTCGGCACCTGTAGTTTTTCCAATTGCAACAGCATTTTCCCAACACTCGAAATCAACCAGCCTCACATAAGCCCGAACCTGACTTGGTGCTGCGAAAAATACGGCTTTCCATGGGTGAACTTTATTAAGTTCTCGATTGAGAAGATCTGCTTTTCTATCGACTGTCCGATAGATAGGAATTTTCTTGACATTCAATCCGAGAGTTTCTGATGTCTCAAAAAAACCACCTGACGGTGATTCAGCACCCAACCAGATAACTCCTCCGGCTTCTTGATCCCCAATTGTCTCATAAACCAAATGTGCCAGCGATACGCCGTCTGGTGTTTTGGGACATATTACCTCCCTACTGAACCTCGTTCTAACTGCCTCTGCTGTGGCTGAACCAACAGATGCAAAAATACAGCCTTCACTAAATTCGAATCCGTTCTCTTTGCATGTATCTGCAACAATATTAACGGCAATGACACTGGAAAAGGCAACTACCCTGTATTTCGACGGGTTCACCAAAGACTCGAAATGCATAATCGGTACGGATTCAGTCAATGGAATTGCTGCTGAAGAAATTCCCAAATTACCCAATTTATTGACCAAATCCGCAACACGATCATTATTGCGAGTTAACAACACATCAATCGGCATTACCTAACACTTTCCGAATTAATGCCAAGTTTTCCAAACAATCTTCCAGGCAACATTGAGGGAAATTCTCCCTCAACTTCCGCCCATTTTGAGCCAGATACTGCCCCACCAAAAAACGCCCTGATTTGCCATTTCTTACCAGAGCTTCTCGCATAGGCACCCAGAGGCAAACTGCAACCTCCCCCGAGTTTTGCCAGAATCTCACGCTCTAATTTGGTAGCGGTTGCGGCATTATCATCATTTAAGACATTATGCACAAATTCAAACTGAGGATGATCGATTCTCATCTCAATGGCGAGGGATCCCTGCCCCGGACTTGGAATAAACATTAGTGGGTCAAGCCTTTGAACACTCAAACCACTCAGATCCAATTGTAGCCTGTTTATTCCGGCGGATGCGAGCATAATGGCATCATAATTTCCATCACGAAGCTTTTGAATCCTGGTCGGTACGTTTCCCCGCAAATCAATTATTCTCAAGTCGGGTCTGAGAGCTAATAACTGTTCTTTTCGACGAACGGCACTTGTCCCAACAACCGCATCCTGCTTAACCATAAGATGATCACTATACTGCGAGTATGAATTAGGTTTTATTACCAACACATCAGCCGGATCTTCACGACCGGTTATTGCTGCAATCGCAAGGCTTTTCGGTTGGACAATTGCCATATCTTTAAAAGAATGAACTGCAATATCAATTTTTCTTTCAATCAATTCATTTTCGATTTCTCGAGTAAACACGCCCTGCGCACCAAGTTCATGTAGAGGTTTGTCTTGAACTCTATCACCGAGCGTTTTAATGACGATTAACGTCGACTCAAGCCCCGCCAATTGAAGTCTATCCTGGACCCATCTCGCCTGAAATTGGGCTAAATCGCTGCCTCTCGCGCCTATCCTCATGGTCACTCCATTTAGTTCTGAAATAATTTAAGAAAAATTGAATCGGTGATTGTCAAAGAAATGTAATTTCAGGAAAATAATCAATTTTTATTATCCACATGCATTCTCACCTAATCCAACCGTTGTCCGCAGTAGAGGTGTTACGCACATTAATTACTTTGATTGTAGAAATACAAGAAAACAAAATATTAAACCAATCACTTATTGGGAAGAGGTTGAAGAAAATAATTGGTGAATCAACTGGAATGAAAATTATATGACTCTGAAATGTAACATTTCTTGAAAGTATCTGCATGACGAACATATGCCAATACTATTGGAAAATGTTTTCACCCCAAAAACGGGTAATATGAATTACAATAAATGCGATGTCTAAATTGGTCTCACCAGAAAATCTATCTTTAGAAGTTTAACTTGATTCAATCAATTTATAATTCTATATTAAACAATATTATATCCTTTAATTTTGAAACCGACTAGGGAGATTTCAATATTGAATAAACTTGCGAAAAAAGCAATCTTCTGGACCCCGAGGATTCTGTGTATTGTCTTCGCATTGTTCGTCAGCTTATTTGCACTTGATGTATTCGTTGAAGGCTTCAACAGTGCTGAAACCATAATTGCATTATTGATGCATATGATTCCGACTGCGATAATAGTCATCGCACTCATTTCCTTCTGGAGATGGGAATGGATCAGGGCATTTCTATTTATCGTTCTGTCCGTATTCTATCCGATTTGGACACGAGGAAAATTTCCATGGATCACATATGCAGTTATGTCTGGACCTATATTCATTGCGGGTGTTCTTTTTCATATGAATTGGGTGTATAAGGCAGAGCTTAAGACTGATGACCTGTGCACAACTGCATGATGGATTTTTCTTATTGAATGAGTCCTAATCGAAATTTTGTGATTTATAGTCTCTTATTTTTTGAATCAGGAGTGTCCGGCAATAGCATGAGGTTGATACTCTTTTTCAAGCCTTTCCATCTCAGCGGTAGTCAGTTTGATGTCCAAAGCCTCTACCAGCTGCTCCATATGCTTAACTTTCGTTGAGCCAACTATTGGGGACGTTATTCCCGGTTTATGCATCATCCACGCCAATCCCAACTGTATTGGGGATACTTCCTTTTCATTTGCCATTTCGTTTAGGACTTTCACGACGACGGGGTCTGATGGGTGGTTGTATAAACCTTGACCATATGTATCGGTTTTACCGCGAGGTGTCTCGCAATCTTCACCTTTGAATCGATCTCCTAACAGAAAACCTCGTGCCAGTGGACTCCATGGTACGATTCCAACATTTTCCTCAATGCAAAGCGGGTTCATTTCCCGTTCTTCTTCGCGGTAAATTATATTATAATGGTTCTGCATTGCAATAAATCGAGTCCAGTTGTGGATATCAGCAAGATACTGCGCTTTCGCAAACTGCCATGCGAACATGCTGCTCGCACCAATGTAGCGTACCTTCCCTGAGACAACTAATTGATGAAGAGTTTCCATCGTCTCTTCAATTGGGGTTTCGTAATCCCAGCGGTGAATGTAGTACAGGTCGATGTAATCAGTGTCGAGTCGCCTTAAAGAGTCGTTGACGGATGCATTTATATGCTTGCGCGAAAGACCTCGTTCGTTGGGACCTTTCCCCATCGGGAAATGGACCTTGGATGCAATTACAACCTCTTCCCTTTTGGCGAACTTCTTAAGAAGTCTTCCGGTTACAACTTCGCTCACGCCAAGTGAATACATGTTTGCAGTATCAAAGAAGTTGATCCCGAGCTCCCATGCCTGTTTGACAATCGGCTCAGCTTCCTCTTCACCCATGGTCCAATCTCGCCACTGCGGATCTCCATAACTCATCATGCCCAGACATAATCGTGATACTTTTAAACCAGAATTTCCTAATTTTACATATTCCATTTGGACTAACCCTTTTAAATTGGACTGTAAGAGTTGAAAATCTTCAATCACTCTCTTGTATATCACACCTCTATGAAGGTGATTTAAATTCACTAAACCTTATATAGCACAAATTCTATCCGTTAACAATCTTTGATCCCGCGTACAACACTTCCCTTTAGAAATCATGAATCCGAATTTTGCAATTAATGCACCTCATTTGGTAACATTTGTGAAACTCTTTTGCTCAAATGAAACAAGTCCGTCAGAAGCACTAACTAATAGGGAGATGATTGTCACATCCCAATCGAGGATTTGCCCTTAAATCCATATAATGCAGCGCATTTGCTGATTCACCATCAAAGTAGGGTGTTTCAGGATCGTCTCCCATAGCATCGTTCCATCCGAATCCGAATTGATTCAAATACTTGCCGATCAATTCATAATACTGACCTTTATGATCACTATTAGTTCGTCTCATTTTTTTCGTTGGCAATTCGTGAGTGAATCCTTCGGACGGTAAGAAGTGGATTTTTATCTCCCAATTCTCCTGCTCCCATTCTTCAGCTGATCCTGTGTAGGACGCTGAATCTCCGAAAGATGGATTAATCGCCAATTCGTATTCTACTTCCCGATATTTGGTTTCTGAAAAACGAAGATCCGCGAATTCTTCATCTGCATATTCATCCCTGCTACATCCTCCCAACAGGATAAATTGCCCGAAAAGCACAAACAGAAATATGAGGATTCTCATTACTCCTCCAACTTAATGGTTCTGATAATGTTGAAACAACCATATTGTTAACAATGGATTTGTCGAAGTATTTTTCACCGACAACATGTTAATGACCTGCCTGATAATAAATAATAGCAGGGGCATCATTATTACACCATATCCGCAGCATGGATTGTAAGGCTCTCATAAATCTGCCCCTGTTGAAGTTCATTTCAGGACTGGCAGACGAGGGCGTCTGCCAGCACCTAAAAATGCAGACGGGAAGACCGCTGTCTGCACTTTGTGGTGTGCTCAGGTGTCCTCACCTGACCAAAACTGACCACTATTTTACTAACACTAACTTCTGCATTTGAACATGATTGGCTGCCTGGAACCGGACTACATATTGTCCTGAAGTCAGGTGACCTGCATTCATTGTTGCTGTATGAATACCCGGTTGGTGTTCAGAATTTACCAGAGTCATGGCAAGACGACCTGTCATGTCAAATATGTCTATTACAACTTGTGAGACTTTTGGTAGACTGTATGTAACAACTGCCATGGAGTTAAATGGATTTGGATACACACCTTGTAGTGCAAATTCAAGCGGCAGACCACTTCCCTCTTCGTGAATAGAATTGGGTTCATAATTCAAATTAAATCGCTCGAAACAATCCACGGAAAACTCAGTTGAGTGAGCAGCGACCCACCACTCAATGGACTGGTCAGCATCCAGTGATAACTGTAAAGCTTCGATGTAATCAGCAATTCCCAAAGTCATTTCAAGCCCATCAGTCTGATAGCTTACCGAGTCTTCATCGGCTTTAAACCATATTGTGTAGTTGACTTCATCTTCCTGATTGGGATCAATTGATTCTTCCCATGTGAAGTTCAGGTCTTCACCTTCCGTATAAAGATCATTTTGTGGTGTCAACAGGTTGAAAATTGAAGGCGGCATATCGGGCTCTTCATCTGATACTTCGAGACTAATGGCTATTATCGATTCACCTCCAACACCATTGTGGTCGAAATATAGCTCACCTTCATATATTCCAAGTTGAAGCCCAGTTGCGTCCAGAGTAAGGCTGAATTCCTGGTTTGATCCAGCGTCTACGACGCCATCAATAGGTTCAATCTGCATCCAATCGGTTCTTGAATCGAGCTGCCAGACATCGACTCTGTCATTTCCGCCATCATTTACGACAGAAATAAAAACTACGCTGTTCAAATCAAAGCTATCAGTGATAAATGCACCAACTGGCGACCCAACGATATCCGGATCAAATATTATCACATCCATCAGGTTGCCATCGTCAACGTTCATTTTGCTGACAATCTGATCGGCAACATCATTGATTTTGTGGTATATGTATAGCTGATGATTGTCCGGATCATTTTCATAGAAAGCCAGGCCGTATATTCTTATATCTTGTCTGTCCAGCTCCGAAATGATGTTCCCTTCACCATCAACAGCTGTTATATCCGTCGTTGTTCCTGACGTATATAGCACCTCTCTCTGCGTATCCCATGCGAGGTTATTGCAGGGGCTTTGAGGAGCTTCAAATTGGCTCTGTAGTTCACCTTCAGGGGTAAATCCAAATAATATGGGTCCACCAGCTCCCCAGATTAGTGTCCCATCGTAGGCAAGATCTTTATACCCATAACGTTCACCTGCTTGCTGATTATAAGAGTTAACAAGTTCGCCCTCGCGGTTGAAAACATACATCAGTGGTTCTCGGTTATTCGCGCCGGAAACATAAAACATATCATTTACAAAAACCGCACCCTGAATGCGTGAATCCTCAACAGCTTCACCAACCGCATAACTTCTTCTTAAGTTCCAGGGATCGACATTCGCTTCACCTCTGAGTCTGGTTTCAGCAGTATACGCAAGAGGTCCACTACCTTCGTTAGTAACATTTATTGCAAATTGTTCTGATTCGCCAGGCATTAACAGGGAGCCAATCTCGTTAGGTTCAGCTCGAAACATGGCTTGAAGTAATGTTATGTCAAACTCAAGGTCTCCATCCTGCCCGAGTTCTACAACCTCGCTAAATGGAAGATAATCATCGGCTACTACTGCAATTTCATATTGTCCGAGCGGTAGGTTATCAAATGAATACATTCCCTCCTCATCACTGGAACGCTCAATAAAATACCTATCAATCGAAGCAACTGCACCATTTATGACATTTCCATCTGCATCGGAAACAACTCCAACAATTCTTGCAACAGGCATTACCAACGACATAACAAGGGATACTTCAATCTGCTCTGGATTGTCACGTTCTTCTCCTAGATCATTAACATCAATGATCATTCGCATTTCGTAGGTCCCTTCATCTATTAATGGTGGTTGGAATACAACATCTATCGCTGAAGATCCTCCTGCTTCAATTAAACCTTCTGTTGGTTCCGATACTACCCATGGACTCGCCCCTTCAGTCAAGAAATAGAGGATTTCAGCTGCTATCGAACCCCATTGCCCCTCATTACGTTGTGTACTCCATGCTTTTCCCGGTCCGGTGCCTACAGTCATTACAGTACCCTCGCCGAATCCATAGACGACAACACATGGTAATTGTGCTTGCTCTTTCTCCGCAAGCACCTGATACCAGCCAATATCCTCGTTGTTTTGGAACTGATTCTCTTCATAGTGAGAATCGAGCCATGTGTTACCAGTGATGATGTGTCCCAGTTCCCAGAAATCGGGCTGTGATTCGTGACATATCTCTGCAAAGCGTGAGTAATTATCTTCTTCGGGATCAGGGCTTACTAACAATCTTCCATTCGCCTCCCAGCCTCCAGCGTTTACAATTCCACCAGGACTTTGTATGGGACAATCGCCAAAAGCTGTCTCAAAATATGCTGCTCCACCATCCGCAACATAGGCTTCGAAACGTTCGAGGTTGTTATTATAGGCTTGAGTAAATGCATCGTTTTGTTCACCAGCTGCAACAACGATGGCGTCATAGTTCTCAAACTCCATGTCGTTCCAGTCATTAACATTTCGGTAAGTGTGATATCCCTCTCCTATATCGTCAGGATCTAATCGTTCGAGAATAGGATTCATCATTTGATCGTCCATCCAAGCCCACATTCCAGCAGTTTGCTGAATAACTGCAAACAACCTGCCAGATAAATCTACCTCGTCTCGTCTGGGACCTTGAGCACGATCTTCTTCTTCCGGTGGGGTTTCAAAGTGAATTGAATATGCTACTTCGTTATCACCCGCGTTGTTGAGTGTCATTTCAACCGTAAGAGTGTCTTCATGCTCGACGGCAACTGCGATTCCGAAGGGTTCCAAAGTGACCTGTGCTATAACATCAACCGGCTGCAAACAAGCAATGGTAATGGTCATCAAACAAAGGAAAAATATTTTTTTTAACATTATGAGTACTCCTGTTCTTTCAATCTATGCGTATGGACGGAACGTCCAAATTACCAATTCAGTAGGTTAAACACTCCTGTTTGACCATCAGTCAGCCCACTGATTCATTAAATCACAATTATTTACTATAGTTCACGCTTTCGCGTGAGGGACAGGCAGGAATGCCTATCCTACCTAATGCAAATTTTACCGAGTCAATACAACCTTGCGGATGTAATTCTGACCATCAGCATTCAACAGAATCAGGTACTCTCCGGATGGTAGATTACCTGCGTTGAATGTTACTTGATGCGATCCGGCTGAGACTGTTTCATTGACTAAATCTCTTAATGTCCTGCCTGACAAGTCAATAACTTTCAGTGATACTCTGGCGACATTTTTGAGTGAATATTCAATTATTGTTGTTGAGTTGAATGGGTTTGGGTATGGGCTTTCAAGAATAGATGTTGAAGGCACTACTACGTGCTGATTTTCAACCTCACTTATGATATGGTGGAAATAATTCATACCTACGTCCGCTCTTGTGCTGTCTGGATCGAGTTCGGTTTCGGGGCTGCCAGTGTCAATACATGGTGAATTATCTGTCAGAAAATATCCATTTTCCGGTTCTTCAGCGAACAGAGGATTATCCGCAATAACTGCATCACCAAAGTTCGGTTCTAGATTTCCAAGATCGAATCCATCCTGCCCTCCTTCGATAACAGAATAAGAAATGTTCACTGAACCACCAAAGAAGATTCCCTGACTTCCTTCGTCGTGAGAATTGCCCCAGAAAATCGAGTTTACTATTCCAACTTCACTGCTGTCACTGCATATTCCACTCCCAATAACCTCTTCCAATGATACATTCTCAACTATTGTTACTCTGTCAATGCTTAGCACTGAGTTATTAGAATAGATGCCAGAACCCATCTCATAACCAGAGTTTCCATAAAGAAGTGAATAAGTCATGTTGATATTTGACCCTATAATTGAAAGACCTCCTCCACGAGCAGCCTGACATCCGGAAACTAATACGGAATCCATTGTAACTACCGACTCAGAGATGAACATCCCTCCACCATAATCCATAAATCTTTCATCCTCAACGGCACCAATTACATCTACATTGTTTAATTCAGCAGTATTGGCAACGAAATATAATCCTCCACCCAATCTAGCATAATTATGATTCAA
Organism: Calditrichota bacterium; assembly: GCA_018644935.1. Lineage (GTDB taxonomy): Bacteria > Electryoneota > AABM5-125-24 > Hatepunaeales > Hatepunaeaceae > JABGPL01. The sequence goes on along the minus strand of JABGPL010000020.1, from coordinate 36,581 downwards.
TGTAGATTCAGTCATTAATATATTCGTTCCGTCTGAACTGTACAGACCTCCTCCACCAATTGAAGATGAATTTTGTACAAAGCTTACCCTTTCAATTGTCACATCAGCATTCCCTCTACATGCTAATCCACCCCCATATTCTCGACTAACATTATTTGAAATTATTAGGTTTCGAAGGATCGGACTTGTATTATTGAGGTTAATCCCACCTCCAAAATCAGCAGCACCATTTGTCAGGGTGAAACCTTCCAGAAGCGAGTTCCCCTCATTATCCATAAACACCACTACTGATCCAGCTTCTCCTCCGTCTATAACAACATTCTGTGGAGCATCCGGGTTACCGATAATTGCAATAGATTTACCAGAGAAGTCAATATTCTCTAAATATTGACCAGAACCAACAAATATAGTATCGGCATTAACTGCAGCGTCAATTGCTGCCTGAATTGTCTCATAGTCATCTGGCACAACCAGCTCGCGTCCACCGGTCTCAACACCTATTCCAGCAAATGAAACTTGGATTTCGGGATTTTCTTCGTCATTGGAAGTTATTGTCAATGTTGCCAGTAACTCACCTTCCTGTTGCGGATTGAATGCAACTAATTGCTCATGACTGTTGCCCGGTTCGATGATCAGTTCTTCTTCAAAGGCAGTTGTATAAAACTCACCTTCAATGGCAATGGAAGTGACAATTAATTCGGCATCGCCTTCGTTTGAGATTGTAATAACTGCTTCAGCACCGTCTGCAAACAGCACATTACCGAAGTCGATTTCATCCTGTGATACGGTAATAATTGGTGTTGGAAAGACCTGATTGAAAGGAAACATACCCATGTCAGCACGTGTACCATCGGGATCTTCAGGTGAATCCGGATCACCGGCATCTATACAGGGTGAACCTTCCTGAATGTGGAAATCACCAGCATCGGCGTTGACAAACTGAGGATTGTCAACAATGTTGTTGTCGCCGTAAACCGGATTCCCACCACTCATTGCACCCCGCCCACCTTCTACTGCACTATAATCAAGTGAAATTCGACCCATCATAGCGTAGAAGTCCGCTCCCTGGTTATTCCAGGAGATACTGTTTGTAATGGAAAGATTATTTCCAAGGAAATGGAGGCTTGACCCCTGACCGCACTGGTTGTTATAAAAAGTGATGTTCGAGAAAGCCGGTTCGCCGCGGTTAACATAAACCCCACCACCCTGATTCCTTCCGGTATTGTTTGCAATCAGGCAATAACTGATTGTTGGTGAAGAAGCTTCAATACCTAAACCTCCACCCATTGGGGCACTATTCCCGTTCATCACGACATGTTCAACGGTAGCATTTGAGCCGTTCCTAAGATTTATAGCACCACCACGCATGCCAGCGGCGTTGTTTATAATTTTCAAGTAGCTGAGTGTCGGACTCGATGCTTCGCAAAGTACGCCGGCACCGTAAACCCCGCCACCACCTGTGATTGTGAATCCTGTAAGAAGGGAAGCACGATTAACGTTTGTGAAGGTCACAACCGGGTTGTTATTCATGCCACCATCCAATATTGTTGAATCTATGTAAGCATTGTTACCAGTTGTCAGGATAAGACTGCCGATGGTTAATATTTGGTTCGGCACGGTTAGAGTCCCGACGTATTCTCCGGGATGTACTATAACAGTATCTTCAGCTTCGCAGGCATCAATTGCTGCCTGTACTGTCTCGAAATCCTCCGGTACATTGTGGATGTTTGCGTTGGCAACGCAAGCGACTGCCAGCAATATCACAACAATCAAAAACACTTCTCTTAAAACCTTCATCTTGTTACCTCTATGTAAAATCTTTCTTTTTTCACAAGTAGCACAGGCGTCCCTGCCTGCGTTTCTTTCCCGAATACATCGTCTTCCAGTTACATCGATAAACTACAGTCACACGAGGGCGTGTGACAGCCCGATCCAAATGGTGTGTGACTGGGCGATCCTCGTGGCGTGGATAGTACGACCTTAATGAGGAAAACCGGCTATTACATGCAGTCAGGCATTCCCATTGACATCCGCATCAACTTTTTCTTCAACTTCATTAGCTTTCTTTCGCTTTGCTTTTTCCAGAATAGCTTCAACTGCTTCCTGAGCAATTTCCACCAGTTTTTCGCGCGGATAACTAACCAGATAACCACGATAGATAAAATCGGAAAGGCCATGTGAATAGACCAACACGTGGAGATAGAGGTAAAATGCTTCAATCTCAGTGAATTCCTTCAGGTGAGGATCTTTGCGAATGGCCTCAAAAGTTTCTTCATGTGTTTTGGTAAACTCAGGATATTTACTGCCTTCCAGATCGTAGCTTGCTTGAATAAGGTTTGGATGGTCGATAGCGAAATGCACCCCCGCTAATGTCATACTGATTAATACGATTTCGGAGTGTTTCACAGATGTATACTCATTGCTGATTGCAATAATCCGCTTAACTACTTCGTCTTTGATTTCGTTCAGGGACTTGTACTCCCTGTATAGTGGTTGAACCGAGCAGTTGAGTTTCTTTGCGATATTCTTTGCAGTCATCTTTTCCCAACCACCTTCATCGACCAGCGCAAACGCTGCCTCGATGATTTCTTCATTGCTAAATCTAATTTTAGGTGACAAATCAGCTCCCATTTTTGAGCATAACTTACGTTACGTAACGAACGTTATGCAATAAACATAATGCGCGTTATGTTAAAAGTCAAGGGATTTTTTGAGGTTTTTTGGGTTTTTGGAATATTATTAGTTTTGGTGTGGTTAGAGTTTCAGAAGTGTGTCTTGGACTACACGTTGATCAAGACATGTAAATACCTCTACATTAGGTTGTGATACATTTAGTTACTTCATATGCTACATAAATACTGGTTGATTCATATTTTCAGTGAGGATGAATATTGAAAACACTAAAAGGATATCCCTTGATCGCTATTCTAATCGAGATCGGTGTTTCGGGTATTTCATTGATGACCCACTGTTCACCACTTCTTTCTGGTGGAGGCTACCATCCCGAAAGTTGGAGGGGCGAAAACGGAGCCTATCAAGGATTTTTTGAAATGGAGTCTAAACCAGGTACGGGACTTTTTGCAAGCATTTATTTTGAACGAATATACCAATATTTGGATATCCATATCACATTGGTATTGTTGAGGGACTCTCGGATACAATTGTATTGATTGTAAGTATTGATAATCGAAATGAGTCTTCTTATGATATTTCAGCATATCAGCCAGACAACTGGCTTTACACGGTGACTTACAGCATCAATGACGATCCGACAAATTCACAAATGCTTTCTGAACCATCAGGATTCGGATATAGTTTCAAGCATTGGTACACATTTCATCATGATATTGTTTCTCATCCTACAGAAGTTCCACCTGAGTCAGGTGGAAATGACCGATGCGATCTGTGCTACTATATTTGGGGTATCCCTGCGGGACGTTACTGGGTGACAATGGAGAAAACCGAATATGCTCCTGATGAATTCAAAATACTAGCGAATTCAATGAACACAAACTGGATCAATAAGCCAACAAACCTTGCCAACACATTAAATGCGTTTATCTCATGTTTCTGGCGTGCAGATAAATGTGACAGCTCTCAAGCTGAAATGAATTGGGTTGATAGTATTCTTACCTACAATCCTTCTTCAATACCTTGGTGGACATTGAAGAGGTGGACATATCAACTTCAATGGGATAGTTTGAGGGTGGTATCCACATTTGATTCAACAATTGCAATAATAAAAGGCTATGGTGATAAGGTTTTGCCCGAATCGATTGAGATGGATAGTGTCATAAGAAGTTGGTACCAGATCACCATACATGGAGTTACAAATGCAAAATCGTTTTATCTGAAGGGTGGTGATCAATGGAAATTTAAGATTCGCTGATTTAACATTGTCTAATCTATATTTCAGTTTATACAAACTATTTCTTCATTATATCACTATCTCTGGATTCCTGCGTTCGCAGGAATGACGAAACTGGATCTGAAGAAGGCAATCTGAGGATTTACCTGGTCGATCTCCCCACTTATTCCCGAACCCTCAAAACCTTCCCACCAAGCTTATTTAACTTATCCTCAAACCGCTCATATCCCCTGTCAAGGTGATACACACGCAGGACAGAGGTTTGTCCTTCTGCTGCTAAAGCTGCTATTACAATTGCAGCTGCTGCACGGATGTCGGAGCACATTATTGATGCTGCTTTCAGGGAATCTACTCCTGTGATGTGAGCACTGTTCATTTCTTTTGTGATTTTTGCGCCGAGTCTCTCGAGCTCGGGGACGTGGCTGAAGCGTTCGGGGTAGACTTTTTCGGTCAGGGTTGAACTGCCATTCGCAACACTCATCAGGGATGTCCAGGGGGATTGGAGATCGGTTGGGAAACCGGGGTAAACAGCAGTTGTTATGTCTACTGCTGATAGTTTCCTGTTAGTAGCATCAACTGTTACGTCATTACCGGAAATCTCAACATCCGCGCCAGTGTCAGCAAGTTTATTCAGGAAGACACTCAAATGCTCGGGATTGCAGTTTTGAACTGTGACTCTGCCATTGGTGATTGCTCCAGCAACAAGTAAAGTACCGGCTTCAATTCGATCCGGGATAACTCGCCAGTTACTTACAGGCTTTAGTACCGTTGGTCCATTAATTTCGACAGTCGGGGTTCCTGCACCCGAGACATCCGCTCCCATTTCAGTAAGGAATCGACCGAGCTCTTCTATTTCCGGTTCGCATGCTGCGTTGTGGATGGTCGTTGTCCCTTCCGCTGCTGTCGCCGCCATCATTATGTTACCTGTTGCTCCAACACTGGCTATGTCAAGGTCTATAACAGCCCCTTTCAAGTTGTCCGTTTCAGCAAGAACGTAACCCGCATCAATGTCTATTTTACAGCCGAGTCTTTCAAAAGCTTTGAGGTGCAGATTTACCGGACGTGGACCGAGATTACACCCACCGGGCAAACTCACCTTCGCTTTGCCAAATCGTGCGATCAGAGGTCCCAGGACATAAAATGATGCACGCATTTTTCGAACTAACTCATATGGTGCTTCAAAGAAATTGCTATGACTCGTATCTATCCGCAATTTCCCATTTTCCAACTGCACATCTGCGCCAATTACACGCATGACCATAGCCATCGTGAAAATATCCTGCAAATGCGGAACGTTATCGAGTATGGTGACACCCTTTGTTAACAATGACGCTGCCATCAAAGGTAGTGTTCCATTCTTTGAACCTGCGCATTCAATAGTGCCAGTCAGCGGTCGACCGCCTTCGACGTCGAATCTATCCATCATGGGGTTATGTTTCCAATAAGTAATACTTTGTGTTGTCAGGTGTCCTCACCTGACAAGTATACAATAACTTAAATGTCAGGTGAGGACACCTTACAACATTTAGCGAATCCCGCTATCGCGGGATGGTCAAACAAGAATGTTTAACCTACAGGTGCACTACCTAACTCTCAGCACCCTCAATCAAATGCCTCGCCTGTTCGAGAGCTGCATCGGTAATTTCTCCGCCTGAAATCATTGTCGCAATTTCTTCAACTTTAGCCTGATCTTCAAGGGCTATAAACGATGTCTCAATTTTCCCTTTGTGAGGATGTTTATGAACTTTGAAATGGTGGTTGGCAATTGCAGCAATTTGTGGTAAATGAGTTATTGCTACCATCTGTCTGTCTCTGGAAAGAGACTTTAGCTTGTTGCCGACTAAATGAGCGACCTTTCCTGATACTCCAGAATCGATCTCGTCAAAAATCGTGGTGGCTTCACTAGATGAAACCGGGAGAGATTCCTTAATTGCGAGTAACAGTCTTGATAATTCGCCTCCCGATGCAACATTGACAAGAGGTCGCGGTTCCATCCCGGGATTGGCCGAAAACATGAACTCGACATCTTCCCCACCCCGTCCACTGAGTGTACAACGCTTGCCTTCTCTTTCAAATAATCCTTTTAGATCTTCATTGATCCTGAAACGAGCTTCGAATACCGCTTTATTGACTCCGAGCTTTGCCATTGATCTTTCTACAGATCTTTGAAGCCTCTGAGCTGCTGAGGTTCTCGTTTTACTAACCCTTTTTGCGAGCAAAGCCCAATCAGTGACGATTCTCTCGCTTTGTGATTCGAGGGTTTCCAGCTCTATGTCGGTCTTTTCATCGGACGTTAACTCGGCGCGAAGAGAATCCCGCTTTTCTAACATCGCGGTGTATGTTCCTCCGAACTTTCTCACAAGGCCAGCAATGGCGTGCTGCCGCTCTCGCAATTCTTCGAGCAGATGTGCTTCATAATTGACTCTAAGGCAACGTTCTTCGACACGACTGGCAATTTCACGAACAATTGCTTTTGCTGAATCAAGGTCTTCAATTAGTTCAGCCAGAGTTGAGTCTAGTTCACCAACTCTCTGAAGAAGATTGCCAGAATCCTGCAAACGTACGTCAACAGACTGAGTATCTCGAACTAATGAATTGACTATTTGCTGACCGTCACCATGGAGCTCTTCAAAATTTTCCAATCGACGAATTTCAGAATTCAATTCCTCTTCTTCGCTAATCTGCGGGTCAATTTCATTGATTTGTTCGAGTTGAAAATCTATTATTTCCCTTCGCTGCCTGAATTCTTCTTTCTTACGCAGTAATCCGGCTATCTGCCTTTTCAGCTTGAGATAGTCCCGCTCATAATCCTCCATTGTCTTTCTTGCCGGTAACAATCCTGAGTATAAATCGAGGAAATCCAAATGTCTATCAGGTTCGAGAAGATGGCTGAAAGCACGTTGAGATGTGATATCGAAAAGAGACGAAGCCGCTTCTGCAAGAGATTTTACAGAAACGGGACTATCATTATAAAAGGCTCTTGTCCTTCCGGAAGCAAATAATTCCCTGCGCAGAATTATCGGATCACCAACCGCTGAAATGAACTCACCCTCAACAATGGCTTTAGTCTCACCATCCCGAATTATTTCGGTGCTCACCTTTTCCCCACCAAGGAAGCTAAGTGCCAGTACAAGCAGGGACTTCCCAGAACCAGTTTCACCTGTAATAACGGTAAACCCGGCTTTTAGGGAAACATCGGTATCCCTCAGTAACGCAAAATTCTTGGCTGCAATTCGAGTCAGCACTTGAAATCCTTTATCAGTTTATTTCCAAACAACTGCAACTTTCTCCTGGGCTGATTTACCCTCAGATGAATATGTAAGGATTAAATACACACCACTTGCGGTTTTATTACCATGGTCAGTTCGTCCATTCCAACCAAGTGCAGCCGCATTGTGATCCAGTTTCCTAACTAATCTGCCGTCGGGGGTGTATATTCTGGCTTCGGCCATATTTGCCAGCGAATTTCCGGTAAACATCAACCTGCCTTCATTAGGATTGAATGGATTAGGTTCAATTGTGATCTTTTCGAGGACTTCGCCATAATCCCTATATGCCGTGAACATTGCTGCAGTACCGAGATCCGTTCCAATATATGCCCAACCAGTATGTGGATTGATTGCGATTGCTTTCACCGGGACACTCGGAAGCAGGTCAGGCTGATCGGTATTGATCTCTCGGATTACCGTAAATAGATCTGGAGCTACAATAAATATTCCGGTGGTGGTTCCGAACCATTTATTACTAGAAGCATCAATCTCAATACAATTTACCTGATGATTTCTTAGTGGCCAGAGACGAGTGAAACCCTGAGCACTCAAATCACCTACATTGGTATTTATGTAGTACGCTCCATCGGCAGTCCCTGCCCATATATAGCCATCATCATCCCACTCAAGGCTGTAGACACGTGGAGACTCAAGACCAGGGAAGGGACCCCATACCTGATCGTCTGTCGGGTCGTTTAAAGTACCATTGTCATCAATGGCATATACTCCTTGTCCATCTATTACTGTTGCCCCACCGGAAGCTATCCATTTTCTACCCTGTCCGTCGATAGTCACACGATCAAAATGAGGAAAATTTCTAAAAAGAGAGCGGTGGAAATAAATCCAGGTTTTATCTTCTGATGGTTCTCTGACAAAGTCCCTCGGGATGCAAATTAACACATTTCCGTTTGTTGCACTTCGATTCACTGCCCAGACATTGCCAAATTCGTCCAGTTCAAGATCGGGGACAACAATATAGCGTGGACTTCCAGGTATTGCACTGAGTCTTTCTCCTGATTCTACGGTATGATTGTAAATATCCAGACTGTCACCGTTTGGTTGGTACCTCGCCATTCCGCCTCCCCAGGTTCCAACCCAAATCCCGCCGTCCATATCCGATAACACAGAATGGTGTTGGTAACCAAATACAGAATGTTTATATCTGGGATAACTCCAAACCCTCCATTCATTCCCGTTATACCTGCATAGTCCAAGATGTCCTGCGGTTCGTCCTCCAACCATCAACACATCTCCTTCTGAGGTAAAATCGAAATTAAAAGCTCCATTCGATATCGGACCATTTGGGACGTATTCGGTAAAAGTCGAATCCCCGGCAAGTGCTATTCCTCCCTTATAGGAAGGTGAACCATCGAAATGCATTCCTACCCAGATCCCACCATCATGGTCCCACACCATAGAGCTGAGCAGATTTCGACGTGGTGTATTTTGTTCCCAGATATTTCCAGATTGTGTATAAACACCATCCCTTCTAATGATTCGCAGTGAATCATTAAATACATCAATTCCACGAATATCTTCAGTAGTTGAGATGGTTTCCCATCTGCTGCCACTCCACTGTGAAATACCTTTGTCAGTAAGAGCCGTTATCTTGTCTTGAAATTTTATTAAATGACTGACGTCCTTGCTCCTCAATCCATCGTCGGTTGTATAAACAATCCATTCATGAGGAGGAGGTGTATTCAAGTCTCCTCTGGCGATCCCCTCTTGAGTACCAACCCATATAAAATGATCGTCCTGGTAAATAGATGTTGCAATCTGTTCTGCTGGCAAAGAACCCATATTGGTGTATTCAGCAAACCATACCCACCTGTCAAAATTTTCGGAGTACTTTATCCAGGAGGCTCCTCGGTTTGTAGCCAGGAAAATGCCCATATCGCCAATTTTCATATCATTAATTGATGTTAATGCATCTCCGTGATCCAAGCCCATTACATTGTGGGTGACTCCAATCCCGGGCTGAAAACGTTGCATGGTGCAATTATCGTAAGAAAGCCACATTCCCCCTGAACTATCAAGCGCAAGATGGTTAATACTGGTACCGCACAATTCATCAACAGGTGAAAAATACTCATACTTTTTAGTCTCAATATCTAATGACGCTAAACCACCACTTGTAGCACACCAGATTTTTCCATCCAAAAATGTCAAATCCCTAATATCCCTATGATCTGTAAAGATTTCCCATTCATCTGCAGCAGATACTGTAACTAATGCAGCAAGTAGAATCACTGCCGATTTTAACAGTCTTGAAGTCATGTCATTATCCTTTTGGATTTTTCGAATCATCTAAAATCTTGTACAATGTGTAATAACATTTCTCCTTTGCATTGGTTACCATCGCACCAGGAATGGGCTCGATGTGTATGATTTTGTATCTGTCACCAAACGGTTTTCTCAAATGCTCATAATCTTGAGCTTTATCTAATATATGATCTGTTTGTCTTACTTTAAAGTATACTTCCAAAAAAAAAGGCTATCAAGATGTTGCCCATGGGATATTGAATAACATATCGAGTTGCGAGTCACTTCAAATCCAGCACATACCGATCAAATGCGTATCCGATCAGACCGACATTACTCTTTACTAACGCTGTCTTTGGTACTATTGTTCCAAAGATTATCTTTGAAGCGACTTACCAGACATTCAAAGCCCACACAAGTGTTACGGAGATTACTGTATAACCTCGTGACCCAATTCTGCATGATACGATTTATACTGCAACAATTGACAATAGACCGAAAAATGTCGACAGAAATTTGGTTAGAATCGGATCTGGGCCGTTTATTTTGCAAAACAGCGCTAACAGGAGAGTCCATATTAGCGCTGATGTACTGTAATCTGGTTCACCCGGATGATATGAGAAGCCGTTACCAGCAGCAATATTCCTGGCGAATGTCAGATGGATGTAGGAATCGTCTATAAGATAATCAGTCAGAAATAATTGAAGAGCGAGGAAACCAAAATGGCCATGATTAGCCACCTACTCTGTCCTTGATTCAATAGTTGCTGGTTATCTATCAATAGATTGATCCGCTTATTTTAAAGCTGTTTCCAAAGGTTTGCGAGCTCAATTACTGCCTGAGTAGCATCCCAACCCTTATTTCCGGATTTCGTACCTGCTCTTTCGATTGCCTGCTCAATGCTATCGGTAGTCAAAACTCCAAAACTGATTGGTACTTTCCCACTCATTGCGACTTGAGCAACACCTTTGGCGACCTCGGCAGCAACATAATCAAAATGCGGTGTCGCACCGCGAATAACTGCCCCAAGTGTGACGACTGCATCAAACTTCCCAGAGTCAACCACTTTGCCTGTCGTGGCAGGTATATCATATGCACCTGGAACTTTTATAATCGAATACTCGGCATCGCCTTCAGAGTGCCTTTCAAGACAATCAATTGCCCCTTCAACGAGTCGCTGACTGATGAAATCATTAAATCGGCTCACGATAAACGCAACTTTTAATCCCTTTGCGTTCAGTTTACCTTCGTAAACCGTATTTTCTGTAGATTTTGATTTTTTCATTTTAATATCATGTGCCCCATTTTATCTCGTTTTGTTTCGAGGTAGTGTGCATTTACCTCGTTTGGAGGAATTTCTAAGGGAATTCGTTCGACCATTTCAAGATCAAAACCATTTAAAGCAATAATCTTCTTGGGATTATTGGTGATTAATCTCAGCTTGTGAATCCCGAGGTTTTTCAGGATTAGCGCTCCTGTACCGTAGTCACGCAAGTCTGGTGCAAAACCAAGTTTCTCGTTGGCTTCAACCGTATCCAATCCTTTATCCTGCAATTCATAAGCGTGTAGTTTAGCGCTAAGACCGATTCCCCGACCTTCCTGATTCATATATAACACAACACCTCTGCCCTCTTCCTGGATCATTCTCATCGAAGCTGCAAGCTGGTCCCCACAGTCACAACGCATCGAGCCAAAGGCATCACCGGTAAGGCATTCGGAATGAACTCGAACGAGCACGGGCTCTTCAGTTTTAACATCCCCCTTAACGAGAGCGAGATGATGTTCCTGAGTGACTTTGTTCCTGAAATGTATCAGGTTAAAGTGACCGTGTTTGGTAGGTAGATCTACCTCAACTTCACGGTAGACTAATTTCTCATGTTTCCGACGGTATTCAATCAAGTCACTAATTGTACCGATTTTCAACCCAAACTTCTTCGCAACAACTTCAAGCTGCGGCATCCGAGCCATTGTGCCGTCTTCATTCATTATCTCACACAATGGACCAGCCGGTGGTAAACCGGCGAGACGGCAGAGATCACCAACCGCTTCAGTATGTCCAGCGCGTCTCAGTACCCCACCGTCCGCTGCTCGTAGCGGGAAGATGTGCCCCGGTCTGGCGAAACTGGCTGGCTTTGCGTTCGGATCAACCGTTTTTTGAATTGTATATGCACGATCTGCGGCAGAAATTCCAGTCGTAGTGCCTTCGATTGCATCAATCGTTACAGTAAAAGCAGTGCCATGGAGCGCGTTATTACTTCTTTTCCCAACCATTAAGTTAAGATCCAAATCCTCACATCTCTTACCGGTTAGCGACAGACAAATCATACCCCGGCCATGTTTTGCCATGAAATTGATGTCTTCAGGAGTAGTTAACTCCGCCGCCATGACAAAATCGCCTTCATTCTCTCGGTCATCATCATCAGTAACAATAACCATATTCCCTTGACGAATCTCTTCTATTATTTCTTCAGTTGGTGAAATCAACTTTAATCCTCCGTGTGTATGTTTCCTAAACCGGCCTGACGGAAGTATTGATCCCCATCAACTGTTCCGGTGGGATACTGGTCAGCAAGCCAGCGAATTATCAAATCTGTTTCTAAATTAACTTCGTCCCCCGGCTTGAGATCACCTAGATTGGTGTGCTCCAGGGTAAAGGGAACGACCATCAGCACAAAGCCTCTGGCTGATTTTGTAGCAAGCGTTAAACTTACACCATTAACAGTTATTGAACCTTTCGGTGCGAGTAGTTTAATGATGTTTGACGGTGTACTAATATGAATATTTGTATGTCCGGCAGTATAAGCAATCCGCGCCACTTTTCCTATGCCATCGACATGTCCCTGAACAATATGCCCACCGAGTCTGTCCCCCACCATCAGGGCTCGCTCGAGGTTGAGTTTCTGTCCATTTTTCCAGGAACCGATTGTTGTTCCATTGGCTGTGTATGCAGTAGCATCAACTGAAAAGCTCTTCTCTTGTATGGCAGTTACGGTCAGGCAAACACCGTTGGTTGCAACGCTGTCGCCGAGTTTCAGACCTTCCATTACCTTCTCAGCGGTCACGGTCAGCGTGAAGTTGCCTCTATTTTCCCGCTTTTCGGAGAGTGTTCCGATTTCTTCTATCAGTCCAGTGAAAATGAGCTATCCTCCCTCAAGTATGTTGTGATAAAATCAGTTCCACTTTTTCGAACTATACCCTCCCTGAATCGGGGTCGTTTTTCCCAGGTCACGGGATCAAACTTGTCAAACGGTGAAACTCCTGTCCCGACTACTGACGGGGCGGTCCCAATCGCAAGTTCGTCAATTACGCCTGCATCCATAAAGGAAGACAATACGTATGATCCCCCTTCTATCATAACTGATAGAATCCCATATTGGGGCAATGTCTTTAATATATCCACCGGATCTATACGCCCGTTTTTATCCATTTGAAACCTGTGCACTTTCAAGCCGGGCAAATCTAAACCCTCTGGAGTCGCATCATCCGAGGTAAAGAGAACCGTTGGAACATCATTTAAGGAAGTTCCAATCTTACTATCCACCGGAATTCCACGATGTGGTGCCAGTACGAGTCGCACAGGATCAGGTCCTTCAACGGAGCGGACTGTCAGCTCAGGATTATCGTTCCAGACGGTCGAGCCTCCAACCATAATCGCGTCGTGATCAGCGCGCAATGTGTGAGCATATTTCCGAGCTTCAGGTCCGGTGATCCATTTCGATTCACCGTCGAGGTTAGCCATTTTCCCGTCAATACTCAGCGCAATCTTAGCCGAACACCAAGCGCGATTTTTCTCGCGTAGTGTGAAGTATCCGCGGTTCATATATCGGGCTTCTTTCTCAAGTACTCCGGAGACAACCTCAAGCCCGGCTGATCTCACATCGGAGATCCCGCAGCCGTTGACCTTAGGATTTGGATCATCACTGGCAATTACAATTCGCTTAATACCAGCTTTGATAACAGCTTGTGAACATGGAGGTGTTTTGCCTCGATGGCAACATGGCTCAAGGGTCACGTAAATTGTAGCACCATTAGTATCGGCACCCCCACAAGCCTTAATCGCCTCAACTTCAGCATGACTTTCACCATACTTATGGTGATACCCCTCACCGAGCACTTTTCCATCCGGGCTAACAATCACAGCACCAACACGCGGATTTGGCGAAACCGATCCTCTGCCCTGTAGTGCAAGCTCAAGGGCGCGTCTCATAAATTTTATGTCTGTCTGTTCTGGCAAAAATCCCTCAATTTGTATTTCTGGTCCTGTTTGCCTGATGCTCGTCGTTCCCGCGAAGGCGGGAATCCAGGCTTTCAGTAGGATAGGCATTCCTGCCTGTCCATTCCCGCAAAGCGGGAATTCATCCTGTCCCATCGAACGTTCTGGTTGTATCCGTCTACCGACGGATGGTCGAACAGAATGTTCGACCCACTGCACCCGTGTCGAATGATGATACGTCAAAAACAAAAAAACCGATGTCGCCATCGGAGGGTGAAGAGAGATCAGGAATGATTAAACGTCGCAGTATCCACATGGATTCGTCCCGAAATTCAGGATGTCTCCAAAGGAAATTGAAGTAAACGAGCCGTACAATCAGCTCAATGAAATTCTTTGAGCAACCCTCTCTCTTCCGGACTTTAACCGTCGGCGTCTGAATTACACAGACTCAGTTCCCTGCAAAGGGAAGTCGCGGGCTTTCACCGCCGGTAAGGAATTTCACCGTTCCACGAAGGCTGATATCAAGTTAATCTATTAAAAAGGCGGATTGCAAGTGATGGGGTGGAAACAGAGAAAAACAATAGAAAATTATTGCATGTCAAAATGGACAGTGATCGAATCAGTGTAGTCTGGGCTATCTATTGCCCGGATTTCTTTAATATTTGCATTCTAATTAAAGTCTTTCCGATAATTACAATACTCATTTGTAAAGAAACTTGGGCAACAAGTAGCCCAAGCCACACAATTGATTCAGTTATGGAGTATTTTCAAACAATAGCTCACGCATCTAACTCACAACATAAGCTAAATACCTACTTAACCAAAACCACAGACCTTCCACTCACACCCTGCGAGGTAGTCAACGTCACAAAATAAACACCGGAGTTGAATCCAGTGCCATCCCAGCTTATCTCGTGATTTCCTGCACCCATGAAACCATTCGCCAGAGTTGTCAATTCACGTCCGGTTGGGGTGTATAGCTTTAGCGATACCCAATCGCTGCCTGGGAGGGTGAACCTGATGTTTGTTGTTGAGTTGAAGGGGTTGGGGTAGTTTTGGAATATTGGGGTTGTGGGTAGATGTAATCCGGACTGTGCAACTGACACGGGGTCAACTAATAAATCGTACCAATTCCCGTCTCCAACATTTTCGCCATAGTTGGTACAATGATACACATGAAAAAAAATCCATTGTTGAGCGCATGAAATCTTTTTAGCAATTGCGTAAAACTCCCCTGGGTTTGGAGTTGTAATGATATACTTTGACCAACCATGTCCCAGTTCATCGGGTGCATAGTCACCATGCTGAGAGAAATTGAAAACTTCCTGAATATTGCGACCTGAATCTCGCACGCAAAAGTACCTGCCCGTGTCTGGAGATGTCCTGCAGTAGAATTCTTCCCCCGTCCCAACGTTCACATATGGACCCGGTAATAAGTCCCCTTCAATCTCTCCGCTGATCCACGATTGACCATAATCATTGCTGAATGCCAATTGATCCCGATTGTCGCGATCATATTGTATCAGACAACCATTGTTGCGTGTAAATAAAATGATGTTGTCGTGCCAATTCCAATTCTGAACAACATCTGATGTATCCCATGTTGCCCAGGAGTCTTCAGTCCTGTGCAGTACTAGTTCATTATTAACAGGGGTCATTCGGTAGGATTCCCCCTGTCTCTCTCCGGGTGAGTTATAATAGGAATTTGGACCGGGTGAATCTCGCCAGGTTTCACCTCCATCTTCAGATACAAGGAAAAGTCTACTAACTGCGTCATCCTCCCAACTGCGAGCAAAGGCGTATATTCTGTTTGGAAGGTTGTCGTGTGCCGTGAGAGACAAGCTCCCGCTAAAATCTGTCCTAAGCCTTTCCGAACGCTCGATTCTTTGTCCATGGTCTTTAAGACGGAATACATAACTGCCCATCTCCATTGACTCTGGGTCCTGTGCCTCTGATGTGAAATAGATTGTGGAATCTACCGGGTGGTAAAAAATCCACCTTGCAGATACTACAATCTCAGCTGAAACCATGGAGGTGATTAGAAGTAATAGAAGTACTCCAAGTATAACGCCTGTGGTCATTTTGAAGAGGTGAAAAGTGTGCGGATTTCTCACGATTTGAACCTCCTTCACAAACTGAGTATTATGGACAGATGAGTGGAAAGTAAAACACTCGTTATTAATTGTGTCATGCCAATCTCAGGTTAAAAAATACGAGATACTTTATTACATAACTCAGAAACATTCCTTTGATGGAATATAGTATAAAATCTGGTAAATATGCAAGACAAAACTTAAGAACCCGACCAAATCAAGATCGGATTTTTTGTTGTTATTTCGTCAGGTGGGGACACCTGACGAAACTCGCATCTGACGACACCCTACATCAGGCAGACTAGGGCTTCTGCCAGCATATAATGATTACTTTCCAAAACCCACTCACACCTCGCAAAGTTATCAATTTTACAAAATATACGCACAAATTAACCCGTTCATGCTGCAACAATTTTGAATACGGTTTTTGAGGTTGGATTGGGGTAGTTTTGAGTTCAGCTTAGTTTGCTGTATATTGGAAGGTATGGTTTAATGCTGTTAAATATGAGATATGAATCTGGAGCAACTGAAAATTTGAAACTAATTCAAAACATCATTAATATTTTATTTCGACAATTGTCGTTTGTCATGACAATGGCAGTCTTTCTCTCAAGCTTTACTTCCCTACATGCTGTTGATAATGTAAATGATACAACATCTTCAGCAACGCCGGACTCTGTCGTATTCCAATGGATTTCAACCAGAGATACTGTTGCCCTTGCCGATTGGCTTGAAGAGGGAGGTGATCCTGATATTTATAATGCTGACTATACAATTCTGGGGCAGGAAAAATACAAGAGGCAAACCCCATCTGGAATTCCTATTCCCTTTGGACGTGCTGATCTTTCGAGAAAGTCCGTACATGGCATAAATGCACTCCATTTAGCAGTCATGAACGATGATACTACTACAATAGGGTTGCTCTTAGATGCCGGTGCTGATATCGAAGCTATAGATAATGATAATAATACACCTCTTTTAGCATCATGGATGATCCAACAGGATTTTCTTAGCAAATATCCGAACCCCTTTTCAAACACATTTGGTTATCTCCCACGTACAGAATCGCAAGTCAAATGGTCACGAAAAAATGCCTTTTTGTTCCTCTATAATCGTGGTGCCGATATTTCAAAACTAACCGCATCTCCCGAAGAAATTTTAACCCGTGGCACGTGGTTTAATATGCCTGAAATAATGAAAATCGGGCTTGAACGAGGAGCAGATGTAAATGTGGGGATCAAAAATGAACTTTGTTTTGACGATAAGGGTGAGAAGCAAGGTGAGGACGATGTTTTAGGAAGACAGCTGATTCACCTCGCTGTAAAGTTCAAAGCAATCCGGGCTCTTGAAGTCCTCATTAAAAATGAAGCTCAGCTTAATACACCTGATTCAAAAGGTCAGACACCGTTTATTATGGCTGTAAATTCTAAGGCGATGGAATTGATTGAAATCCTGCTCGCTGAAGGAATATCACCAAATTCAACTGATGCAAAAGGAGTTCCTGCTCTACAAGTCGCACTTCAAAATGGATCCCCTGGACTCGTAAAATTTCTGCTCAGTAAGGGCGTATCTACAGATGAGTTTGATTTGACAGATGGCAGACCATTGTTTAGTGCTATTAGACACAATAAACCCAGTATGGTTGAAGGTTTGCTCGAATGTGGGTTTGATCCAAATTCGTTCAATGAAAATTTGAAAACACTTCTGCATTTAGCAGTTTCAGATCGAAATGAGTTAATGTGTAATATTCTTATCAAGGCAGGTGCTATTGTAGATCTTCATGATGGAGAGGGATATCCACCTCTGTACTATGCACTCGGTCGGACATTTCAAATTCCCTATTCAACTATTCAACTCCTTCTGGAGAACGGCTCAGATGTCAATCAGACGTGGGGAAATGGAGAGGGACCGCTTTTTGCTGCTGCACTACGCAACGACCCGGAATTGTTGCGGATGATTATTGACTACGGAGCAGATCTCGACAGAGTTGATGGAGATGGAAAGACAAGTGTTTCCTATTTGCTGACCTCCAGTATTAGATTTAAGACTTTGAAAATCCTCATGGAGTATGGCGCAAATTTCCTCTCACTCAATAGAAATGGATGGACAATTCTTCACGGCATCATCAGGGATAAGAATAGAGAACTTTTAGAGAGTGTGCTGGCTGAAAATGTATCTCAAATCATCAATTGTTTGCACAAAAAGAAATCACCTCTGCACATGGCTGTAACAGAAGGAGACACTGTTTTCGCAAGGCTGCTCCTACAAGCAGGTGCTGATCCGAATGTTGGTCTTGAGGCCGACGAATTGCCCTTTGGTCAGGAGTTTTGTTTTTCTATCGCACTTGCAAATAATGATACCACAATTATGAGGTTACTGTTCGATTTTGGAGCCCGAGTATATTTAGGCGATAAGTTCATCTATGACAGGGATGATGCAGAGTTAGTTGAAGACGTCCTCCGTAGACGAAAATCTCAAGGTGAAATTCTTTTTAAGGAGCAAAGAGCAATATACCTTGCTGTTGCGTATAATGCAGAAAAATGTGCTCAAGTCTTAATCAATGAGGGAGTGGATTTTAAAGCCAAAAATATTCACAACCAATCCCCATTGTGGTGGGCAATAAATTATCCGGGAAGAGAATCCCTGCATTTGAATGATAAAAGTGAGGTTGTTGAACTCCTCCTTGAAAATGGCGCAAACCCGGATCAAAAAGATCATTATGGCCTTAACCTCCTCTGCCACACCTGTGACTCGCAGGCTGAATGGCTTGTTAAATTGCTTCTTAAGGCAGGAGCAAATGCGAATTCTAAGCAACAAAAAAAGCCAGCTTTGCATTTTGCTGTTGAAAAACAGAACCTGAGCATCACCAAAGTGTTGATTGAATACGGCGCAGATATCAAAATTACTGACCGGAAGGGGAGGACAGTATTTCAGATTGCGCAGAAAAATGAGGATTTAGAAATGGTGATGCTGTTGAAGAATGCTATGGCGAATCAAGAATAAAGTGCGTGTGGATAGGGCTGTTTATTGCCCGGGTGTCATTAATTGATTCAAATAAATTGAGATCTATCTCTCTGTAAATCAAACATAGTATAAAGAAACTTGGGCAACGAGTAGCCCAAGCCACATACTGGAAAGACATACAAAAAAAAACAGAGTGCAAGCAGACGCTCGCACTCTAGAAATTCGGCATTTATGTACGGTCTTGCTTAATCCGCATCTGGAACATCAATTCTAATACTGCCATTGACCGTTTCAAACCTGTAATCACCTTTTCCATTACCCATTTCAGCTCGATAACTT
The DNA here is from genome assembly GCA_018644935.1 of Calditrichota bacterium. Lineage (GTDB taxonomy): Bacteria > Electryoneota > AABM5-125-24 > Hatepunaeales > Hatepunaeaceae > JABGPL01. The sequence continues at coordinate 17,573 of JABGPL010000020.1, read as the reverse complement.
CTGCCAATTAATCCGGTTTTCTTTATCTTCTGACCACCTACACGCAGAGAACCATTAACGGTTTCTGCTCTGATTGTTGCGTTGGGTGTTGTTTCAAAAGAAGTATCAATTTTACCATTCACAACTTCAAAAGAAACGTTTTCTGGTGCTGAATCTTTGAACTCGGCATTGATTGCGCCATTAACGGTTTCAGCTTCTACGTCAGCATAAATATTTTCGAGGTCTATACCACCGTTAACAGTTTCAAGGTGCATATTTCCCCATACATTTTCCAAATTCACACCACCGTTTACTGTTTCGGCATCAACCTCACCTTTAATGTTCTCCAGGTTTAATCCGCCATTTACGGACTCGGTGGCTACCGAAAACCTTGTCGGAACCTTGATGGTGAATGAAACTGAGCAATTATAGCCGCGTTTGCCAATTTTCTTTGGTGTGTCAGCTTCGATACTGATAACCTTGCCCGATTCATCAATCTTGATCTTAATTTCACTCATCAAATCTTCGCATACATCCTTTTTCTTGCCGGTGACAGACAGCTCAGCATCAATAACCACTGTTTCACCATCATATCCGGAAATACTTATCTCACCATTAATTGTCTCAACATCAATTCCGGTTTTGCCCGACCCGGAAAGTTCGTTATGGTAGTCCTGTGTTATCTCTGTTTTGCCCAAAACCAGGTTTGGGAGTCCTGAAATCAGGACAGCTGTAAGAATTAATGTCAACACCGCATAAGACAATCTAAAACTCTGTTTTCCGTTCATTGTTATCTCCCAAAATAAAATGTGCTTTTTCCTTTCAATCATTTAGACCTCATCTGAGACAAAGATGTTACATAGATAATATTTATTTCTCAGGATAATGTCAATTGTAAGATGTGAGCTTAAGAGTTGTTTAGTATATTGGATACGATATACTCGAAAAACCTTTTTAAAGGAAAGAACAATGTCTGATGTTGTCAAGTTTGTTCGCTCCCAACATGAGCGATATCTGCAAGAACTTAAAGAATACCTTGCCATCCCCTCTATATCAAGCGATCCCGAAAAGACTCAAACAATGGTTGAAACAGCTGTGTTCACAGCGGAATTGCTGCGCAATGCTGGATGTCCGGAGGTAAAAGTCAATTCTACAGATGGTCACCCATGTGTAACTGGAAGTTGGATTTTCGATGAAAGTTTGCCTACAATAATGATATATGGACATTATGACGTTCAGCCTGTTGATCCACTCGACTTATGGAATTCAGATCCTTTCGATGCGCAAATAGTCGGCGACACAATCGTTGCAAGAGGTTCCGCAGATGACAAGGGACAGTTATTCATGCACATAAAAGCCGTTGAAGCATACACAAAAACTGTTGGCAAACCTCCTATTAATATCAAGTTCCTCCTCGAAGGTGAAGAAGAAATTGCCAGCCCCAGTCTGGCAGCGTTCCTTGAAAAGAACAAAGATGACCTTAAAGCAGATATTATTATCATATCCGACACAGGTATGATTGGACCGGGAAAACCCGCTATTACATACGGATTAAAAGGTTTGACCTATATGGAGCTCGATGTTACAGGTCCCGATCATGATCTCCATTCAGGTGAGTTTGGCGGAGCTGTCGCTAATCCTGTTGAAATCCTCGCCCGTATGGTAGCATCTGTAAAGGACGAAAATGGCAGAATTCAGATTCCCGGTTTCTATGATAAGGTTGCTGAAGTAACAGCTGAAGAAAGAGCCGAACTTGCTCGCGTGCCTTTCGACGAAACCGACTATAAGAAACACATTGATGTTGATGCGCTCTGGGGCGAAGAAGGATTCAGCACAGTCGAGCGAACGTGGATTCGTCCAACATTTGAAGTCAACGGGATGTGGGGCGGATTCATCGAACCCGGTGCAAAAACTGTTTTGCCATCCAAAGCCGGATTGAAGATGTCGATGCGTCTCGTCCCGGATCAGGACCCAAATGAGATTGCCGACCTTGTTGAAGATTATTTCAACAAAATTGCACCTGATACAATCAAGCTGAAAGTCATCCGCCACGGAGGTGGTTATCCGGTAGTTGTTTCCCTGGATAATCCCTTTATGGACGGAGCAACGAAAGCACTCAACGATGCATTCAACCAGCAACCTTACATGATCAGGGGTGGTGGATCGATACCTATTGTTGCCGATTTTAAGAAAATTCTCGGTCTTGACAGCCTATTGGTCGGATTCTGTTCCCCAAGTGCCAGAGTACATTCACCCAATGAGAACATGGACCTCCCCTCCTTCTTCACAGGGATTGAGAGTCTGGTTTTAATGTATGAAAATTTCGCAGATTTGAAAAAATAATCGAAAAATAACCGATATGTTTACTAAAAAGCACAATTTCACTCTGACTTATTTTAAGATGCTGCTGATGTTCTTTTTCATTGCATCTTCTTTGGTCCTTACTCCGACTACGAATGCAGATGATCTTGACAGTCTTCTGAGTATTCAACAGGAGAGGGGTGGAGAATTCGCAAAGGATATTTTCCACTTCGCTGACGAAGCGCGACGAAACGGACTGACTCCTGAGGAAACTGAGGACTTTCGTTTTCTGGTTGCCTACTTGCCTTTGTCAGACATGGCAGGTATGTCTACTGAAGATTTGTATGAGAATGTTCGACTCGCAAGAGTAGCATTGAATCGCTTTTCATGGGGTGATATTGTCCCCGAGGATTTGTACCGTCATTTTGTGTTGCCACACCGGATTTCGCAAGAACCATTCGTCAAGGGCTGGCGTGAAGCCTTCCTTGAAGAACTTTCACCCCGGGTGGAATCGATGACAATGACTGATGCCGCTCTTGAGGTCAACCATTGGTGTCACGAGAATGCGACTTTTAAGCAATCCTCCGGGCGAGATCAGGACCCATTAACAACTATTCGAGCTGGATTGGGAAGATGTGAAGAGGAAATGATTCTGACAATAGCCGCGATGCGTTCAATCGGTATTCCTGCCAGACAATGCTACACTCCATATTGGGCTCATAGTGACAACAATCACGCATGGGTTGAAGTATGGGCTGATGGAAAATGGGAGCACCTCGGAGGCTGTGAACCGAAACCCAGTCTTTCCGATGCTTGGTTTTCGAGGTCAGCCGGACGTGCTATGCTGGTCGTCAGTACTGCATATGGTGATTATCAGGGTAATGAACAGGTTTTACGCAGGTACGGCAACTCAACCCTGATAAATTCTACTGGTGTTTATGGAATCACAAAACCGCTCAAGGTTTCACTGAACAACCCTGATGGTACTCCGGTTGTGGATCAGCGCGTCATTTTCAACCTGTTTAATTATGGCGCGTTCATGCCAGCCTTAAGCCTTAACACTGATTCAACCGGGAGCTGTAATTTGAACTGTGGTTCCGGGACGTGGATTATCAGTGCAGGAACGGATGAACTATCAGCAGTGAGTATTACTGATCCTGAAAACCAGTACGCAGATATGGTCCTGAGTGAGAAAGGCCAGCTCCAGATTCTACTCGATGTCGAATATACACCGCCCCCACCTTTGCCGCCAATTGAATCCAAAGGTCAGGATTCATTATTTTCTGTGAGGCTGCAAGAAGAGAAGACAATCAGGGAGGGTCATTTCTGGAAAGTCTGGATGGAAGATGCGGGTTTGAGCTGCTCGGATAGCATAATACTAATCCCAGACAGTACTTTTTCCCAACCGATAATGTCCTTAGCTGCTCCCGATTCAACAGACCTGCTCGATATTCTGAAAAATTCAAGGGGTAACTGGGGATTGATCTATCGCTTCCTGACAGAGAGTTATCCTGCGGTCTCACGACCAATGGCTTTTCAGGGAAGTGCTCTGCCATCTGCGTCAGAGTTAAGAACAAGATTGATGCTTCTGAAGCAGTTAACTATCAAAGATCTTCGAGATTTCACCCTGGAAGTTCTTGAAGATCATTATTATCACTCAACGTTGGAAATGCCTTTATCAAGCTCAAGTATATCCGAGTTCCTGAACGGGATGTCTGAAGATGTCAGAAACAGATACGTTGAAAACGTGATTAAACCAAGAATAGATTGGGAACCTTCTATACCCTGGCGTGAATATTTGATAGATTTTTTGAATTCAAATCCAAAACTCATTGAATCTAAGAATGATAAGGCTCTTGTTACCTGGTTAAAGGATAATATAATCAGCGAAGAAAAAGCCGATCGATTAGGCTCCTCGCTTTCACCCAGAATGACTTTGGAACTAAAGCGGGGCAGAAATCGCGACATAGAACGACTCTATATTGGATTGTGTCGTGTGCGTGGGATTCCATCGCGATTTGATCCGGTTTCAGGGCAACTCGAATGTTGGAAAGAGGACAAATGGCAGCAAATACAGTTAGTAATTCTAGAGGAAGAAGAAGATAGCGAGGTCAAGCTAAAAGGAAAGTTGTTTGTTGATTTTTCTATTGACAGCACTTTCCCTCAGGATAGACTTGCTGCACCGGATTCAATTGACAGGATAGCTGCAATTGGTGGCATAGATGAGCAGATTGATGTAAACTCGGATGGACCCAAAAAACAAAAGTACTTATATCTAAAAGACTGGGCGGTACAGGAATGGGCTGTTGATCATTTCTCCGTCGTTGATTTCGGATATCAGAAGGATTACTCTGATATTGAATGGCCACAGGAACTGCCAGCAGGATTGTATTGCTTAACAACAGGAATTCGTAAAAAAGACGGATCAGCACCTGTTGCACTCAAGTGGTTTGAAATTACTGGAGACACGGAGACACATGTTGAAATGGAGTTCAAATGATCCCGTATTCTCCATAAAGGCTTAATCAGGACATAGATTAATTACTGGATTTTTCGCAGACCGACCGACTGAAAAAAGGAACATAAGTAAATGAAGAAAATAGGTTTAATGATTTTGCTTGTTTCGATCCTCCTTAACTGTAGTTTTGCCGGATCGAACATGGACAGCATACTCGAAATGATGCAACAGGAAATGGATAGGTCGGTCTCAAATTTCACTGACGCTTCCAACGTGAAAATGTACTATCTCGCTTATAATGTTGTGGAAAAGAGTGAGTACACTGCTTCTGCTCGAGTTGGTGGTCTCCAGACTCCCTATCGAAATACACAAAGATACCTTGATGTGGATGTAAGAGTTGGCAGCCCCGAATTGGACAATACACATGAAATCAGGGGCGGGAGCTGGCAAGATAATTACACACCACGTAGAGCGGTACAATTCCCAAAAGAAACTGAAAGAGATGCAATTCGCGCCACATTATGGTCAGAAACTGAGTTTCAGTATAGAAAAGCTCAGGAGCGGTACACAAAAGTGATCACAAATCGACAGGTCAAGGTTGAGGAAGAAGACCTGTCAAACGATTTTTCACCCCGTGATCCAAGCGAGTATTTGGAAGAAACCGTCTACACAGAGATTGATTCCCTGCATTGGGAGGGAGTGATCAAGCGAACTGCTGATTTCATATCTGAATCCCCAATAGTGCTTGGATCAACTGTACAATTTCGCGCTACTGACAAAACCAACCTCTTCATTGACAGTGAAGGGAGTAGATTATCCCATACTAACCACTACATAACTTTCTCGGTAAGAATTAATGGAATGGCTGACGATGGTATGTCAATCAGACGCAGCGAAATGTGGCATTCATCTATAGTCGGTGAAATGCCGGACGAGGAGACAATTCTCGCAGGTGCCTCCCGGCTGGTTGAAGAGTTACAGGCTCTGATTGACTCACCTATTGTTGAACCTTACATCGGACCAGCCATTCTCAGGAATAGGGCAAGTGGGGTTTTCTTTCATGAGATATTTGGGCACCGAATTGAAGCGTCCACCCAAAAATCTGCATCTTCAGGAAAGACATTCACCAAAAAAGTCAATGAGCAAATCCTCCCCGATTTCATTACAGTAATCGACGATCCTACATTAGAGCGACTCGATGGTAACTATCTTCGAGGTTATTACAAATATGATGATGAAGGTTCACTTGCGCAAAAAGTAACCGTTGTTGATAAAGGAGTACTGAAAAACTTTTTAACCTCCAGATCACCAATAGAGAACTTCCCCGTCTCAAACGGACATGGCAGGAGAGAATTTGGAAACAACGTTGTTTCACGCCAGGGAAATCTTATTGTCAAATCGGATAACACTATTGAGGCAGAAAAACTGCGCGATTTACTAATTGAAGAATGCAAAAAGCAGGATAAGCCCTATGGGCTCATTTTTGAAGACATATCTGGAGGATTCACATCCACCGGACGACGAGGACCACAGGCGTTCAAAGTACTACCTCTCTTAGTGACAAGGGTTTACGCAGATGGTAGACCAGATGAAACCGTTCGTGGGGTTGATATTGTAGGTACTCCTCTTACAAGTTTCAGTAAAATTGTAATAACTGGCGATGATCCGGGGATATTTAATGGCACCTGTGGTGCCGGATCGGGAATGGTGCCGGTGTCGGCAGTTTCTCCGAGTATTTTAGTTTCCGAAATCGAAGTCCAAAAGCGGTCAAAAGGTCAGGAAAAACCACCTATTCTCCCCCCACCGGGATTTGCAGGAGACACACAATAGCTGGATTACCCGAATCTTTTCAGTTAAAGGAGCTGAGAGTGAAAACGATTTTCTTTTTAATATTAGTATTTACCCTGACGTGCTGCGTAACTATCAAGAGTGAAGCCGCAGATATTCCTGATGATATTACCTTCAGGGCGATGAATGACGAACTGGAACGTTCGATGAAGGACCTGGTGATTGAGGGAATGCCGTCACCTTATTTTATAAGCTACACAATACGCGAGAGCCAATCTCTTGACATTCGTTCTCGTTATGGTGCACTTGTCAGGTCAAGTCACCATAATGATAAAACTCTCTCTATTGAATTGCGAGTTGGAAACTCTGAATTGGATAACACTAATTTTGTCAGTGATTGGAGATCCGTCTGGAATATGCGAGATGATCTGGTCGATGAAGATGATTATGATGCATTAAGACACCAGATATGGCTTCATACTGATAAAGCCTATAAGAAAGCCCTCGAAACCTATGCCGGAAAGCAATCCTATTTACAGGCAAATCCACCCGATGATATACTCCCGGATTTCTCATCTGTTGAACCGTTTACCTATATAGAGGAAAGAAATTCCGTTAAATCCACTCAGTCAGATATGGAGGCTCTTGTTTTAACCGCTTCAGAATCGTTTCACGATTTCAGCAATCTTCTCGATTGGCAAATAGACTACAGTAGTATCGCTTCAACCCAATGGTACCTTAATTCTGAAGACTCATTTAATCGTGTAGCAAACTCAACCGGGATAATTGAGATAGCGGCTACTATACAGACTGAAGATGGTGAGAGGCTAAATGGTTACCGAAGGTACATCATCCCCGAAGGTGATTCAAATCCAACAGCTGAGAAGCTATCAAAGGATGTAGAGACACTTGCCCGTTCACTTGAAAACTCCGCGAATTCCAGCTCAATTGATGAGTATGAGGGACCGGTCTTATTCATGAAAGAGGCAGCTGCCCAGCTAATTTCCAATCTTTTCGTTGAACAAATGAGTTTGCCACGAAAAACTCTCGTTGCCCAGGATTGGTTCAGCGATTATTTCCCCACCGGGAAGATTGCAAAACGTGTAAAACGTCGAGTGTTTCCGGATTTTGTAAACATCAAAGATGAACCAAGACGAGAAAAGTGGGGTGATAGTTTTCTTGCCGGACATAGAATTGTGGACTCTGAAGGAGTCCCAACAGAGAAATTGGTTTTAGTTGAGAATGGCTGGTTGCAGACAATACCCATGAACCGACAACCGACGAAAAAGATCAAAGAATCAAATGGACATGCACATTCTCTGCCGATTCAGAGGAATGTCTCGGGCATTACCAATATGACTGTTTCAACATCAAAACCGCTCAACCATAAGAAAATGCTATCCAGATTGCTAAAGTTGAGTAAAGAATACGGAAATGATTTTGGTTTAGTTGTTATGCAATTAGAAAACCCTGAAATTGCCGAACATTACCGGACAATTGATGCAAATTCCGAATCGGATGAACTTTTACCAAAACCAACAATTGCATTCAAAATCTTTGTTGAAGACGGTCGTATGGAGCCCGTTCGAGGATTAGAATTTGATGAGGTAACTATTAGAAATCTGAAAGATATTGTGGCTATGGGGAAGGATTCAGAAGCCTATAATTATCTTCAACCAACTATTTTTACCAACTTTAAATATCGAGCTTCGATTATTACTCCATCAATTTTGGTTGAGGAAATGGAGCTTAAAAGAGGAGCTCTTCGAGAGCCTAAACCTCTAACATTGAGTCCATTTGCAGAAAAGTGATTTTTTTTGAGTTAATTTCACATTTTTATTATTCAAACGATTCATAAACGTTTTTTTAACCCTTCACAAACGATGAAACATCATATTGTATGCAAAACAAGGACGAAACCATTCGTCAAAACTTGTCGGTTTGATTTCTACTGGAGAATGTGATGTTATACTCGCGAATAAGTTCAGGTCTTGATTTTCTTGATGCCTCGATTGGAGGATTGTATTCCAATCGGTGTTATCTTCTGAGGGGCCCGGGTCAATCAGGGCGAACCACAGTTGGAATGCAGTTCCTTCTTGGCGGACTTGAAAACGGTGAATCTACGATGATGATTTCAAATGACAGGATTGAAAACGTCATACTGAAATCTGAGGCTATGGGAATTTCTCTTGAAAGTTATCTAATGGATAACCGTCTTATTTTGATGGAATATCCAAAAGAGATCGGGGAAAATTTCCAATACAGTCACATCATAAATTTACTTGGTGAAGTTGAGCAATACCTGCAGCATTACAATTGCACAAGGCTCGTCTTCGATACACTCATCCCATTGCTTTCAAACCAACAAGGCACACAACTGGTGAATTACATCTATTCCTTGATCAACTCACTTGAAGAGCTAAAAGTCACGACCCTTGTTACAATGGGAGAGCTCAACAGTGCTCCCGCTCAGCGTATTACCCAACTACTTGAGGATGCAGTCGTCGGTTCATTTGTGCTATCGGATATGACAACCGTTAAAGGCCAGAATCGGATTTTCTCCGTTCATAAGATGGTTGATAAAATGAAACCACCTACGGCCTTCAAAGTAAAGATAGAGTATGGCTCTGGTCTGATACTTGATTATGAAACTCCGGCTGCCTCATCAATCTCAGCACCTGCAACAGTAAGATCAAAAGACATTCTCGATATCCCAATAAACGTTGCACTGTTCGATACAGATGAAGAATCATTGAACCATCTGGAAGAGATTTTCCATCCGGATAGCCAGATAATGATGTTTGAATCCCACGAAGAGTTTATCCTTCAATCTGCAGTAATGGACTTTGACTTTGCAGTCTTGAGCGCAAGCTCACTTCTTGGAAATTGGAACACCATCCTTAGAAAAATTAAAGATGAATTTCCAAAAATGCCTTCATTTATAATTGTGGACGCTGCAAATAAAATGCGAGCTAATCAGGTCGCAAGACAATCGGGAGCTGATGCACTATTCGTAAATCCTATTGATCCGGAAGATCTCCTCGGTGCTTTGATAAAGACCTTAAAAAGATACAAAACCCTTGATTCAATTTTGAATAAGAAAAGAGCTTTTATTAGTTCTTCAGAAATGCCTGATGACTTCGGTGATGAAAACGGAAATGGATTTGGTGGTGAAGATCTATCTGAAGAAACCGCTCACCTTATCACTCCGCAGAACTTTCGTGAAAAACTACATCAACAGGTCTGGAGAAGTAAACAAAACGAAAGTACCTTTTCACTCGTATCACTTAAAATGGTCTCAATGAGGGGAAATCCCCAACATGAACATGTCCAGCAAGGCCTTGAACTAGTTAAGCGGGTCGCAATGATATCTCAGAGTACCTTGAGAGGGATGAATGACTATGCCAGTCGGTATATGGATAAGGTTGTGATTTTATTGGATGATACTGACAAAGTGGGTGCCAGAGCTTTTGAAAAGAGAGTAATAAAAGAACTGAGAACTGAGTTGTTTTCTCAACTCAATTTACAAATCGGTAAACACCTGAATGTTCTCGGAGCAAAAATGACTTTCCCGGAAGACGGGAATGACGCTGACGAGCTTATGCATCAAGTAACAGATGTCTCGAGCAATCTCACAAAGTTAATAAATTGAAAACCAAAACGATAATACTTTTGATGTTGGTTATTCTCTTTTCAACATCAGCCTTTGCTCAGAACGCCGACCTCAGTCGAGCAAGAAAACTTGCTAAGCATGGTGTTCACATGGAAGCAATCTCCGAGTATGATCGGTTTCTCCGGTCGCATCCTTCCCACATTGAAGCTCGGATTGAATTCGTTCAAATTTTAATGCAATTGAATCGGCTGGATTCTGCTCTGCCACATATTGATGAGCTTACATGGCGTGCACCAAAAGATCCCAGAGTAAAAGATTTTCAAAATCGCATTGCATCCTATAGACAGAAATTAGTTGATAAAAGGGAGGGCGAATTTGAGCAAGAGCTCAAAAAGAAGGATGTCTCTTCTTCGGTAATTCTTGATTTTGCGCAGTTCATGGCGAAGCATAAAAAGTTTGATCGGGCAGAGAAATTGTATAAACAGTATCTCAATGCCAAACCGGATGATCAAGTTGCTCGATTTGAGTTAGCTCAACATTACGCATGGAACAATCGGTATTCTGAAAGTGTCACTCAACTTGATAAAGTAATTTCTCGAAATCCAGATCATTATGATGCGTGGTTTTTACTTGGGGAGATTCAATACTGGCGTGGAAATAACGAAAGCTCTCTGATTGCATATCAGCGTGCTAAAAAAATTAAGCCAAAAGCAGGATCTCTTGATAAGAAAATCAATAAAATTACATCCACGCCAGGATTTAGAGAAAAACAAATCAGACAAGCAGTTGCAAAGAATCCGACCGGTCCGGAGTTGATTGATTTAGCAATTATCTTAAAAAAACAGACACGTTTATATGAAGCAGATTCTTTGGTCTCCAAGAGGTTAGGTGTTGTTCCTTTGGACAAAAGGGCCTTAGCACTTAAAGGGGAAATTGCAGACCTCAAAGAGGCGTATAGATTAAAGCAAATCGAGAAATACAAAGAACGTTTGGCAATTAATCCTAATGATAGTACTGCCCTGTTAGAAGTTGCAAAAGATTATGTCTCTCTGGGAATGTTATCGGAAGCAATTGATAAATATACTTTATATCTCGAAACCTATCCAGAGCATACTGAGGTCAGACTACACCGGGCATATGTGTACAATTGGGCAACTCGTCCTGACGAAGCAATCAATGAATTTATTGAAATCCTCTATGATGATGTTTTCCATCGCGAAGCAAGCCTCGGTTTAGGTGAAGCTCTGTTGTCAGCAAACGAAGATCTTTTGAGAGCAGAATCCATTTTTCAGGAGGACTTAATTGATCATCCTGAGGAACTTCGATCTAAAGTAGGTTATGCTGAAGCTCTCCGCCGTCAGGGTAAGTATGATGAAGCGGATGTAATGTACCTGAATATTCTCGAAACTGACCCTGAAAATGAAACGGCACTAAATGGCCGTGACCTTCTTCGCAAAGACTTTGGTCCATTAATTAAACACCTTGAACAAAAACATATTGACGATCCTGATGATGTTAATGTCAGACGACAGTTAGCTAACCTTTATTTCGACTCAGGAAGGTATTTTGAATCTGAACCTCACGTTCTTTTCATATTAGATCTTGAACCAGACAATGCGAATATGCTCATTCTAAAAAAGAAAATAAACGGACAGAAAGAGCTGTATGTCATTGACCAGATAGAAAAAACTAAAATTGAAGTTCAGGAAAAACCATTTGATATTGATCTTAGAATTAGATATGCTGATTTATTAGCTGCAAATAATCTCATCGAAGATGCCGTAGGTCAATATCGCCTCGCTGTAGAGAGTAGACCCAATGATATCCAATTGCAAATCCGATTGGCAGATCTTTATGCCGCATCACATCGATTGGATGATGCGATAGAGATTTATGCCAGACTGGCAGAAGAAAATCCAGATGTCTTTGAATTCAGATTTAATCTTGCTCAGGTTTATGCGTGGAAAGGCGAGTATGATACAGCCATATTTGAACTACGTCTTTCTCTACGAATTGATCCCGAATCAGTTGAAGCAAGAATCGCGCTCGCCAATGCTTATAAATGGAAAGGTGACATTTACGCCGCATATGATGAGTATAGAATTGCTCTTGATAAAGAACCGGAAAACGTAACAGCCAATCGCGAATTGAATGAATTAGCAGGTGCGTTTTTTAAAGGAGCTCAGCTTCAACATTCCCAATCCTCTGATAGCGAGTCATTCAGTTTAACAGATACTAGATTATTTTTAATTGCAAACTATTCTTTGAGATTAAATTTCCAATTCGGCGGAGGTAGAGTATCTTTTGCTCAGGATGACAGCAGTGGCCGCTGGACGGCCAGTCAACAGGGTAATTTCTTTTTCGGAGTTGCCAATTACAGCTATGATCCATTTACAAGCTTGAACTTTGAAGTCCGGTATAATATATTCGCATCTAGACAAACCGACTGGTATTATGTTGAGTTAACCCGTGATTTCAAAGATTCTCCTGAACTCCGCGGGACCTTGGGAAAGGTCTATTTCTCATCGAGAGATGCAATTTTCGATGTTGCCTCGTCAGGTGGTTTGTTGACCTGGAGAAATAGAATTCGAGCCGAGAAATTTGGTATCGCAGCGACCTATAATTTCAGAGAGGGCAACAGATTTTCTAAGGTGCAATTTGATGGAAACGGGCAGTACATGTTCCTCTCAGACGGGAATACCAGAACCGATGCATGGTTAAATTGTGCATACAGGTTAAACCCGGTAATAGATCTTGGGCTCAGATTTGACACAGTCGGCGCAAATGAAGAGCGCGATGAGTACTGGGCACCGTCATCCTATGCAAGTGTTATTGGTTGGATTAGTATCCAAAAAAGACTACAAAAATTAAGTTATAAACTTAAGGGTGGAATTGGTCGAGTGATCTCAACCGACAATTCTGTAAGGCAGTTCCAACTGGATCTGGGATATAACATTAATCGATATTTTTCTTTTGGATTCGGGTACAGTGGATTTGCAACAAATCGAGTGGATGGCTCTTACAGATACAATGGCTGGATCGCCTCATTGTCATGGAGTAGATAAAAGCCATGAGTATTAGCTCACAACCTAGCAATTCAAACTCAAACCACTACTCTTTTGGCAATGAATCCGGGGATTCGATTAATTCGGGAACTGAATATACCCAGGGATTTGACTCCGGGTATCAATTTGAGTTTGACAATCAAACCAATGGCAAGTCAGATTTTGAATTCGACTATGCTTCTCAGATTCAAAACACGGAGAATTCTATTAATAAGCAATCTTTTCAAAACGCGGGAGATAGGGATAGAGATGAAGAATTCGAGCAGTTATTCAAGCCTTCAGAAAAATCGGTAGATAAACAAGAAAATCCCGCAAATGGTGAAGATGATCAAAACTCAGAGAGTGAAAATTATTCTGATTCTGTTGAAGCTTTTCCAAAAAATGATGAGGATGATTCAAACGATGATGATGAAAACATCGAAGAATCCTATGTTATCGTAGACGACACCGTCATAAAGACAGAGCGCGTTTCTGAATCTACAGATGAGGATGAGGATGAGGAAGATGATGACGAGGACGATGATGAGGAGGAAGACGAGGATGAAGAAGATGAGACAATTGATATACCTATGGGGCACGTTCAGAAAAGTAAAGCATGGGGTTATGGATTTGTCATTATTATATTAGTGACACTATTCGGTTCTGTTACGCTATCTGTCTGGTTTATCCTTATTGAAACAAGAGTTTCTGTGCCAAGTATTCTGGTAAACACGTCCATTGTTTCACTTTTATTCTTCCTTCTGGTTATCATTCTTACTGGTTATCATTCTTAGATATGTAGTTCTCATTTTCATGTCCTTTTTCCAGCATAACAGAAATCGTGTAATAGAATTCAAACTTGAGCCCCCTTTCCTGAAAGCCTCAATTCTGGTCCCAGCCTACAATGAAGGGGTTGTGATTGAAAGATCAATTCGCTCATTAGTCGAATTGGATTACCCAAATTTTGAGATAATCGTAATAGATGATGGTTCGACTGATGACACACTTGAAATCGCTCTGCGCCTTGAGGGAAAACATGGGAATGTTCAGGTTAAAGTCGTCACTCAGGCAAATGGCGGAAAATCAGCTGCACTAAATCACGGTGCCAGAGTATCAGATGGTGATGTAGTCGTTTGTGTTGATGGTGATAGCAGACTACACCCTCTTACACTTCTAATGGCAATGCGGCATTTTGAAAATCCTGAGATAACAGGGATAGCCGGCAATGTGAAGATTGTCAATCGACGCAATATGTTAACTAGGTTACAGTCCCTTGAGTACATTGAAGGGTTGAATCTGGTTCGACGTGGGCAGGCACTGTTAAGAGCTGTAAATATTGTTCCTGGGCCAATTGGAATCTTCCGAAGAGAAGCAGTCATAGATGTTGGTGGATGGTCCAGTGATACATTCGCTGAAGACTGTGATTTAACTTTGAAGCTTCTCAGTAAGAACTATAAAATTGATTACGAACCCGATGCTATTAGTTATACAGAAGCCCCTGAGAGTTTGCTGCCACTGCTTAAGCAAAGATATCGGTGGACACGCGGCATTCTGCAAGCTATGCGTAAACATAAGGCTCTTTTAATTGATGCATCACGTGGATTTAGAGTCCTTATTACCATGTGGCAAATGATTATGGAATCAATACTTTGGCCACTGATGAATGTTATGGCAAATGTATTGTTTTTAGTTGTAGGAATCCTGTTTGGAATGTCTCCTTTGCTTGTTCTCTGGTGGGTGCAGTTAACCATTCTTGACATGATTGCCGCAATGTATACAGTTTCCATAGAGCGTGAAGAGCTTTATCACGTTCCTTATGCATTACTTTACCGAGTATTCTTTGTTCAAATTGTTGATGTTGCAAAACTTGCTGCTACAATTGAGGAGATGATGGGAATAAAGATGGGCTGGGGCAAACTCGAACGAACCGGATCCTAAAATTCAAAGTGAGTTAACGATGACAATAAGTAGTACAAACAGTTTCAAATACCCAATTCACAAAACGAGAAAATTATGGATGTAATCCCAATTCTTTCTACAATCATTCTTGTTTCAACCCTAATTACGTTGATCGTTGCGGTTGCCTCATATTTCGTCTTCAGAATTAAAGAGAAGAAGAAGAAAAACTTACCTCCTGCACAGAAAACAACGAATAAGCAAGAAAGTACAGAAAAGAAGGAAAAAACCAAGAAAAACCTGGCTGCAAAGAGTAGTGAGGATAACATTACAGCAATAGAACCCGAGCCGGAGGAGGAAGAAGAGGAATTCGAATCTGATTCATACGAAGATTATGAAGAGGATGAATATGAGGAAGAATACGAAGAAGAGTATGCTGAAGAAGAAGAAGAGGAAGAGGAAGAAGAGCTTTCCGCGGCTCAATCAGCTTTCATGAACTCAATGCAACGTGTTATTACCAATAATGATGATCCTCGTGAAGAAGGTAATGCACCCAGGTCTCGCGGAACAAAGCATTTACGGAAGTTCTCTGTAAATAAGAAAAATAAACCCGAACAGGACGATTTTGATTCAAGCGATGCGAACAGCATGTGGAAATAAGCAACTGAATGTAGTGGTTCTGCATTCACTGTTAGTGTTTGCAATCGCTACATTTTGCCATTCAAAACCAATTACCACTGCACTTCTGATCGAGCCAAGGACGACAGCCAAATACTTTCAGGCTGAAGATCTGGATAGAAGATGTAGTGAATTGATTTCGAACTGGGAAGCATTTCTCGATCCGAGTTTATTCAAGATTGAAATTGCATCCGACACTGCTCTGCCTGATGATCTCGGAAAATTCGATATAGTTATCCTTCCCGGGACATTATGCCTGTCAGATAAATCTCTCTCGGATATTGATGAATACATATCCGGAGGTGGAGGTTTGCTTCTGACGTGGGGAACTGGTTTTCGGGATGAAGATGGAACCTGGCGTGGTGCAGCCTTTATTGAAAAGCAACTTGGAATACCCCCAAAAAAATCCCGTAGAAAGATAAATCAAGGTTTCTCTCTTCGCCTGCGTGATGGACAACCTGGTACAATGTCAATTGATCCTGGATACAAGTTCAATCTTACTTCATCACATACACCTCTGTACCTTCCCAAAAACGACGTCTCAATATCTGCTGGATATTGGGCTGATGAAGAATTCAATCCAAACATTATGCCTGAGGATAAGTCACAGACTGCTTTTGTCATACATCAATCTGAAAGCGGAAGCCGAATCGCATGGTTCGGTTGCACTCTTGATAAGTTAGAAATTGATGAATCAAACGACAAACAGGTAAAATTGGTATTCCAAGAGCTTCTTGGATGGTTATCCGGAGGTAGCATTTCCAGCATCAATCCGTGGCCGAAAGGGTTTAACGCCTCAATGCTAATTCAGGCAAATTTTTTTGCTGAGTTTAGTAAAATCGAACATACACAGGATATCTTCGATCATCTTGGTGTTGCTGCGACTTTCAACATTCTTTCCAAGACTTCCACGGAAAACGTTGATGCGATAAATTCTATTAACACAAAACGTTTTGAAATTGGTCTTTTAGGTGACAAGAATGCTCCATTTGCAGGGTTCGATATTGATGAACAGGTTATAAGATTAAAGAATCATATTGATTTCTTCGATGATCTCCATATCAAGCCTTCGGGATTTAATCCAGCTTTAAATACATATGATAGAAATACTATTGAGGCATTATACAAACTCGGGATCGAGTATCTATTTGCTGCCGATCGATCTAATCCAGTGGTACCTTTTAACTTCAGAGAGAATTCGACTGATTCGGAAATAATACTTTTTCCAAAAAATGAACTTGATGATCTTGACATCAAATACAAACTTCAAGTATCCGGTCGAGATAAAATGATAGAGATAATGTCTTCAGAAGCTGAGAAAATCTGGGATTTGAATGGTCTTTATAAATTCAGCTTTCACAGTGATATAACATTATCAAAAGATTTAGAATACATTGCAAAAAAGATCGTAAAAAAGGCCGAATCAAAAAAGCACATTTGGATTGCAACTGCAAACGATATTGCAACTTGGCGAAAACAGATATCAGAACTTACTGTTAAATCGCAACTTATAGATAAACAGATTGAATTGCAGATTTCAAACAACGGGATTACATCCGTAAAGGGATGTGTATTGAGAGTATTTCCCCCTCGGTTCATCCCTGCTGAGCGAATGGCGGCAAGTAGTCTATCAAGATCAACCACTTTTGATGTTATTGATGATGTGTTTTATATGAACGTTCCTGAGTTAGAACCGGGAGAAGTATTTACTGCTACACTTGAGAAGAGATCGGGAATTCCGCTGAGTGCAGCGACAAAAAAATTCTTTGCCAACCTGTTTAAAGTTTCAATTTATCTATTTTTTGCATTTTTAATT
>JABGPL010000002.1 GCA_018644935.1 Calditrichota bacterium | reverse complement strand
CTGGCATTCAGTCAATCCGGAAGATCCAGAGTCTGGTGAATTATATGCACAAAAATTCAACTCTCAAGGTGAGCCTCAGTGGGGCAACGAGGGTCGTTTTATAAGGGACGCCACAATTGTTTACCCAAATACGATCTTTTCTGGTAATCCCGATGAATGGGTGATTCAGGATTATCAGGGAGGCTGTTATGTAATCTGCCACAGCGGATTCACAGCAATTAATTCTGGCGGAGAACTGAGGGGAGGTTGGAGACCGAATGATGTTTTTTTACCAAGGAATCAAACCTTAGTTCGTGTCATTTCGGACGGCGGAGGAGGGTTCCTATACAGAGTCATGAGCTCTGAAGACCGGACAAACGGTTCAAACAAAATATCCTATGAAGGTGAATCACTATTTGAAATCCCAACGTCTCCTCGAGTTGAAGGATTACCAGGAAATGTTGGAGCATCCTGGCATGCGGGATATAATGGAGGTGCAATTTGTAGTTGGAGTTCAGGAGATGAACGAGGTTTTTGTGTCGTTGACGATCAATACCAATTAATTGAAGAACGATTTATCAACGCAAATTTTCGATCTATTGAAAGACAAAACTTGCTACTTCAAGACGGTTCCCACATTTTCAAATTCAACAGTAACCAATCGAGTTTTGCCCTTAGATATGATCCCGAGAACAATACATTACCCTGGGGAGCTGATGGAATAGAAATAGGTCCAATTGAAGAAGACCACATGCAACTCTGGACTCCATGCGCGATGACTGAATTAACCAATGGCAATATTATAGTACCCTACGGCATTTGGAATCGTGAATTAGATCAAGAATATTCCTGTTATATCTACTGCATTTCTCCTGATGGAGAACAGGTTTGGCAAGCTCCGATATTTGCTGATTGGCTTGGAGCACCAAGGCATCTCAAACCAGCTCCTGATGGCGAGTTCTGGGTGGCTGGTGACATGGTGAATTCAGGTACTATAAGAAATTACCCCTATTTTCTTTTAAAAGCTGATTCAAATGGTAACGTCATCCATGAAAATATTAACCAGGGAGCTAATCACAGGAGAATTTCCGGGGTTCACACAATAATGACACGTCCCAATGGTCAATATGACTTCTTCTTCACAGAACGAGACGGCTTACGGCTAGTCAGGATGGGTTCAAATGGTATCATCCATGGACCTCAACAAGGTGAGCTATTGATAGAGAATAATCCACGGAATTATTCCTATCGCCACCCTTTAAATAGCCCAGGGAAAAATATAATTGCCTGGTATAACGGTGAAACATACTTTGCTTCTCTGAATGAAGATGGTGATTTAGCTTGGAGGACAGAAGTAGAGATAAATCCTAACAGGGAACTCGAAACTACAATTCACCCAAACAATGAGATTCTGTATTTCCGAGACTTGAATTATGTAGAAGATATCCGACAATCCACTATCACAGGTCTAGACCTAAACAATGGCGAGATAATATGGGAATCTCAGCTTATTAATCATGGTAATGATGTAAAAGCTACATTTATTTTAGCTCTCGAAGAGAACATTTTCGATTTTATTGATTCAAGAAGATCGGGATTCTTTATAAATAAGTTTGATTTGGAAGGAAGACCGTTATGGCAAGAACCATCAGACCATTATAAACATGAAAACACCTCTCTTTTTGGATCCTTCCCATCTAATGATGGAAACTTCTGGATCGGACTGCATCAAACATTTAATGGGGAATTTAATACCTGGGTAAAGAAAATATCCTCAGCAAACGGTCAAGTTATGGATTCATTATCATTGATGCAAAATCCAATATTTACCGATGAAGAATTCAGAAACCGACCTGTTTATAATATTGTTTCTGCAAATGATAACATATGGTTCATACCCATGCGAGTTCCCGGCATCGATGGTGTAGAGCAGCTCCTTCCCATATTCTGTATAACGAGAGATGGAGAAATTCTGTCCGGTGCCAATGGTATTCACCTTTTCAGTCCCAACGGGCAAAACAACGAGTATATTAACAGCAAACCGGATTACCAGGGGGGATTATGGTTGGCTTGGACAAGACTTAATCAGGGAGGGAGTCAAAGAAAAACATACGTGACCCACATCGACGAGCAATGCGCTTTCAGCGATCCCTGGACAAGGACTGGAATTCGTGTCTTTCCAGATATAGAAATGGATGAAAGAATTTTAGACATTGAGGTTATTGATGACAATAGTCTCGGAGTGGTGTCGCGTCTTTCAGATCGGTCATTAGGACAGAATTTCACATTAGGAGAGAATTTCAGATTTCAAGTTGTCTGCTCCGAACCATTTCAAAGCGCTTGTGAACCTCCACTCAAACCCGTGGATGATTTCAGGATAACATCCATTTCCCCAAATCCATTCAACTCTTCGACAAAGCTGAGATGCCAGTTACCACATCCCAGCCCAGTTAAGATCAGTATTTATGACATAACCGGAAGACTGGCTGCATTTTACGACAGGGGTCTCGTTCAATCCGGTGGAAGGGAATTTACCATTGACTGTGCAAACCTGGGAACAGGATTGTATATCATCAGGTTGGAGACAAATTACGGAACATTGTCAAGGAAAATTATGCTGTTAAAATAGTATCGAAGTAGTTTTTCAATCGGCGGGTGGCATGTCTGGCTTGCCAGACATGTTTCTCCTAATTAGAGCCTAATTTTATTTAAAGTGATTGATTACAATAAGCAAGATATTAGATTAACCAAAGATGAAACGTATATGGGCGTGTCAGACACGCCACCCGTCACACAATACTCCAAAACACCCCCGTTTCCCGATACTCCCAAAACGCATCCTTCAACACCTCACGACATCACCGTGAAACGAAGTTCTGTAATATCTTTATTACCAGCATAAATAAGGACAACGACGAAAATTCCGTTTTATCCGCTTCATCCGTTGTAATTATGACAACTTCGTCATTTCCGTCACTTTTCCGTCACCACCTCAATCCACCACCCACAACCACTTACCGCCAAAAGGGTGACGAAGTGACGATAATTATTGCTATCCCTGTTCTGTCATGTGCTATGTGATGAGACTTGACTTTTGCAGAGAAATGTTGTATATTGTCTACACAAAGTCGCATATATCACAAATCAAGTTCTTTGAAATATTCATGAGCCCTATTGCCCGGGTTTTTTTAATTGGTGTCCACGGGATGCAAAATCCCGGGCAACGCCTCTGACCCCTACTTCACACACATAACCTTCACAGTCCTGACATCCGACACCGACTGCAACTGAACGAAATATAATCCCGATGACCATTTCTGGGCATTTATCTCTGAAGTGTACCTTCCAGCATTGAGATCACCTTCATGCAGAATGGTCATCTCTCTGCCCGATATATCAAACACCGCCAACCGCACGAAGCCCTGTGTCGGCATTGTATAACTGACCCGAGTTGAGGAATTGAACGGATTTGGGTATACTTCGAGCAATTGGAAATCTTCCGCAACCTCTATCGGTGATTTTTCTTCAAGTGGTGTTCCGGTTACGACCATATTATCAATAAACCAGCCATTCCCCTCAACGCCAGTGTCTGATGAGAAACGGAAACGGATGCGTAGTGGACCAGCCGGTCCA
Source organism: Calditrichota bacterium (assembly GCA_018644935.1). Taxonomy (GTDB): domain Bacteria; phylum Electryoneota; class AABM5-125-24; order Hatepunaeales; family Hatepunaeaceae; genus JABGPL01. The sequence goes on along the minus strand of JABGPL010000002.1, from coordinate 85,526 downwards.
CCCAGTGGAATGGTGGATTCCATCCAGTCAAATGTCCCGTTCCAACATTCGCCTCCAGAGTAGGAGCCGATCTCAACGCTTAAGCCGTTGTATCCTCCCTCGGGTACGACTCTCTGCCAGCCATCCCCCCGGTCGACCTCAATCGTTGCAGCATCGTACATGGTCTCGATGTCCATTCGGTGCCTGATTTGCAGCACGGCATCCTCCCCGAACATCATCAGGGGCATCTCAATTGCTGCGTCACAGCGCGGTTCATACTCGAGTGAATCCGGTCCGCCGAATGCGAGGCAGCCACTGCTGTCGCCATCAGTTTCGCTCCATCTCCAGAAATCGGCGAGTCCATCGCTGATTGCGTAACTTCTCTGCCAGACTGGTTGCTCGTCGAAGTTTTCATCCAAACTAAACTCAGCACCAATCGGAATTGCGATGATGCCAGAACCGCGAGTTACGTCGTTTACAAGGGCTGTTACTTCTATAAACGCTGCGCTTATGCCTTCTGCCTCTGGAGAAATGGAATATTCCAAATAATCAGTATTGCCCGTGTTTTCAGATGCGACAGGCTGAAGCGGAGTGATTTCCTGTTCAAGAATTAACATATCGTCAAGGGAGTTAACCGAAATCTGCCCTTCGCTGCGCATATCATCCCCACCATCATTACGGAAATGAATTGACATTACACCAGTCTCACCCGCGTCAACCCAACCATTGCGGTCACCATCAATTTCACCCCACCCAAACCCGAACGCTTCAAGACGAGGGGCTCTGACAGGAATTTCGATCATATCCCACCACGCTTCACCTTCCTCGGGTGTCATAACAGCATCGAGTATCAGCAAGTGACCATCAACAGCATTTTCACCGAAACTAAATCCCAGTCCACTAACTTCACCCACTTCTCCGGCACCGATATCACCCAAATTTCCCGTGCCATTGATAATCTCAACGAGTGTATCCGAGGTTGAGATTTCAAGAGTGATACCACGAATGTCCTCTTCACTGCGGTTATGCACGGGTACGGTTAATGAAACTACCTCTGCTACGTCCAGAATTCCATCATTGTCACCTTCAAGCTCAGTAATCTCCATCTCACCGACTCGCAGACCCTGCTTGATTTTCAAGGTCGGGTCCCCATAATATGTCATCCCATAAAACCATGACCTCGCCCAATTCGGTCGTTCCGGGTCATGTGCATGTTCAATCATCCAGCTTTGCAGCGATTGACCAAAGCTCTGCCCTTCAGAAAGTGGGATGTAAAAATCATCGAAGAACAGCATACCACCTGTTTTAATCGAGCCGACAGCTCCGAGCCCAAACTCACCACCAAGGGCATAGAGTACTCCCATACAGAGATTGTGCCTTTCCGAGAAATCCATGACAGAGCAGGCAAAGAGGTTATAAAACATCGAATTCTCGTTGACATCGTCGCGCAGGTCCCAGAACCTGAAATAATCACGTGCTGTTCTGTTTTCAACAAAGAAAGAATGGCTGTCTGAGGTTGAATGTACCGCAACCTGCACCATCTCATATCCTTCGTTTTCAAGGTGCTCCCAGTAATCAGAAGCGGAAGTTGTATTTGAGTCTGTTTCTGCAATTACATAACCATAAGCATTTCGGATGTAGCGCGACCAAACCTGATCCATCAAACACCAGTCGTCGTCAATATAATTCAGAGCCCGGTGTGGCAGCATTAGTTCCCCCGCCCGGTATTGCTGCACTTTGGCAAGATAAGCGGAAATTATGTCGACCTCATCGAGGCGACTGAGGTTGTGGGCAGGCAAACGTCCAAACCAGATATCAGGGTCAACATCCCCATGATGATAATCATATATACCATTGCCAGTTGAATCCTCCCAGACTCCATCGAGGTCGGTAAAGAAGTAGTCTATTGGATAATCCTGTATCCGGTTATTATCCGGCTCATGCTCCTGACGGAAATGTTCTTTGTGCTCAAACCATGCCAGTGGCAATTCTCCGGCAAATATTGCCCCAACGATTTCTTCACCGCCTTCTTGAATAACCTGATCTTTCAGCTCCTGAGCGGTCCCACCGTCTGTAACAATAAGCACCATATCGTAACCGTCCTCACCAATACCTTCAATCCAGCCATTAAAGTCATTTTCGAGCTGATTATAAAGGGTGGTGTTCACAGCAACGACAACAGTTCCTTCTTCGTCTCGATTTGGACCAAAATGTTCGACATGATCGATATTGAGCTCGCGTTCTGGAAACTGAGTCAGGTAATCGGCTCGATTTGATCTGTATTCACCAGATAGATCTCTGGTTACTTCAACATCATAATCGGTGATTGGCCGGCAGAATGCAGGATTCAAGCTGATGAATATCAGCAAAAGGAGGATGAAGGTTGGCAGTTTTTTTATCATATTCTTCTCAAGGCAAAAAAAGCAGGTTCACTTCGTTATCGAACGGAAAGAAAATATCTCAGTCCGAATTAAAATATACTCATAATATATACGTATAGAAAGCCCCCGAAATGGGCAATTTGTTAATTCTGTCTCTCTCGGATTCACATGCCGGTAGGGTAGGCGTCCCCGCCTGCGCATGCTACAATACTTTACTCGCCCCGGTCTGTGTATCTTACAGTGGGCAGTCCGTCTCAAGGTCCTGAATTAGCAACCGCAGGCAGGGACGCCTGCGCTACCAATTATAGAGTCTTATTCGTCAAGTTCTTTAGGCATCTGATCGCGTTTCCACTTTCCAAACAGCAGAAGCAACCCGAATGCTATTACAAATAATAGAGGCAGCCAGTTTGGTCCTTTCTGTCTGTACTCTGTATTTTCCCGTTCGTTCCAGTCTGGAGCAGGATAGATGTAGTTTGTTTCCGCATATTTCAGAGGCCATACCGATTTCCATTGCTGTCCCTGGAGTTGCATCGCGATAGTGGTCATTCTGTTCTGATTTGTAAAGCCACGATAATCCTCGAACCTTACCCGTCCAACTACTGTGTAAATATCGATTTCATCTAGAGCATGATAGAGTTCAAATCGATCAATTACATCACACTTTGAAACAGCCTCAAGCAATACTTGCATTGTCGCATAAGCTTCTGCTGCATGGTATTCGGGATCATAATCTCTCGCAAAATTAAATTCTTTGACAAATTCATAAGAAAACGGATATGTGACCTTCGGCCACCATACCATTGGTGCAAAAAGATAATCCGAAGCCCCTTCGGAAATGGACACCATTTTATTCGAGACAATACCGGCAGTTCCAGCAACAAAAGCAATCGGAGTCCAGTCTCCACCCCGACACTGACGCATAAAGCGGGCAGTATCTGACAACCAACCAATTATCCAAACTAACGTCGGCTTGTCGTCCTCCAAAGCTTCGATCAAGCCTGAAAAATCTTCTTCACCGGGCTCAAATGAGTGACGGGCAACTGCTCCCCTCCACCTCCTGCGCATATCCCTCATCAAATCTGCGACAACTTCCTCAGAACGCGGATGATTTTCATAGATTATTGCAATGTTCCGACGTGCTCCGGCAATTGATATCGCCCAGGACACTAAACCGTCATTATAATCTGTTGAAGGAGGAGCTATCCGGAAGACATGATTTGATTCAGTACGGGTGAGTGTATCATCTGATGCTGATATTATCAAGTATGGAATAGAAGCGTTGTGAGCGAGAGTTGCAGTTATCTGGGCGCAAGAGCTTGGAAAGCCACCCAGAATTGTGACAATTTCAGGTCGTGAACAAAGTCGGTTTGTTACAGCGGTTGTACTGTCTGTATCGGCATAATTGTTGTGAAATTCAATATCAAATTCAGGAGCATCTGAATCATTGAATCTCATATAGGATTGCTCAATCGCAAGTCGCATGTCAGAAACGATATGGAAATTACGTTCCGTTTCAGGCAGAATAACGGCAATTGTCGGTTTGGCTTCTATCGGTAAAACTATCACCGATAGAAGAAAAGAAACCAATAAAATTAAGCTGATAGGTAGTTTTTGGTGCATTACTGCCAAGAATCAGTACTAACTACAACAACCAGGAAAGGTATGCCTTGAAGAACATCATTCCAGTACCGACGATGCCCCAGTTGCTAATTGTATGCCAGAGATCCGGAACCTGATTGAGGATGAAAAAACCAACTATTGCAATGAAAAGTCCCGCTATTGTTACTGTGCAAATTCGGCGAAGTCTCTTCAAGTCTGTTACACCAAGCCGATCCATGTAATATCTGAACCGAACATCCTCTGCCATTTTCATGTCGAGGAATAGACCAGCTATCGACATTGAGAGTGCTAACGTAATTGACAATACAATAAAATATGATGGAAAATGCAGGAAGAACATTTCTGGTCCCAACCAGAACACACATGCCACCAAACCAGCAATAATCGCTATATTAGCACTCTTTCTCATATTACGAATAACCGCGCGTTCACGTAAGAGAAAATCTCCACCACCACCAAAAGGCATATGAAGAGGTAGCACAACCCGCATATACAGATCAAGAACCATTCCACCATACAATGCCATAATAATGGAAAACAGGAAATTATTTAAAACATATTTTACTAGATATGCCTGGCCTAATAAACCCTCACCGACTGCAATAAGAGAGATTACCGCAGCGATAATTGTTCCCCAAAAGATAAAGCCTTTTTCCTGTAGGTATTCTACAAGTCCCTCTGAAAAACTGTACCAGAATCCGGGCTCTGGCATCTTTTCATCACAATGAGGGCATTTCCAACTGATTGGAATCTTGTTTACGTTTGTTTTACAATGTGGGCATTTCATGCAAACACCTAAGGTTACTTGACCAGTTAAATAATTAATGTTGAATGTATAGCTGTTCTGGGTGAAACGCAAGCTAACCTGACAGTTTTAGAACAGGTTATCTCTTCTGATCAGTATGTTCCTATTATTCCGAACCTGTGCACATCCCCAAGTGCGCCCAATGGTGCATATGTGTAATCAAAATCGAACGCACCCATATTTAGGCCCAATCCAAATGTCAGTCCAGCAATAGCATCAAGGCTCTGTCCAGTCTGCATTCCGGTTCCTCTGCTATGATATCCCAAACGCACAAAAACAGGTTTATTCAACCCTTCGGCATTAATGCTGAACTCACTCCCGGCGCTGAATCCAAACCCAGGATTCCCTTTCAACTCCTCAACCGTCCAATCTTCTTCTCCTGTCGCTGCAAATATTGCCGCGATATGTAACGTCATAGGCATGTGGTCAAGAGTTCTACAGCCTCCGATCATTAGTTCAGAAGGCATTGGATCTTCTTCCGACCCATATCCACTGAATTGCTTCCCAAGATTTCGACCTACAGCCCCAAGTCGGATGTTGTGCCATCCGGTATCCCAGGTTACACCAATGTCTACTGCTCCTCCTGATGCACTTTCTTCATCAAGCTCTCCATAAAGATACTTCAGAGATAATCCCCATGTCACGATATCATTCACTGCACCCGACATGTAACCGGCAAAAACATATTCTGCAGCAGTAAAGGTTTCACCTGTTAATCCAAGGTCCCGTTCGCTTTTCTCCAACTCACCGAAATTGAACGTCGATAGGTAAAAACCGCTGGTTAAAACATATCGATTGTCCGGTATTGGGAAAGATGCAGAGAGTTGACCACTCCATAGGTCCAGTGAATGGCGCGCGTAAGAAAACCCCGCTTGACGCTCCCCATTAACACCAGAGGCTGGGTTCAAACCTGCACCACCCGCCCACGTTTGATCGGCGATAGCTGCACCTGCAAGTGCCAGGCTGCGTGGTGTCATTAGTGTTTTTGCAACGGGGAAAGCTGTTCGACCTGCTGCAAATAGACTGGTCGAAAACACAATCAACAGCATAACGATAACGCTCGCACGCAAATTTCTTCCTGTTGTAGTAAACATAATTTCCTTTACGTTATCACAACCGTGTCTACCGAAACACAACCTTCTTTAGAAGGATGACTCGCTCGGGATGTCCGAAAATGATCATTTCGCGCTGGCAGACAGCCTCGTCTGCCATGTTGTTACAGTTATAGTGCGTTAAATGAGCTCTTGGACAAACCCTTTGACGGGTTGCTCAAGGTGTACTAATAATATAGCATAATTAATTATTAACAACACCAATCATTAAATGCCTTTAGTTTGAAAACTATCATTACCATTTGTAGGGAGTCTCCCATTCGTCCTCTTCGGGGTGTTCTTCTGATTTTTTTCGAAATTCATCGGTATCATATTCTGGAAAATACTCATCGTCGTCCTCCATTTCTTCTAATAACGCCCGCATCTGCCGTCTCTGCCTAACATATGCCATAATCATAACAACTGTTCCCAGCAGGACTATCGAAAACCAAACTAAATTGTCAATATCGAGAAGAAACACCCAACGATACCGGTTAAGAGCATATTCTATCCATTCCACCTGCCAGGGCTCATATTCAACACCCGTTGCGATGGAAAAAGCCTCTTCAAAATCTCGATCAGCTCTGACGTATTTGAGTATGTCCCGCACAGCTTGCCAACCAAATCTATCAATCAGGTAGACCGCAGCAGAACGCGATTCGGAATAAGCAAGATCCGCTTGAGGTGCAGAAAATCGAAGAACATCATCAACACGAGGCAATCCCATTAATCGACTGGCAGCGGCAGCCCTGCCAAGTCTCGCAAGCGATCCGCTTCGAGATTCTCCGGCAAGAATCATGCACAATCCTTCTTCGAGCCAACGGGGCAGGTAGTTCCCGCTCGTGGCTTCGTGGAGTATTAAATGAGTAATCTCGTGGGTTGTCAGAGCTTCCAATGATACACCCTGCCCAAAAAACAGTGGCGACTTCACAACTACTTTGCGCTGACTCGAATAAGCAATCCCACCAGCCCATCCCGGAGCACGCCCCCGAGTCACCCGGTAAAACTCTTCACGAGTCTGAGTAAGATGGATTCCAGCTTTTCCGCTGAACTTCACACCGAGCTGTGATTCCAGCTCAGGGAGTTTTGATTTGAGTTTCTGATCGAGGTTATTTATTACCTTATTGCTATCCACTCCATCATAGTAGTAAACGAACGGATCTAAGTTAAATATCCTTGCATTTAGTGGATAATTACAAAAAAGACCGAGAAACACAAAAATAACCATCGCTCGGAAAAAGTAGTTTCGAGTGTAAGAGAAGATGGTCATTAAACTTCAACCGGATCTACATCTATTACGAAACTGACCTTATCTTTCCTCATTTTCTTGCGAAACTTATCCACTATTTTTCTAATCCTCTTTTTCTCCTCTCTTACTGGAGTTGTGACTCTCTGGGGAAGTTTTAGTAATATCCGTCGTCTAAATGTGTTTTCGACTCTCTCAATCAATGGTGGTGCCGGACCAAGAATGATACTAACCTGCAACTTCTCATCGAGCTGCTGACGAAGCGATTGAGCAGCCTCCTCAACGAGTTCAGGCTCCAACCCTTTAACGAGAATCGTTAACAATTTACTAAACGGTGGATACTGGAGACTCTTTCGTGATCCAATTTCAGCGTTAAACAGTGAACCAAAATCATGCTGTTGAATCCACCTCAGAACACTCTCCTGGGGCTCCCAGGATTGGATAACGACCTCACCGGCACTGCTTCGACCAGCTCGCCCCGAGGCCTGCACATATAGCCTGAATGCCCTTTCCTGTGCACGGAAATCCGGCATGTGCCATTCCGCGTCTGCCATTAATATCCCTACAAGTGTTACGCCGGGGAAATCATGCCCTTTGGCAACCATTTTGGTGCCGAGTAAAATGTCCTGCTTTCGCTGAGCAAATTGTTCGAGTAAATCGCGATGTGAGCCCTTTCGACGGGTGGTGTCCTGATCCATCCTGGCTATTCGAGCTTGTGGAAATAGGCGGTTCAACTCTTTCTCAACTCGCTGAGAACCAAGTCCCTTAAATCTTAATCTCTTTCCATTACATTTCGGACACAAATCGTATACTGCTTCACTAAAACCGCAGTAATGACACTCGAGCTTTTGACCTGTGCTATGGTATTTAAGGGATATGTCGCAATTGGGGCATTCCGCTATATCACCACAATCAGGACAATATATGCTTGTAGAAAACGCTCTACGGTTGATCAGGATAATTGTCTGTTGGTTGAGCTCGAGTCGTTCTTCGATTTTCTTGAGTAATTTTGGGCAAAATAACGATCCCTCCTTTCCGATACCCCATTTAACTACCCAAACGGGTGGGAGTTCAATCCCACTGTATCGATTTGTGAGCTCGATCAAACGGTAGCGACCGACTTTTGCATTAAAATAACTTGCTACATCGGGTGTTGCAGATCCAACTAAAGATACTGCACCACATTTGCGTGCACGATAAATCCCGACATCACGAGCATTATAGCGGGGTGCAGGATCGACCTGCTTGTAACTCTCTTCGTGTTCTTCATCAACGATAATGACACCAAGATTCTCGACGGGTGAAAATATTACAGAGCGGGGACCGATGATAACACGCGCTTGACCGGATTTTGCTTTAAGCCAGATTTCTCGACGTTCGGCTGATGACATTCGACTGTGACTCAGTGCAACAAGATCACCAAAACGTCGATAAAACCTTCCGGTGAGTTGAGGAGTCAGCGATATTTCGGGAGCCATCATTATCGCAGTCTTTCCCTGGGCGAGAACTGCCTCAACTATTTCAAGATAGACCATTGTTTTACCGCTGCCAGTCACACCATGCAGAAGAAACGTTTTTGGATTTTCTTCCTTAAGAGCTTCTGTAAGAGAATTGATTACCCGCACCTGATCATCCGTCAATTCAGCAGATCCGGTTGAGGTTTCTGTTAATCCCTGTTCGAGTGCATCTTCATATAAAAAAGGAATTTCCTTCGCTTCCAGCCAACCTCGTTCTAAAAATGTCCGCATTGTCGGGTGCATACCCTTTGATGTCTTGCTCAGGAATGCCCCAGATAATCTACCCTCATTTTCCTCAAGAAGTTTGAGAGCAGAGTGCATCTTAGTTGCGTTCTTACGAAGATCTTGCATGGCTGCTTCGTAACTCACTTCTTCAGTCCATTCATAAAGAATGTCCATACGTGGGGCGATACGTGGGGCATCAGAAACAACCGTTTCAATCCAACCTCTATGTTGGAGCTTGCGAAGACTTTCCTCTCCGCTATCAAATTCAGTGCGAATTTTCTTCAGGGAAAGTGGCTTTTCCTTCAGTCTTCGCCAGAGCTGAGCAGTAAGAGAGCTGCCCTCTCCTGCAAGAGTTTCCAACAGACCTTCGTCTGAGAGTTTATAGGTGGCCAAATTTCTGGGTTTTAATCCAGATGGCATTGCGGCGAGTAACACCTCTCCCCAATCACAGAGGTAATAATTCGCGGTCCATTCAGTTAGAGAAAGCAGTTCAGGAGAGAACATCGGTACATCATCAATTAGATGACTGATGTTCTTAAATTTATCGTCATCGGGTCCTAAGTAAACTTTTACTAGAAAACCAACTCTTGATGTATGACCAAAAGGAACTCTGACTCGTGAACCTTCTTTTGCGGAAAAAATGGAATTCGGAAGGCGGTAGGTATAGCCTCCATGTGGAGGTTCTGGGAAATGTACCTCACCCAGACGTATCGAAGGTTTATTCAAAGTAATATCGGACAAGTCAGTTTTTTGATTTGTCATAAAAAAATATTGTCTTCCTTCGAAATTGCAAACAGTAGCGCAGCCGTCTCTGGCTGCAAATTTATCAGTAGCATTGCCGTCTCTGGCTACAGTTTTTTTTAAGATCCGCAGGCAGAGACGCCTATACTACTGATTTTTGTATCAAAACAACCTATTTAGAATAGAGTGTCTCCCTGTCAAAAACACCTGTTTTCCAACACGCTACTTTCTGACCACCATTTGTTGTTAACAACGGTGGTTCATCCCTAACACATTTCGGATCAGATATCGGGCATCTCTCATGAAACCGACACCCACTTGCGAAATTCAGTGGATTCGGTACAGTCCCCTCAATTTGATTCAGCCTGGCAATGGTGGTTCCCATTCGAGGGATCGCCTGCTGCAAGCCAATCGAATATGGATGTTGAGGATCGTGAAAAAGTGTTCTGACATTCGCAGACTCTACAATCTTTCCTGCATACATCACAACCACCCAGTCCGCCATCTGGGCAATAACCCCCAAATCGTGTGTAATCATGATAATTGTCATCTTCAACTCTCGCTGAAGTTTGCGCAACAGATCCAGAATCTGTGCTTGAATGGTAACATCCAGAGCAGTTGTCGGTTCATCACAGATGAGGAGCTTTGGATTACAGGATAAAGCAATGGCAATCATTACACGCTGACGAAGACCTCCAGAGAGTTGATGAGGGTACTCATCGAGTCTCCGCTCCGGATCAGGTATACCAACAAGCTTAAACATCTCAACAGCTTTATTACGAGCCTCTGCAACTCCAACCTTCTGATGAAGAATTACCGCTTCGGTAACCTGATCTCCGCAGGTAAACACCGGGTTGAGTGACGTCATCGGCTCTTGAAAAATCATCGCAATGTCATTACCGCGAATCTGCCTGATTTCATTTGCATCTAACTGGAGCAGGTCTTTACCTTCAAACAGAGCCTGCCCACCAGCTATTTCTCCCGGAGGACATGGTATAAGTTGCAGAAGAGACAGACAGCTGACGGTTTTTCCGCAGCCTGACTCACCGACTATTCCGAGTGTTTTCCCGCCCTCAATATCAAAGGAAACCCCATCGACAGCCTTTGCGGTTCCATCATCAGAATGGAAATATGTTTTCAGATCTTTAACTTCAAGAACTTTGCGCACAGATAATCCTTAATGTGTACCGGTTACTATTAATTATTAACCATCGATAAACTGCTTGCAGCGTTCGACGAGTTCCTGAAGATCGACTTTATATATCCGTGCGAGTTCATCCGGCTCACCTGAGGTGGTCAGAATTCTTCCCAGAGCAATCCGCTCCATAGGAGTTGGTCGGCTTCGCGCCAACACTCCTGCAACAGATTCAAACAAGCCACCAACATACATATGATCTTCAATCGTGATTACTCGACCAGTTTTCTCAGCGGATTTGATAATAGCATCAGTGTCAAGAGGTTCTAACGTAGAAATACCAATAACATCTGCGACACCATCGCCGAGTTGTTCAGCTGCTTCCATAGCAGTGAACGCCTTATCACCAGCAGCAACAATTGTTATCTTATTACCATCAGCAAGATGATGCGCTTTCGCAAATTCAAATGGAGCATCAGAATCGGTGAAGATGGGAACTGCAGGACGATTCAGCCGGATGTAATAAAAGCCGGGATTGTCGAGAGCATATTGAACTGCCTGATTTACCTGATTTCCATCAACCGGTGTTAATACGTGCATGTTAGGAATCAACCGCATTCGTGCCAAATCTGTAATATCATGCGCGGAACCACCATCGGGACCGACAGCTATACCAGTGTGGGTTGCCGCAATGATCATGTGCAGGCCTTTTCCCTGACGAACGGCAGCTCTTATTTGAGCGTAAGCATGATGTAGAAACACCGACATATCACAAGCAACAACGGGTTTACCATCCATCGCCAATCCAGTCGCGAGTCCTAACATACCCGGTTCATTGATACCAGCCGTGTAAAAACGATCCGGATAGGCACGTTCAAACGCCAGACTCATGGTAGAGTTCTTTGTACCTGCATCAAAAACTCGCATATCTGTTCTTGTTTCACCAGCCTTGACGAGAGCTTTTCCGAAGGCGACTCGAAGTGAGATTTTTTCAGTATATTCCATATTAATTCCTCCGTCCAGCTTCAAGACCAGCGAGATATGCCTGATATTCTTCGTCGTTCCCAGGTGGTTTACCGTGATGACCGAGTTTTCCGGCATGGTTTGGATCTCCACCATAACCCTTGACCGTATCACAGATCATCAGAGTTGGGCGATCTTTATCCTCCACTGCAAGCTGCAACGCTGATCCAAGGGCATTAAAGTCGTGTCCCTTAACAATCATGGTCTGCCAATTGTAAAGTGCTGCTACTTCTTTAATCGGACCGAGGTCAACTTCGCTATCTTGAGCTAATCGATTTCTGTTGATAATCAACGTGAAATTCCCGAGTGGCTTCAGATTAAGCGGAACTGAGAATATTCCCTGGCTTGTAGGTTCCTGAAACTCACCATCACCAGCAATGCAAAATACATTGTTTGACGTCTCGAGTGCATTTCCATATGCCTGCCAGACACCGATGCTCAAACTTCCGTTTGAATTTTCAAACCCATATTTCAGGTTGCGAACTGTGTGCCCCCCAAACGGTGAAAATGGTTTGCGAAAGCCTTTGAGTAATTCCTCCTTGGGATAATATCCCAAATCAGCATTTATCATATATTGGACAGGACAGGCATGACCTTCAGACAGGAAAATTCTGTCCCTGTTTTTCATCTCGCCGTTTTTCGCGTCCAGCGAATAGAAATCACTGTGAACTATGGACAACCATACCTCTACTAAGCTAAGAGAGGTATCGAGGTGTCCAGAACCGGCTCGATATATCAACTCAATGAGATCGCGGCGAATGTTGTATGCCTTATCTTTGAGTTCTTCGATGGAGATTTTATACATCGTTTCTTGCTTCTTCCTGTAATGTAAATTGAATCAATTATTTTTTTAACTAACTAACTTGATGGTGTCTGGTGCCGTCGAGTTTTTTGAGATATTCGACTTTGAATATTTCAAAGGTCTCGTCCTTACCAATCAACGCCAAATCAAACGATCTAATGCCCAGAACCATTGAGGAAATTGTATTTCACAACCAGATACAGGGCAACTGCCGGGGCAGTGACGAGTAAACTGTCAAATCTGTCGAGAATACCCCCATGACCTGGTAATTTCTCTCCAGCGTCTTTAACATTTGCGTCACGCTTCAGTTTGGATTCGATTAAATCACCTATTTGACCAAATACTCCAGCACCTATCCCAACGGCGAGAGCGACATCAAGGCTGATCTTTCCCAGATAATAGAGAACTACTACAAACAGCATCGCTCCCAAAAATCCAAAGATAAAACCCTCGAGAGTTTTCTTCGGGCTGATATCGGGAGCAATTCGATGTTTTCCGAATGCTTTCCCGCCTCCATACGCAGCGGAATCAGTCATCCAGATCGCGCCCCATATGCAAAGTGCCACCCACTTGCCATCAACCAGGTACTCAGACCCTGCAAAATGACCTAATCTGATAAATAAAAATGTTCCAACCAGAAATGGTATGTATGCGATACCTGCGAACGTCGCAACAATGTCTTTGTGTGATCGCACCTGTAGAGTAGTTATGATACTTGCGAATAGAAATGCACCCGCCATTACCCAAACCACTCCTCCACCACCCATTGCCCATGCAATGATAACTGCCAATCCGCTGCCAAATCCAGTGTATTTTAATGGCTTCAGTCCGAGACCTTCCTGAAGCTTGTAGTATTCAGCTAATCCGAGAAGTGAAATTCCACCAATCAAGAGCTCAAAGGCCAGCCCACCTCGGTAGGTCGCCCAAAGCAAAAGTGGTATGCCCCACAGAGCCACCAGCAATCGTTTGACTATTGAACTTTGTATCACATGCTCTCTTAATGATTATTTTGAAAAGTGAAGAAAACCTTCACTAAACTTTTAGCGCACCAACAAGTTCGCTAATCTCAGCCACCCCGTGATGAGAACAGTATTCTTCCATTTCATTTAGCACTCTTTGTGGAGAGAAAGGATCTGTGAAGAGTACTGACCCAAGCTGCAAACCAGATGCGCCAGCGAGCAAAAACTCAATGCAATCTATCCCGTTGACCATCCCTCCTGACGCCCAAATTGGGACATCTACAACCTGTGCAGCCTGCCAGACCTTCGCTAAAGCAACGGGCTTGAGTGGAGGACCGCTGAACCCACCGGTGACATTTCCAAGCAGGGGTCTCTGTTTTTCAGTATCAATCGCCATTCCGATCAACGTGTTCACAAGGGTTAATGCATCCGCTCCCGCATCAACCGCTGCCTGCGCCATTGGGGCAATAGAGGTTTGGTTTGGAGTCAGTTTCACTGAAATAAATCGTTTTGTAATTGCACGTACAGCTTTTACAATAGCTGCAACGGCATCCTGATCACCACCAATTTCAAGCCCACCCCGCTTTACGTTGGGACATGAGACATTGAGCTCATATCCTGAAATATCGGCTATTGTTTCAAATTTGTCAACGACAGCCAGAAAATCTTCCACGGAGTTCCCAACAACACTTAAAAAGACACGTGTCTCATCAATTGGCAGCAATGAAACCTTATTCGCTATGAAACTATCAACACCGGGATTTGCCAATCCAATAGAGTTTATTATTCCACCGGATGTTTCACAAATTCGCGGGGGTTTGTTACCAGCACGAGGTTCGAGGGAAACCGATTTTGTGACAATCCCGCCAAGGGTGTTATAATCGACAAGCGACTTAAACTCATCTCCATACCCAAATGTACCGGATCCCGTCAGAAGAGGGGTGCGAAATGACATTTCAGCCATTGTTATTGACATGTTCAAGATGAGCCTCCCGGTGTCAGGTCAACGTCATTTATATCAAAAACAGGACCATCTTTACACACCAGTAAGTATCCCACTCCATCCTCACGAAGAACAGCACAACTCTGGCAAGCACCAACACCACAACCCATCGGAACCTCGAGTGAAACCTGAGCCGGAACTTTGCGTTTCATACAAATCTCTTTAATCGCTCTGGTCATAGGTTCCGGTCCGCAGCCATATATTCTGACCGACCTGTCCCGGAGGTCGTTGAGTTTGCTTTCCAGCAGATTCGTGACAAGTCCCTTGAAGCCAATTGATCCATCATCGCTTGCTACCTCTATGCCTCTCAGCTCAATTTCATCAGGTAGAACCGGAAGCAAATCATGCGACCGGACTCCAAGCAGGAAGTGATTCTCCTTTTCCTGTGATAGGTAATCGCTTAGAATCAACAAAGGAACTACTCCGATTCCCCCTCCGACAAGAATTGCAACTTCATCATTATCAGGAAGTTGATATGGATTACCAAGAGGTCCAACAAGATCAACAAATTCACCGGCCTGCATCTCTGCCAGTAGCCTTGTTCCCTCTCCTCGAACAATAAAAATAAGACGTAATCGGTTCCCGTTGCAAGGACCGATGCTCAATGGTCTGCGCAGAAATGGATTAAATCCCGAACCTGTCCTCACATGAACAAATTGTCCGGGCTTGCATTCGGATGCAATTTTTTTTGTTTCAACAGTCATTTCCCAGGTATCAGTTGAGGTTTCCGTGTTTGAAATGATCTCGCATGCTTCTGAGACTGGCTGCATTATATCTCTAAATTGAATCAAAAATAATTTCCTGTTTTATCTTTATGGCGACCTGTCGTCCCCGATACCAACCCGGTTCGTATTCGAGCTCCATCAATACAATCATTGCCGCTTTACCAAATCCCTTTTCTTCTGGATTTTCGCTAACAACTTCTATATCTCGAATCTCTCCTCTTGCTCCAACAACAAACTCGAGCTCAACAATGGCCCTAATGTTATCACTCATTGCCTCAAAAGGATAATTACTTCGCGTCAGATTCCTAATAGTGTTAGGAGATGTAATCAAATCAGGCAATTCATCCACGCGATCCGGCTCGAAAACTTCCTCGTCATCAAGATCCGGATCAATCTCAAATCGGTCATAGATACCGCTCCCTCCAAATTCATCTTCCTCGAAGTAAGGATCAACAGGGGGTGGCTTTGATTTATCATTCAATCCTTCCTCTTCTTCCCCAAAAGGTTGGTCTCCGGGTTCACCGAATCTATTGTGTATTTCTCGCGCACTCCTGGCATAATCGGTTTTGGGGTACTCTTCCATTACAATTTTGTAAAAGTCTCCGGCGATTGTATCCTCACCGATTTTAAATACTGACAAATATGCCGCTGCAAGCAGAGCACGAGCTCGAACAGTGGATGTAGAATCCGTGCTATTTGCCACGTTCAGATATCGCTCTCTTGCAGCAACCGGATTATTTGTAGCGAACCAGAAATCTTCAGCCTCCTGATACTGAATCTCAAGGCTGTCTATTTCAATCTCATCATCGGTTAGCCCGAGGGCTCTGTTGGCTTTTTCAAAAGAACTGCCATCACTCAGGTTTCCGATGATTACGTTCAATAGAGAATCATAACTTGCAGTATCACCAAGGAGTTTCTCGAAATATGCAAGCGAAGTCACTGCACTTCCCCAAACGTCATCGAAGGGTTCCATTTTTGAAATCATTTGGAAATAGGAAATCGAGCTATCTCTCTCAGAGGGGATGAAGAAGTAAAAGTTCCCGAGTTCGGAAAGTACCTGTCTTTCCCGCATTTTCAAGCTGATTTCAAATTCTGCGATTGCCGTGGAATCAAGCGATTTAACCGAATCGGATTCTGCTACTTCAAGGGTGTCAAGATCCATTAGACGGGCATTTTCTTCTGCCTCTGCCTTTTTGGCTTCTTCGATCATCCGTAACATAGGATCGTCGCGTGACTTAAAATCTTTTCGAGATTTACGTTCTTTCTTTCCTTCATTCAGCATTATTTCAATGGAATCAACGAACGTGGTGTCATTGGGGAAGATCTCTGCCAGATTCATTTTAACACTATCAATCCGAGTCTGCTGATGACGGAAGTGTTTCAGACTCATCCAGTACCGACTGAGTTTTTCAATCCTGGCTGCCATCGAATCTGCCGGTTCAGCCTGCGGGGATGACCGCTCTGCAGTTTTTACTTCATTAAAGGCAATAATGGCTGATTTCAAATCACGTTTTTGAAACCAGTGAATCATCCCTAATTCATATTGAGCTTCTGCTGCAACAGGACCTCTCGATTTCGCTTCAATTAGTTTTTCAAGCCTGTCATGTGCGTTCTCGTACTCCCCAAGATTTATCTCACAGCGAGCCATTTCAAGCTCAACCCTTGGAAATTCATCAAGAAACGCTCCCTTCCTCAAAAGACTTTTAAAGTCCTTGAATGCATCCTCGTAACGTCCGAGATCCGCCTTCACCTTCGCGAGTTGAAAAACAGCCTTGAATCTAAACGCACTGGATTGTCTCGTTGACAAAACATCCTCGTACAAATCGAGAGCTTCCTCTTTCAATCCAAGCTGCTTCATACAATCCCCGACCTTTATCAGGGCTTGTCCTTTCAGCCATTCATCATCGGTTCCGGACTCAAGGGCCTTTCGATAATCAAGGATAGCAGGTGACCATTTCTCATTTTCGAAATAATAATCCGCCATTGCCATGAAGGCTTGAGCTTGAATATCGGGAGTAATATCGGGCATGATCAACCCGGTCAGTAATTGACGGGCAGAGTCAGGCTGTACAACATGAAACAGTGACATTCCTTTCCACAATATTGCTTCATTTGTAAAAAACGTGTCCGGGTATTTCCCAAGTAACTCATCAACTTTGCCAATAGAATTTCTAAATTTACCGGTTCGATAATAGGCTTTCGCGAGAAGAAAGAGTGCTTCTTCTTCCCATTTGCTGTCTGGATAAAAATCTAACATGCGTCCTGCAGATTCAATGACGTTTTGAAATTCTTTAGGAGCCTTTTTTTTCTTTCCTGATTGAGGTTCGTCAATCTGCTCGCGACGCTTTTCTTCACCCTCAGCGTAAGATTGTTTTGCGTTGTACAAGTAATTGTAATATGCGCAACTTGTAAGTGTGAATATCAGCGAAAGAGATAATAATGCAACCTTCATCCAAAACCTCCGCGGATATTGCTTACAATCGTATGTATGATTTGAGGAAATTAAAAACACCTCTTGACTTAACGAAAATAAATGGATAAATTAGAAAGCTCAAGTAAAAGTCAATTTACTGGCAAGCTATTTTCCCGAAGTTCTTATGTATCAATCTACAGATACTAATGTGACATGCACGGGATTGCATATCCGGTCAAAGACATAAAGTTTGAAAACAAGTAAAGGCAATTTCAATGGCACATCATAAGTCAGCACTTAAGCGAATCAAAACCAGTCGCAAAGCTAACGAACGAAACCGTCAATTTCGCACTAAAATGCGCAATTCAATCCGCAAGTTAAGAGAATCCGAGAACTCTGAAGCACGTCAGGAAAACCTGAGAAGTGCTTGCGCGATTCTGGATAGACTTGTCAGCAAAGGTGTTGTACATCGCAAAACAGCCTCGCGTCGCAAATCTCGTCTTTCAAAATTTGTCGCAAGCCAGGCAAGCTAACAATTTCAGCGTAAAACATTTATAGTTTTACCTGATAATTTGGTGCTTCCTTATTAATCACGACGTCATGCGGATGACTCTCGCGGATACCAGCGGCAGTCATTCGTATAAAACGTGTTTTGGTTTTGAAGCTCTCGATATCGGGACAACCACAGTATCCCATAGCCGATCGAAGTCCACCTGTCAACTGGTGAATCGTATCGGCTAATTTGCCTTTAAAAGGAACTCTTCCTTCAATTCCCTCAGGAACGAGTTTATCTGGTTCTGCCCCTTCCTGAAAGTATCTGTCGGCCGACCCTTTCTTCATGGCAGCTAGCGAGCCCATACCGTAAAACACCTTGTAGGTTCTTCCTTCCCACAATTCCGTTTCACCTGGAGCCTCTTCTACACCAGCAAAGAGTGAACCGAGCATAACCGAGCTTGCACCGGCAGCAAGTGCCTTTGCTATATCACCGGAATATCTGGTTCCGCCATCGGCTACAATCGGTATACCTGTTCCTGCAAGTGCATCTGAACAATCCATCACGGCTGAAACCTGTGGAACGCCTATGCCGGCAATCACTCTGGTTGTGCAAATCGCGCCTGCTCCAATCCCAACTTTCACACCATCTACCCCAGCTTCAACGAGGTCCTTAGCTCCATCAGCGGTTGCCACATTTCCAGCTAATATCTGAATGTCTGGGAAATTATCTCTAATTCCACGAACAGTTCTAAGTACACCTTCGGAATGTCCGTGTGCTGTATCAACTACAATCAAATCAGCTTCTGCCTTCACGAGTGCTTCCACTCGCGCCATAGTTTCAGCGGATACCCCTACTGCAGCACCAACACATAGCCTTCCCTTATCATCCATGCATGCATTAGGAAACTGCCTCTTTTTTTGTATGTCCTTAGCCGTTATCAACCCAACGAGACGTTTGTTTTCATCAACAACTGGAAGCTTTTCTATTCTCTTGTCCTGAAAAATATCCCATGCCTGTTCAACAGTTGTTCCAATCGGCGCAGTAATAAGTGGCTGTTTGGTCATATACTCAGAAACCGGACGAGTAACATCTTCAGTAAACCTGATATCACGATGAGTTATCATACCTACCAATTCATCGCCATCTACAACTGGTATACCAGAAATATTGTGTTTGTGCATGACACTATGGACATGCGACAATGGTAAATCTGAGCGTGTTGTAATTGGATTGTGAATGGTAAAGCTCTCTGACCTTTTAACTTTAGTAACCTGTGCAGCCTGATCTTCAATCGACAGCATCTTATGGATAACTCCTAATCCGCCCTCTCGGGCTATCGCTATTGCCAGCAACCATTCTGTTACCGTGTCCATTGCAGCACTAATAAAGGGAATATTTATTTTCAACCCCCTTGTTACATACGAAGCCAGCCTAACCTCTCGCGGAAGAACGGCTGAACGTGCCGGAAGAATTAAAACATCATCAAAAGTTAATGCTGTCGAAACTATCCTGTCGGCACCTGTTTTAAGTTGCGATGATTTCATATATCTACCCTCTTAAAAAAATCCCTGAACAATTGTACTACCTATAAAATCCCAATATGAACTGAATGACCTCAAATAATCAAGAGCAATCAGACAGCCCACTACAAACACAAACGGAGGTCCAATCCAAAGCACCACTACAACACCAATTGACCTTCGAATATGGTGCTTATATACCCATATCAAGCGCGACAATGACCAGAATATGAGAAATGTAACCAGACTGTTTAAGAGAATGTCGGCATTACGAGAATATAGTCTCGCTGCAATACTGCCAAGTGGCAGTAAAATAAGCATCGGTGCTCCAGCCCAAACCACATAATCAAAGCTCTGGATAAAAGTCCTCTTTCTGACAAACAACGAGGAGATGATAGAAGATTGAAATGCCCCTATCCATACCAGAACAAAGGTGACCAACCAGCAAAATAAAAATGCTCTGAACGGCTGCCAGAAAACAGATCCTACCCATCCGATGAGATCCGTTGAACTCAGAATATATCCAAAAAACCAGTCTACGGCATAGCTTTCTCGATGAGCATGCAGCCAACTTGCCCCTACAAGTCCAAGTCCCCCTGATATTAGAACTGTCAAAAGCAGAGTATGACCACTCTGGAAATATCTAAAATCGCTTATATCTTGAAAGAATCCTCTTGGTGAGGTAAAAGTACGCATCAGGTTGAACCTGAAAATATTATTCTGGCGCATGGCAGCAAGGAGAACAAAGATCAGAAAGATCCCGAAGACCAACAAAAGTGCAGGTTCTCCTCCACTATACATACCACGTGATAATGGCTCTGCCGATCTGGAAGCCCAGAATTCCTTTAAACGCTGATATGCAGGTCTGGTCAACCGTCCTGGTGTTACGAGACCGGTAGCATATTTCTCGTGCGAACCATGAAATGGTCCCGAGATTGAGGGAATCATACCCATCCAATCACCAAAATCACCTGTAACAATTCCAATGCACCAGTCAAGGTTTCCAGCCTGTCTTACTTTATCGACGATGAATTTCGCCTGTCCGGCTTCTGAAGTTGGGTCTTCCCATCCACCGATGTTGCCGGGCATTATTGTTCGTTTGATTCCACCAAGTATCGCGGGACGATCACCATCAATTACACTCGGCAACTCGTGATCCAGATAAGGACTATATTTAGTCAACTCAAGAATCACCAAATCAAGAGGTGCCGCTCTGAATGTTTCAGAAAATGGAATTGCTGCATATACAGGCCGATCATCAAGCTGATGAACCAAATCCGTCAAGGTAGAATAAAATCTCCCGTTTGTTGAATTCGGAGGATTTATCTCTGAGCCAATACCCCATCCGGCGATGCAGGTAAATCTCCGGTCGCGCCTGATTAACTCCTCCATCTGACCAGCAGCGGAGTTAATAAAATCCTCATCCCCGAGGATGTCGTCCGGCACTTGAAAAACCGGTAATTCTGTAAAGACCAGCAGACCCATATGGTCGCATAAGTTCAACATGTCTGGAGTGGCAGTGCCCTGTGCAACCCGAATCGCATCAATGCCTAGTTCTTTGATCAGCTTTAAATCCATTGCAACCAATTCACTCGGCGAAGCATTTCCATAATTTGGGTCCGCGTTCAGGTAGGAAATGCATTTCAGTTTCCTTCGGACATTATTTACCTTGAATCCTTTTTCATCCAGGTCTAAGGTCAGTGCTCCAAATATTGCAGACGATCTGTGCAAGCCATCCGGACGTATTAATGTTGCTTGAGCGGTGTAAATATCCGGGGTACCGCTTATCTCCCAAGGATTAATGTCCGGATATGGGATACGGATCACCTTTTTACTGATTTTTCTCTCAGGAAATATCAGACGCGTTGTATCAGTTGTGTATGCAACACCACCAGATGAATTCAGGAGTTGGATCTGATACTTATATTCAGGTGAATCATTGCCTTCAATCCCGGCAGAATTGGGTGACTCCCGCATTTCCAATTCTATTTCAACAAAATTATTCCGATCAGGTTTCCCGGCTACCCATTTTGCGCTGAGGTCTATTATCTGCGCATAGGGAGATGCCACAAGATACACGCCTCTCGCAATCCCACCATAACGTCTACGCGAAAAGATGCTGCCTCTTAATGGTGGTGAATGGAAATTGTCCAGTCGATTGCTTAGTCTAATCGAGATGTGATTTTGCTTTGGATCAAAGCGTAGGGTTCGTGGATTAAGGTCTAATTGAAATGAAGCATCATCGCTTCGTCGTGTGTCCAGATTAACGCCATTGAGGGCAATCTTGACAGCTTGGGAGGCTCCATCTATTACAAGTTTCCACCTGTAATCAATATAATCCTGAGGAAGATAAAAACTGCGAGATATCTCAATTACCCCTTCCCAGTCATCCCAGACAAAGGGCAGCCTTACGCTATCTGACTCCGCTCTATCTCCGACAACAAGACCCCATTTCCCGGCCAAATCAATGAAATGATCATCAGGACCAACTGACCAGCGTCCCCGATCTTCTAAAACTATCGATTTGCCTGGTAAAGAGCTGCTGAGGCTCCTAATTGAGGCGTAGCACACCTGTATTGATCCCGCTGTAATGAGCAGAACCAACAAGAAAGAGCCGAGGGTTATCCCTCTATTTTTAACTGGTGACAATGGCTTCAAAAACGTAAACCTGAATTGAAATCAGTGGTCTGAGGTGCATTGCACTTTTACCGGAGATGTCTAAAAAAATATAATCTTAAAAATTACTTCAAAGGAAGTAAAAAATCAACTTATGTCAGTCACTGATTTCCTTATATCCACAATTGCCTTCGCGGGATCGTCTTTACCGTATATTGCGCTGCCGGCAACAAGCAAATCTGCTCCAGCCTTGACCACAATTCGAGCGGTATTTATATCAACACCACCGTCAACTGCGATAATCTGGTGTGGTTTTGCGAGTTTTCTTGCAGCAGAGACTTTTGACATCATGTCCTCCATAAACTTCTGACCACCAAAACCCGGTTCTACGGTCATGATGAGAACCTGATCACAGAGATGGAAGATATCTTTAACATTTTCAAAAGGTGTTCCCGGCTTTATTGAAATACCCGGCCTCACTCCTGCGTTCCGAATGAGTTTTAAATATTTTTCCGAATCGGGTTCTGCTTCAAAATGAAAGACCAGAAAATCATCCTTGTCAAGACCAGCTTTCAGATAATCCTCTATCCGTCTGCCGGGAGATTCGATCATCAAGTGAACATCCAGTTTTATGAGGTTCAGCCTTTTCACAGCAGCAATGACCGGAGGACCAAAGGTCAGATTTGGAACAAAATGATCATCCATCACATCACAGTGTATGTAGTCGGCATCTCCCGCAACAATTTCAACAGCCTCTGCCAGTCGCGCCATGTCTGCACTCAACAAGCTTGGGGATATGTTTATCGCTTTTTGCATGAACTTCTAACCACCTTTCTTAGACGGAGACACCGCAATTTTAAGATCTATTCTCTGCCCGGAGACCATTGCAGTACCACTTTTTGGGGTTTGCTCAAGTATAATTCCCTCTCGGGATGACTTTTGCGGATACCGGGAAACCTGCCCTAACTTTAACTCAAATTTGGCAAGAACTAAATCAATTTCAGAAATCTGACGACCGATTAAGTCCGGTGCAACAATTTTTTCCGGCTTTGTTCCGGTACTGACAGTCAAGCTCAACTCACTGTTCCTCAAAATTCTCTCATTCGGTTGAGGTTGTTGGTACATTATCACACCTTCGGGTAAGGCATTGGAATGTCGATAAGTAACATTCTCCAAAAGAACAACAATCCCGGTTGAATCCGCAATCAAAACAGCTTCCCGAGGGGATCTTCCCATCACATCCGGACAAATCAGCAGCTGCTCCCGGACACTCAAAACAACTTCCACACGTCTTCCGGGCTTAACAAGCGATCCCGCAACAGGAAATTGATCAACCACTGTACCTGCTTCATGCCTGTTGTCCACTCGCATCCGGTCACCCTGCACGAGTTCAATTCCTTTTTCATCACAAACTTTTTCGGCACTCGCTAACGGCATTTCTCTCAAATCAGGAACACTAATTTCTACACCACCGGCGACCACAAGCGGCATTATTATCCGGTCAATTAAAGCAATAGTCCAGAATGCAGCAAAGACAACAACTAATAATCCTGCAATAGCATTAGTTGTGCGGACGAAACCTTTTCTGGTTGTTAACCCTTTCAGGCTCCAATCATGCTTTTTTTTCGCTTTGACATCCCGGAGACTTGCATTCATTTTGACCGCTCTAATCTGACTGCAAAAACACCGTCACTCTTGATGTCAGATCCAATCTTACTTAATACACCACGGTCATCAGTTAGTTTCTCCAGTACAGGATCTTTTACACTTACAATTCGGAAGGTCGGATGATCCTCCATAAACTTTTCGATGAGTTCGATATTCTCTTCTGGCTCAACTGAACATGTGCTGTATATCAACCGTCCTCCAGCTCCAACACGGTTCGCTGCATATCTCAAAATCTGTTCCTGAACGGACGCCATACGTTTAACATCGCTCGGGTCTCGTCGCCATCTGAGATCGGGTCTGCGAGCCAATACTCCAGTGCCGGTACAGGGTGCATCAATTACAATTGCATCATAGGTGTTTCGGTTGCTTAAAATCTCATCATATGGAAGAGTGGTTATGTTTGAGTATCCAACCCTCCTGATGAGATTTTCCACAGATTGAAGTCTGAGCGGATCTTTGTCTGTCGCTATAATTGAACATTCCGGACAAATCTCTGCGATGTATCCTGCTTTTCCACCAGGAGCCGCGCACAAGTCAAGGATTTTCTCCCCTTTGGTCGGTTGAACCAATCGGGCGACTAATCCCTGTGCATGGTCTTGAACAGTCGCAATACCATCTTTGACTGATTTTAAAGTGTCCGGATTTCGAGTCTGTTGTATAACCAGAAAGTTCGGATCAATTTCGGAAATATCCGCTCTTATTCCATTTTCAGATAAAACATCCTTTAACTCAGCTACGGAAGTTTTCTGCTGATTAACTCTCAGGTTTATTCGCGGACGCCTATTATTCCATGTCAGGAAATTTTCGAGCTCTTTGTTTTGCATCTGCCGGAGCCATCGCTCAAGCATCCATGCGGGATAGCTGTATTTAATAGACAATTCAAACGACTTATCTTGTGAACCAGGGCTGGCATTAACCCACTGGTCACGTTCTCGTCCAAGCCTTCTCAGAATTGCGTTCACCCAACCTGCAACTGCGGGACCATGAGCCCTGCGTGCGATTAGTACTGCTGAATCTACAATCGCAAAGTCAGGAACACGGTCGAGAAACAACATCTGGTAGATACCGGAAGCTGCGCACGCATATGCCTTGGCATGAGGGACATCTTTCTGACCACCTAATCTTCTGATCAACCACTCAATTCGTTTGTGTTGACGCACGATGCCATAAATCATTTCGAGGAAAAACGCCCGATCACGAGTTTCCCAATCCCACCTCTCAATGGTCTTCTGTGCAGATAAATCTATTCTGAAATGATTATCTATCCAGCGGGAATAGGTCTCAACTACGGCTTCGCGAGGCGTAAGGGGAGGACGTTCTTTCTTCGTTGCCGCAGTTCTAGATTTATACAAACTGGGCTTTTTTTGGTCAGGGCGTGGTCTCACTCGACGCTTGAAGGTTTTTCCTTCTTTTTTGTGTTCCTCTGAAATTGTGTCCTGCCTATTGTATGCTTGAATTAATGTTATCTCAATCCTGGGCAAAGCTAAGGATAATGAGCCTTAGAAAATGTGTGAGTGTCACTATAACCGCGGCAATGTAGGTAAGTGCCGCTGCTGAAAGGACCGCTCGTGCTTGACCAACTTCACGATCAACCAAAATACCTGTACTTCTTAGATTTGCCAGAGCCCGTTTTGAAGCATCAAATTCGACTGGTAACGTAACAAGTTGAAAGGCAAGTACTGATCCAAAAAGCCCTATTCCCAATGTCATCAGCCAACTAAACGATGAGAAAAAAAAGCCGATAAGAAAGAGTGGAAAAGCCAATGTCGATCCAAGGTTCGCAGGAGCTAACAATGTATGTCTGAGCTGTAGGAAATAGTATCCTTTTGCATGCTGTATGGCATGGCCAACTTCATGAGCTGCTATTCCAAGTGCTGCAACTGAATCTGTGTGATATATCGGTTCTGAAAGGCACACCTGACGAGTCTTGGGGTTATAGTGATCGCTTAGTACACCCTCTGTTGAAATCACTTCAACGTCATTCAGCCCGAACATATCAAGTATTTTTCTGGCAACCTCTGCTCCCGACAATCCCGAATCGGAGCGCACCTGACTGTATTTTCGGTACGCACGCTTTACCTTCCATTGAGCCCAGAATGCGAGAATCAATGCAGGGATCAGCAGTACGATTGTTGAATCAAACATAAACGGCATAATCAATCTCTCTTAAGTTTCTAATCATGTCTATCTAAAACTCATCTTATGCAAACTTAGTTCCAATTATGTTATGTGCGCCTCGTTGGAACTCCGAGGATGTCATTCGCCGTTTTCCTTCAACCTGCAAGTCCATAATGCCAAGTTTACCGGAACCTGTTGCTACAATTAACACATCGTTTTCAAATCCGATTATTTCTCCAGGTTCTCCCTGATAATCAGAATCGACAACTACCGATTTGTAAATTTTCAGACGTTTCTTCTTAATATGTGTGAATGCACTTGGAGTAGGGGACAGCCCTCGTATCTGGTTATGCAATTGTTGAGCTGTTTTTGACCAGTCAAGTTCACAAATCTCAATTGTAATTTTGGGTGCTTTAGTGACACTACCGTTCTGTTTACACGGCGTAATTGAGCATTTCTCCAAAAGATCGATTGTCCTAACAATGAGATCAGCACCATTCTTTGATAAACGTTCGGACAATGATCCGGCATCATCTTCAGGTTGTATCTCTACAGGTTCCTGAATCAAGATACCTCCTGCATCGACACGTTTTTCTATCAGGAACGTTGTCATTCCCGTGGAAGTATATCCATTCATCAAGGCCCAATTTATAGGGGCGGCTCCTCTCAAATCCGGCAGCATAGACGGATGCAGATTAACACAGCCGAATTTCGGAATTTCCAAAACTGCCAACGGGAGAATTTTAAACGCTACAACCACACACAAATCCGGGCTAGCTTCTGATAATTGTGCCAAAAAATCTGGATTTTTAAAATCAATCGGCTGTAGAATTGGGAGTTCCAATTCCTCAGCCATTCTTTTAACCGGAGTGGTTGTCACCTTCAGTGAACGTCCAGCACGCTTATCCGGGCCGGTAACAACCAGACAGACTTCGTGCTTACTTCTCATTAATGCTGTGAGCGTCGGGACGGCAAACTGCGGCGTCCCCATAAATACCACTTTCAAAGCTACGCCTTTATTGGAGCCCCGCCCGTGGGTATCTTTCGTGCAACAGCACCTCGTTCAATCTCGACTTTGACGTTATCTGCAATTTTCACGAGAAGCGTATTGTCCTTCTCATTGACATTAACGACAGTAGCATGCATTCCACCATTCGTTACAATCTTGTCACCTTTTTCCAGGGCATTGAGCATATTCTGCTGTTGTTTTTGCCTTTTGGCCTGGGGGCGAAGAAGAAACAGGTAAAGGATTCCGAAGATCAGAATCATAGGGAGGAATGTCAGGAATGAACTCCCTCCACCACCAGCTGCGCCACCACCTGCAGGTGCCATGGCAATTATTGAATAGAACATTTTTTACTCTAATATTGTTTTTTTCTGTTTACGAATTAAAACGGAGCATCATCGTCGGGATCATCCTCAATGTCAACCATACCAGACGAATCAATGTGGGCGGATGAACTGCTCCCGGCATTTGAGGCACCAGCGAAAGATCTGGCTGCTTCTATTGCGGCACGATCTGATTTGTTTTCAAATTTTGCATGTTCCGGAATGAAAGTCAATTCCACCTTTCCTGTGGGACCGTTACGCTGTTTCCGAATCAGTATTTCAGCAATGTTACTAATTTCGACATCATCTTCCGCATCTTTCTGATACTGAGCTTCACGGTAAATAAACATCACGACATCCGCGTCCTGCTCAATTGATCCGGAATCCCGCAGATCTGAAAGGACAGGTCGCTTATCACCGCCACGTTGCTCTACTGCTCTCGATAGCTGGGATAGTGCTATTACAGGAATTTCCAGCTCTCTTGCAAGTCCCTTAAGACCACGTGATATCTGTGCAACCTCCTGCACACGACTCTCAGCTTTGGGAGGCTTCATCAATTGGAGATAATCAATGAAAAGCATATCAATGTTGTGCTGTTGCTTTAGTTGCCTCGCTCGAGCACGTAGCTCCATAAGACCAAGGTTACCAGTATCATCAATAAAAAAATTACTCTCAGACAGCGTGCTTGAGGCACGGGCTAATTTTGCCCAGTGATGATCCTGAAGCCTGCCAGATCTTAATCTATGCAGATCAACTCGAGCTTCTGATGCCAGTATCCTCATCGAAATTGCCATTGATGACATCTCAAGAGAGAAAAATGCTATCCCTTTATTATACATCTGGGCTGCATTGCGTGCCAGATCAAGACTGAATGCAGTTTTTCCCATAGATGGCCGTGCAGCAATGATTACTAAATCTCCAGCCTGAAAACCTGATGTATATTCATCCAACTCATCGAATCCGGTTCCAATTCCGGTCAGTTCACCTTCAAGCTTATGGTGATTATCGAGATACTCCATAGCTTCAGTAACTGAATCGCCGACGGATACATACCCACTCTCACTTCGATTGGAGTATATTTCAAATAGACTTGGCATGAATTGATCAAGGAGTTCAATTGCTTCCGGAGCTTCATAAGCATCAACTGCCATGCTAGTAGCGGTTGCAATTAGTCTTCTCAAGCCATATTTCTCTCGAACTGTTTTTGCATACTGTTCTGCATGAGCAGCTGTTGCGACTTCGTTTGTCAATCCGGCAAGGTAAGGCACTCCCCCGGCAGCTTCCGAATCATCGGTTGCAGCAAGCTCATCATTCACAGTCAACAGGTCTATCCCGGCTCCCCTGCTGAAAAGACGCGCCATAGCTGCAAATATGAGCTTATGACGATTATCGTAAAAACTGCTGTCATCGACAAAATCAACAACTCTTGCAAATCCGGATGGACTCACTAATGAAGAACACAAAACAGCCCGTTCCATCTCAAGATTGTGAGGTGGAACCCTTCCTCCAAGAAGGTCTACAGGCTTTTTCTTTTTGTTGCTAAATTCTTTTTTTGAATCTGCCATTAAAATTCCAATGGGATTTGCGTATGTTATGTGTTGTTAGTGGTGTCAGGTGTCCCCGCCAGACATTCCAGCAGTTGGTTTTCAGATAGATAAGAACGCTTGATGTCATACTCTGCGCAACATCAATTGCCGTATCTGATCATTAGTATATAAAATAAAAGTGCCAGAAATCAAGATTGATGTTCTGGCTGTTTATCCTTTGACAAATCGGTGACTTGCTCAACTTAATGAAAAGTTAGTTAGCTGTCAATCTGTGACCGGAGTTTAAACAATCATGTTGAATGAATGTT
This sequence comes from Calditrichota bacterium, assembly GCA_018644935.1. Taxonomy (GTDB): domain Bacteria; phylum Electryoneota; class AABM5-125-24; order Hatepunaeales; family Hatepunaeaceae; genus JABGPL01. Next base: position 56,259 of record JABGPL010000002.1, on the reverse strand, counting down.
AGAAAATTCTTTCATCCCGCGCCTGTGCTATCGATCAGGAGACCAGACAATATTCCCAGCTAATAATCCCATCACAACCTGCATATCCTTCCATGCTTCCACCTTCCCTGAAGGCGTCCGCAATAAATAGGAGGGATGATAGGTGACAATAAACGGTTTGTCTTTGTAGTTATGAATTTGGTTGCGGATAGACTTTACGGAAACTCCCGGATCTAAATTCAATAACCTGACCGCTGCGACCTTACCAAGTGCCACAATGACATCCGGGTCAATGATTTGAATCTGCTGTTCAAGATACGGTATACAACTTTCTGCTTCTTCAGGCAGCGGATCCCGATTGTCGGGTGGACGGCATTTGACAATATTTGCGATGTAGACCTCTGAACGTTGAAATTTCATCGCTGCAATGATCTTATTTAGAAGCTGTCCCGCTCGACCTACAAACGGTATTCCCTGCCGATCTTCATCTGCTCCGGGACCCTCCCCAATAAACATTAGTCTGGCATCCGCAGATCCATCACCGAACACAACATTTTGACGTGTTTTGGCCAACTGGCAGCGAGTACACATCAACGCTTCCTTCTTTACTGCATCTAGACGATTAAGAACCTTTGGGTCAGATATCTGCTTTTTATTGGAAAACAGAGGAATATCTAAAACTATCTCCGGCTCACCCTCTGCGTATTGTTGAAGGTATTTGATTAAATCATTCACGAGGTTTAAATGTTTTAATTACAGGGTATGCGAGATGACGGATAAAATCTTATTTATCCTTGTAAAAACCTACTTATGTTGTCGAACAATTTATTCGCGGCTTCTTTTTTTGTGCAAACAGGCAGTTCAACAGGGGCTTTGTCATTTGCGACTAATGTAAGTTTGGTCGAATCCCCACCGAATGATGAGTGTGACTGAGTCGGGTCGTTTAAAACAATCATGTCGACATTTTTTTCTTTGAGCTTTTTCTGCGCGCCTTCGAGATGATTGCTCGTTTCAAGAGCAAATCCAACTACGGCTTGAGCAGTGCGATTTTGCCCTGCCCAGGCGAGTATGTCTTCGGTCTGCTTCCATTGAATGTCCGGTTCACCGACATGTTTCTTCAACTTACTTTTTGCTGGATTAGTTATTGACCAGTCAGAAACGGCAGCCGTCATTACCAACAAATTACAGGAAGTAAAATGTTCTTTTACAGCAGAGCTCATTTCTGCAGCAGTTTCAACAACAAACGTTTTAACCTCAGCAGGAGGTTCACCCTCTGCGCCCCGACCTCGAATTAGGGTTACATTTGCCCCACGCAACGCGGCTTGTTTTGCAATTGCATCACCCATTTTTCCACTTGATCTATTACTGACAAATCTCACAGGGTCAATTGGTTCTCGAGTGGGTCCGGATGTGACGACGACTGATTTTCCAGACAGGTCGTCAGTAACCGCCAAACTTTCCCTAATCTGTCTCAAAATCTTGTCTGGCTCACTCATCCTACCTTCACCCGCATTTTCGTTCACACCCGCCATTTCACCGGATTCTGGTCCTACAACCTCGAAACCTCTTTTGCGCAGGATTGAGATATTATCTTTGACGGCGGGATTATCCCACATTCGAGGATTCATTGCCGGAGCAACTATAACTTTACCTGAAAAAGATATACAGACGCTACTTGCAAGGTCATCTGCAATTCCATTTGCTAACTTACCAATGAAATTGGCAGTAGCGGGAGCAATTACCAGAATATCACCCCAATCAGACGGTTGCAAATGAATCGGATTTTCGGGAGGCGATTCCGGAAACATATCCTGCAACACCGGATTTCCCGAAAGCGTAGCAAAAGTTAAAGGGCTGACAAATTCAGAGGCTGAATCAGTCATAACCACACAAACATCTCCACCTTGTCGTCTGATTTCCCGAACGAGATAACAGGATTTATAAACTGCTATCCCACCGGTCACTATTAGTATTATCTTTTTACAGTTCAATGGATTGAATAGTCAGGAATCGATTATTTCTTATCGTTGTCAAGATAATAGAATTTGATATCTTGTTCCTTCAGTTCTCTGAGTGCTTTTATGGTTGGCTTTATGTGGTGAAAATGATCGAGACCTGGTTCCTCAGCACCTTCGTCATCGGGATTGACAATTTCTGTTGCTTCTATTGTGGAATTATAGGCATCAATCTCCTGTTTTTGACGACGACCGATTTGCCGTGCTCGAATTGCAGAGATCATGATTGCTTCATAAACATTTTCTGTAATCCCTTCAAAATCATTAATCAACCAATCAAGCCTGGCTTCTTCCTCGGTTAAAGGCTGAGTTGGTTCAACATAACTTGGGATTAGATCAACCGCCTCAATGCTTGTTTCACCGGGTACTGTCAATGGCAAGCCATCAATTGTTGTAATCTTTGGCTGCTTGGGTATTTCTACTTTTTCAATCATTACTTTATTTTTCCCTCTTGGTTTCTATTTGTTACGTATTGTTACGTATTGTAACGTATTGTTACGTATTGTTACGTATTGTCATGTTTTGTTTGTTCTTAATCCCAGGAGGCTATAACTGAGATATTCAATCTATATGACAAACATTCACACACCGAAATGTCATCCACTCAAGAAATAATCAGCCTTAGATGGACCGTTTGGCCCTGAAAGAGATTACATCCTCAATTATTTCAAGAACCGAGTCAACTGTATCCATTAGGTTGTCATTCAATACGTGGTAAGGATAGGCTTCCCCTCTTGCTCTCTCAAATGGATATCGAGATAATCTTAGTTCAATCTGCTCTGGTGTGTTAGTGCCTCGATTTTCTAATCTTCTTCGCAGCTCTTCTACTGAAGGTGGAAAGATGAAAATCAGAACTGCATTCGGGAACAGATCGTGTATAGAGCTCGCACCATAAACATCGAGATCCAGAATTACGTTTTGCCCCAGTTCAAGCATTTTATCAATCTGTCGATGCTCAGTTCCGTAAAGATGTTTATGAACTTCTGCCCATTCAATAAACTCTCCGGCATCTCTGCGCTTTAAGAATTCGTCACGTTTCAGAAAGTGGTAATCGACGCCTTCCTTTTCGTGTTCTCGCGGTTCTCTGGTAGTTGAAGATACGCTGAAAACAAAATCTTTGCGAATACTCAAAACTTCATGAATGATTGTGGTTTTTCCACCACCGGAAGATCCCGACAACACGAATAGTTGTCCGCGATTATTCAAGATTCTGCACCTGCTCTCGAACTTGTTCAAGAATCTCTTTCATACGAATGGCTGTTTGTGACACTTCAACCAACCAGCTTTTGGATGAAATTGTATTGGTCTCTCGCCCCATTTCCTGCAAAATGAATCCAAGCTTCTTACCGACAACATTTTCTTTAGAGAGGGTTTCACTAAACAAACTTATATGACTGTCAAGTCGGACTATTTCCTCTGATATATCAAGTTTGTCTGCTACAATGGCAATCTCTGTTTCAAGTCTTGTTGGATCAATCCGATTGTCGGTTAAAACTTCTTCCAACCGCTGGGTTAATCGATCACGATACTGGTTTATCATACCGTCAATATGTTTGACGATAATTTCTTTTTCTGCCAGAAATTGGTCCATGCGACTCCGCAAATCGGACCCGAGATTTTTCCCTTCAATTGAACTGACTTCAACCAGTTCATCAATAGCGATACTAAGTGCTTCACGGGTCATATCGCATAATTGCTGCCGGTCATCATCAGTCTCTTCAGTGCTCAGCAAATCACCGATACTTAACAGATGATCCAGTTGGATATCCCCACCAATCCCCAGATCAGACTGCATTCCCCTCAACGCTTCAGCGTAGCTCTTTGCTCGACCTCGATCTATTCGGATCGAGGGGACGTGATTCGGATTGCGTTCTTCAGAAACGCTGACCGATACTCTCCCGCGTTGCAAACGTGACCTGAGTGTATCCCTTAATTCACTTTCGAGCGAATACAGCGAACGGGGAAGTCTAAAGCTCAGTTCGAGGAAACGATTATTTACGCTGCGTAGCTCGACAGTTATACATCTGCCTTCACGGTCGATTTTGCCTGAACCAAACCCAGTCATACTGCGTGGCATATATACTCCATAAGCAGATTCTGCCTGATGTTGCAGAAAGAACACTGCAGTTGATTACTCCGTTTTGTCTATTCCGCAAACCAATATGTCGGAGAATAACCAAATCGTGATGTCAGTTATCCCTGCCTGACACTTGTGTTGTTTTATTTCTGTCAAGTCAGGACCCTTGACTGCACACTCAACAATAATACCGCAACCAGATGGTGATCGTTAATGCCGGTTCCAATGTGCGGTAATTGATACCCTGTGGGTTTCACCCAACGCATCATGATCGATAAATGCATAATCTATAGATAGCGGATTCAAGTTCAAACCACCACCAAAAGTAAGTTCTCCATCATCACTGCCAATGCGTAGACCAATTGAATCCCGAATCAGGTATTCAAGCCCTATATGGCTGGCAAATGCGTTGGATTCACCTATTGCCTCGAGTCGATAATCTACGTCTGCAACAGGGATTATCTTCGCTTCGAGTGCTGGTAGATTTATTTTTGCTGCAATGCCAAACCTGATAGTCGAAACTATAACTTCCGTATGCCCGGTATCCCAAGCAATAACAGTACCCAAAACATCCCTCACCGCCAATCCGGCGGTAATCGGCAGTTTCTCTATTGGTCGTCCAAGTATTCCAGCATCAAATCCAAGACCATAAGCCTGCTGCTCAGATCCGATGTGTTTGAAGACCAGTTTCGGAGCTACACCCCACGACCAGTTCCGGAATTGCCCTGACTTAGCAGCATAAAATGCATATTCACCCTCCGTTACAATTTTGTCGACTTCGACTCGGTTGTCTTCAGAGATTGGCTCACCAGGATTCTCCAGGCGGGTAAAGGGAATATTGTTTACTCCTAACCGTATAATACCAAAACCAATAACGGAATTATCCGGTTGCGGCAGAGCTATTCCTGCGACATCATAATCTACTTCACCTGCAAATCGCTCGCTATGCATCAATCCAAGCTGAGGATGACGAATGGAGTTCAAACCTGCGGGATTCCAGAAAATTGCGTAGGCATCTTCGCTCAGGGCAGTATATGCGCCTCCCATGCCGAGAGGTCTTGCTCCACCGCCAGTCGCCATGAATTCCCCACCGTACTTTGCAAGTCCACCTGCAAATACCGGGAATGTAATCCACAGAAATCCAACGACAATAAAGCAGAACATTGTGCTGAGCTTTGTTGTTGATTTCAAATTAGGCATAATCAAGATAATATAACCATTTTTTCTTCTCCAATCAAGTGTTTTTGTGCGAAACCACGGCTGATGCGATTGCAGTCGTGCATTGCTGTCGGTAAATTATCTATCAGTTTTCCTAATTAACCTCCGATGATACTTCCGCCACGTTCTTTTTTCTCGACCTTTAAATCCTGAAGATATGGTGATTTTACATTTATTTTCAGAAAGAAACCACTCCCAACCCCAACCGGGTTCCAGGTCAATTGTCCTTCCCAGCAATGGAGATCCCGGTAGAGTGAAATTGCACCTGAGACGACCCTGTGATTGTGAAAATCAAATCGGGCATTATACGAAACCTTCCAGTTTTCTGTCGCTTGAAGTTCAAGCTTCATATTTGCCCAAATTGTTTTGGTTATATTGTCCGGGTCCTCCCTTCCCACGGCATACCGAAAGGAGAAACTGGTTTTCCAGGGAACGGGACTTGGTTTCCACTCTTCTCTATCGAACCTATCTTTTTCAACATTAATTGATTCTGACATGGGTGCTTCAGAAGTATCAATCGTTGATGAAGATCCACTTGCAGACAAACTGAAAGAACTTGTAAGCGCAAAATTCAGAAGCCGCAACCCGTTATCAGCAAACCTGTTCACCTCTATTTTTTCCCCGTCCAAAGGATTTGTTTCAAGATCATAGAAGCTATGCTTTGCATCGAAACGGAGCGTAAACCCTGAAAATTCCTCAAGATATCCTGATCCCGTTTTACCCCCTCCAAGTGTTGGAATCGTAACACCGCTGCTAATATCCGACCACCCAAGAGAATCCGCTGCAAAGTTATACGAGGTATTCGTGGTAAGATTAAAGAGCTGACCTTTGGTTTCTTTTTCGCCTTTTACAGATTTATACTCAAACAAGTTTCCCAGTGATATACTAAGAGTTCTTCTTTCAGAACTTGGAGCACCCCCATAGATTCCCCCTGCAAACCTGTTATATTTCGTTTCTGTACCTGTACTATCTGTAAAAACATCATAGTATCCCCACTTCGGATCTGAAAAGTCTGGATTGTAGGTCATTGTAAGCCCTGGGCTCAGAGTATGACGAATAGCTTTAATCGAGAACAAGTTGGGCTTAAACAGACCATATAGTTTTGTACTCATCCTCAGTGAGGCATCAAATGTCCTTAATGCAGCAAATCCATCAGGGAGATCCTCATGTTTAACTGTATCAACCACCCCATCAGTTCCCTTAAAATACTCATTCCACTCATCATACCACACTTCTTTATATGATGCTCCGGGAGTAAACGCGATATGAAACAACGGATCCGGTGTGGATGAAAACGCAAAGCTATGTTTAATCCCGCCTCTCTGTCGGGAAATACCATCAGCATTAGTGTTCTTTCTAAGTTCCGTATTTCCGGAATAACTGTAATAGAACTTGTTGTACCATTTTGCATCATCTGTGCTGCCTCCTTTGGGAAGAGGTATAAAAGTAGATCGTCTTCGTCCAAAGGTTACCCGTGGCAGGGATTGCGTTACGACCCCCGTGTTCAGTTCTTTTGTGTAATTCAGGTTGATGGATGCACTGTATGGTGTTCCCGCCCAGCTTTCGCTCAAGGTTATATTAGAGTGCATAGTCTGCTTCATTCTTTCATTTGGATCCTGTGAAACATCCTTTACATATGATCCATCAGACACAAAGTTACCTTTTGCAATCAACTTCATCGTCGGAGTTATGGTGTGATTATGATCAAATTTAACGTCCCACCGCCTATCAACTTTGTTATCCCTCTGTTGGTTTATTAAGGAGCCGGAAATGCCACCGGTGAGAACATAACGTTTTGCATAGTTAGCATCCGCTTTAAACAAGATTCCAAACTTTTCATAAAAATCCAGACGCCCCTTTACATCATAATAGTCGTTTGGTGCCCAGTAATACCCAAGATTTTTAAAGTATCTCCCGCTCCCACCACCCTCTCCATAGGTAGGCATTATTATCCCGGACTGTCGTCCACCTCGAGTGGAAAATACGGCGAACGGGAAAATCAAAACTGGCGTTGGTCCAAAAAATAGAGATATTGGCCGGGCGACAATTTTATCCTTTATCACCATTTTCATATCCCTCGCCCAGAAATGGTAATGAGGTTTCTCTGCGTCACATGTTGTGTAATATCCATTACGAATATTGTATGTGTCGGCGTCGATCCGCTTTATCTTCTTACCGTGATAGAATCCATCCTGAAATTCTGTATCCCCATCGATAACCTGTCCCCTCTTACTCTTCAGGTTATATGTTAAGCTACTGCCATTAACAATCTGTTGTCCATCATCGAGTTCAGGTTGTCCTATCCATATAATAGAATCCCCTCCACCAAGTGAGCTGTCAATCTGTATAGTGTCGAGCAATCCTCGGGCATGGAGCATGTTATTACTCCAGTCAATATCAATGCTGCCTGCATCAAGTGCCATTTCGCGATATGCGACCTTGGCATCGCCGGTTAGTTTAGTCGCTCTGGGATTAAAAGTGAAAACAACTTTTTCAGCTGAGTAGGTTATGATAGTGTCGAGATCAGCTTCGGACTCGGTAGTGTCAATGACCGCTTCAGGTTTGAGAAGATCGGGACGGAGGATTAAAAAATCGAGGGAGTCCTGCTCAGATGTTACCGGAGGGGGAACCAGCTTCAGAATATCTTCCGATGGCTGAGCTTCGGTTGATTCCGGCTGTGCATTAAGCTTCTCGGGCAGAGTGAAAAACAAGATCAACACTGCGAGCATGTAATATTGGAAAATTCGGAGCACTGTAATTTAATTAAGTCATCTTTAGATGAACTATCAAGCCTTCCAAGAAGTTTCACAATCTAATGAATATTCAATTAACTTATTGAATCACCTTCTTCAAGGAGCCATTTTTTCCAGTTCTTCTCGAATCTGCCAATATTCTCACCCAACTCTGCAAAAACATTACCATCACTACATTCCCTAACAATTTTCACAATAATTTCCCTGCCATATGTAATTTCAATAAATCTGACAATAGTCCATCCCCAATCATAGCTTTTTGTTACATTCGATTGAATATCCTTGATGTTCGGGATATCGTTCTCCCGGATTCCATCGAGAACGGGTTTTCTGAAATTGTATTGATCATCGAATTTCCAGTGCCCCGACAAGAAAACAGCAAGTCCTTCCCCCCACCACCTCTGAGATGCCTCAATATCCGGTGAGAGATACTCTTCAAAAATATGGGTCATTTCGTGGAAGAGAATCCGGCGGTATTCGTCACTCACATACTCAAAAGTGGAATACTTATCATATGCTGATGGGGATAGAACAACCAAATCGGTCCTTTGAGGCTGCGCCATCCTTGAAGGGTGAGAAGGTCTCTCGATTTCAACATGGAGCCAATCCTTTACAAGCCGATCAAATTCATCTCGATTCGGAGTCAGAACCACTCTAATTTTGGGAAATTGTTCTTTTATGTCAAAATAGTCTTTGAGAAAAGTCCTTGCTTCCCATACAGTGTAAAGTGTTTCCTCTGCAAATGTTCCGTCCTGTCCATGATATCGCACTTCGATATCATTTTCGCTTAACGTCTTGTATTTGTCCATAAACTTAAACTCAGAAATATTAGTAAATGAATTGTATCTGGTCCGACGACACTTGTTTGAAGATTTCAAATAGAGCGGCTTTTTCATATGTACATATAATATAATACTAATTAAACAAAATATAGCTGATAGATACACATCCTCAGAACACAATCTAAACATCAGCTTTGTCCCTCAAAAAATTACACACCCGCATCGGAAACTCCCGCTAACGGTTTCTTTGAAGGTGGAAATATCAATAACTAGCGTTTATCTTGGGTATTGGACTTTTCGACAATTGACAAGTTTTCCCATTAGAGGTATCCTTGAACAACGTTTACATAAAAACCGGCTCCCCCATCTTTGACAACTTCTACCCAAAAGTAAAGTCCTTTCTTGAGAAAGACTTGCTTGAGGTAAACATCGAAGGACAGAAAATCCGTGGTTACCGACCTCCCGATGCTAAATCAATCTGGATTAGGGATTACTCGGATATGATGCGTGGCATCAAGTATTTTGAGTCGGATCTCAAGAGCGTCGTTGACCATTTCGCGGAGAATCAATCTGACTCGGGACGTGTCTTTGACTACTTCACGACCTTTCCTGAAAAACTACCGAGTGAACGCGAAAACTGGACTAAATATGTTCGCGTTCCTGTTGAAGCCGATGTTGAATTCCGGTTTGTAAAAGCTGCACACACCACCTGGCAGGCAACTGGTGATGATGAATGGTTCATTAACCTGTTGCCTAAGTTGGAAAAAGCCCTCAACTACATACTGAGTCATCCCCACCGGTGGGATGCGGAACACGGTCTTGTCAAACGCGCGTATACCATAGACACTTGGGATTTTGCTTATTCGGCCGGAAAGCATGACTGGCTGCAATTCCAGATAGACGAGGATACGTTCTGGGGAATAATGCACGGTGATAACAGCGGTTATTATGAAGCGTTCCATATTGTCGGTGATTTAAACGAACTCGCTGACTTTCCTGAAAAAGCACAGGAGTGGCACCATAGAGCAGAAGAGCTTAAAACAAATATGAACAAATTCTGCTGGAACGGTACTTTCTACAGACATTTCTTGAAATTAACCCCGCTTGATCTTCCTGAAGTTGACGAGAACAACCAGCTCAGTCTCAGCAACCCAATGGACATTAACCGAGGGGTAACATCACACGAGATGGCAGTTTCAATCCTTAAGGAATATCAGAAGCGCCGGGATACAACGGATGCCTTTGCCGAATGGTTTTCAATAGAACCACCATTTCCGGCAGGTTTCTTCGGTGAGGAACTCCTCGTTGAGGGAGCCTATGCAAATGGTGGCATTATGCCCCTTGTCGGAGGTGAACTTGCCAGAGCTGCCTTCGAGCATGGCTTTGAAGCCTATGGTGTCGACATTCTCGGAAGATATTATAAAATAATCTCAGAGCACGACGAAACCTATCTATGGTATTTCCCGGACGGCACAGCAGCCAGTGTCGAAACCAGCACCAGTCCCGAAGCCGAACCAACCGACGGCTGGGGATCGAGTGCGATGCTATATGCTTTGATGGAAGGACTGGCTGGTGTTGTCGACAAAAACTCGACCTTCAGCAAAGTACACCTTTCGCCAAGATGGTCTGCTGCTGGTGTAAAAAATGCTGAGGTTCGAGTTGAGTACGCAGCATCTGAAAGTTGGCTCAAATATATCTATCAAATGCAAGATGAATTCATTTCAGTTGAAGTTTATTCCAAAAACTGTTTGGTTGAATTCCATATTCTATTGCCATCCGGATCAAATGTTTTAAATATTCTTGCCGGCAATAATATAATCGACTTTGAAACGGTAAAGGTTGAAACCAGCCTGTACATTGATTTTAAGATGCAAGTCGAAGATAGCCTAAAAATAAAGATAAATCTTTCTTCTGACGCAAATATCCAATGAGACTTTTTCTAACAGGTGATACTCATGGTGGTCTTTCAGCTGAGAAACTCTCTGAGAAGAATTGGCCTGAACAAAACAAACTGAATAAAGAAGATCTTCTTATCATACTCGGTGACTTCGGTTTTATCTGGAGCAATGAACCCAATAATACAGAGCGATATTGGATAAAGCTATTCGATGAGATAAATTGTCGTGTCGCCTTCATAGATGGAAACCATGAGAATCACTCAAGATTATCAGAGATGCCTGAAGTAAGTTTTCAGGGAGGAATGGCCGGACAGGTAAGTGAGAATATCTGGCATCTGAAGCGCGGTGAGATTTACCGAATGGGTAATAGAGATATTTTTGTTATGGGAGGTGCTGATTCGATAGATAAATTCGCACGGAAGCCAGGAATATCATGGTGGGAAAGCGAGATTCCATCTCCTGAGGAAATGGAGCATGCGTTTCAAAATCTGGAAAAATTCGACAATAAAGTGGATTACATTTTAACCCATACTTTGCCCAAAAAAGTGGTTTCATCTTTTATGAAGTGGTTTGAAAAAACTAACGACCCAACATCTATTTTTCTGGATATTGTAAATGATCGCTGTTCATATGAAAAGTGGTTCGGTGCTCATTTTCATGAGGATTTTGAGCATGGAAAGTTTCAAGTGCTTTATCAACAGATTATTGAAGTTGATATGAATTTAATGAAGAACATCTGAAATATCTTGTTTTTAAAGTAAATTTTCTTTATCTTTAGGATTACGCATTTCTTCAATCCCTTATCTTGAGGTTAACGGGCAAGTTCGTTAGAGTTTTTACTTTATCAAAAACATACCGAAAAGCTTTCTTTCGGTCGGCAGTTGAATATGCCGTTATTATTAGACTTTTAAACGCTAACGAGTCAGGAATGTCTGTGAAACTCAAATCCACGCAATTCCGGAACATTTCAAAGGTCATATTGGTTAAAACAATGACCTTCTACAATTTGTTCAAATACAACAAGATCACTATTGTGAAAATACTACAATCTTTTCACAATCGATTATTTAATCAATCGCACCAGCCGCCTTGGGCAGGCGCATCCGCGTTATTATCGATTGTGTTTATACTATCCATTTTAGTTTCCGGTTGTGAACCCACCACTCAGGTTGTCGGTTTAGCAACAGGCATTTCCGCGAAAACACTCGATCTTTTATGGGTTTTTGAATCTGAAGAACACCGTCAGATCGAAATTCAAGTAATACCTCGAGATCTTTCAGCCGATAAAACTATGATCTGCTTTATTAAAGGCGAATCAGGAAGTAATACTCATTTCAGGCTCTACGATGACGGTGGGTTGGGAACCTGGAATGATTCGGATGGCTGGGCAGACTCAAAGAGCGGCGACATCATTCCTGGAGATGGTATTTTTTCCAGGCGAATCAATTCCAAATTTGCTCCACGCAGAGGTGATTATAACTTGTCTTTTGTATTTACGACTGGTCCCCCACCTGATTCCCTGCATGTCAAAGTTTCAGTGAGTGAAAATTCTCCTCCTGCTGTAATTCGCCACGAGACGCCACCGTTTGTTGCAAGTGGCAGTAACAGTGATACATTCACTGCAATTATCGGTGATCCCGATGGATTCTCCGATGTCAACCGAACTGAACTTGTACTGACAGAACCTGAACTGGAAATTTCAGGATTCAGGTCATACCCTATGGAAAGGATGGATGACTCAACATGGACTATTGTTTCATTCCCGGAAATGGCTGTAGGGATTCACGATCGTCCATATCAGGTAGTATACAGAACGATGGATAATGTACTGTCTCAGGGTCAAGTTCCGCAGTGGGTTTACAGTGACCGAATTGCATGCCAATTTGAGAACCTGCCTCCGGAGATTGTAAATTTCAGTGGACCAGACACCGTTTGGATTCCTCGAGAAGACACAACAACAGTTTTCTTTCACTTTGATATTGAGGTCAGGGATGACCAAGGTGTTAATGACTTTGATTCACTTTTCGTTTTCCTGCCACGAGAAGGTAGAGATCCCTGGCAGAGTTTCTATTTCGACGATGGTGTAGACATAGATTCTACAGCAGGGGATGGATTTTATAGAGCGGGTTTCAGTGCGAACAGAACTAATCCTACAGACGTGACTTTTACATTCAATTGGACACCCTCAGACCGAGCCGGTAATAGTGGCGAAACGCTTTCAACGGATCTGGTCTTTGCATATGATGATGAACAATTTATAAATCGGAAGAATAATCCGGATGACCCCTCTGGATATATTCCATTTTCATCGATTAATAAGGGCTATTTCCAAAAATAGAGAACAGCTTTGAAACAGAAATCATTTAATAAACTTTCCCTCGTAGCAGTGCTGCTCCTGTTTGGCATTTCAAATGCAGCGGTGCTCCCCGGATATTTCGAACTTGACTCATCTCCAGATCCGGAGGGAAGACTGCCATCAAACTCAATAATTGACATCCTTCCAGATGATGGAACATTATGGATGGGAACAAGTCGCGGGATTGCTCAATACTACTTGGGTGGTCAGGGCTGGTTTAACATCAGAAGCGGCGATGCGATTGGTACCGGTGGGATTTCAGCATTAACCGTCAGCGATTCAATTATCTGGGCAGCAACTGCATTCAGCGAAAAAACAAGTGCGGGAACGTTGCCTGCCGGTGGCGGGGTTGGATACTCCCGAAATGGAGGGGAAGATTGGATATGGCTCCCACAGCCAGTAGATCCAGTAGACACTGAAGATTATGCTCCCACAACAACTAATGTCCAGAATGTAACATACGATATTGCACTTTCACAGGAATCGGTCTGGATAACAAGCTGGGGCGGGGGATTGCGCAGACTCAGATACGGAAGCGAAGAGTGGGAGTTGGTGACAGTCGACGGCCAGTCATTCACAGCATTACATAATCTGAACCATAGAGGCTTCAGTGTTATTTATGTCAAAGACGCACTCTGGGTTGGAACTGCGGGTGGTATAAGCCGGTCAATTGACGAAGGATTGAACTGGGAAGCTTTCGCATTTCATGAAGATCCCGGACACATCTCCGGTAACTTTGTTACCGCACTTGCAGCACAAAAATCTCCGACGATTCCAGATCACTTCAACATCTGGGCAGCTACGTGGAAGGCAAATGATCCAAAAGAATACTACGGTCTATCTGTGTCGGAAAACGATGGTGCTTCATGGCGAATTGCATTGTCGGACTCGACCGAACTACAGCCCGGTGAATATCTGATTGACAGATATGGGCCATTGCACGTTCACAACATCGGTTTTGGTGGAGACAGCACGGTATATGCAGCCGCAGATGGAGCTCTTTGGTTCAGTCAGGATCTCGGTCATACGTGGGCACCACTGGATGAAATTTATGATCCGACAACTGGTGAAAACTTCAGAAACGTCGATTTCTTCTCGGCTGTGTGGGAAGAAACCAGCGATGCCATCTGGGTCGGCACAAACGCTGGACTTGCTGAAGGTAGATTCAACCATGACACCGGTACATTTTCATGGCGCATACATCGGTCATTTAAACCAGCTGGAGTCGACGGCACTCCGAACACATATGCATATCCAAGCCCGTTCTCTCCGAAAAGAGGGCAATTAACCCGGTTTCAGGTTCCAGCTTCATCTTCTATAAGTGCCGAACTGAAAATAATGAACTTCAATATGGAATCTGTTTACAGCTCAGGTTCAATGTTACTCCCCGGTGGAGGAACGAATGAGATGTCCGGATATGGCGCAATTCAATGGGATGGCAGGGACAGTGATGGAGATCTTGTTGCAAACGGTGTTTATTTCTATCGGGTAAAGGTAGGCAGTAATACCTGGTGGGGAAAAGTTATGGTTCTTGATTAAACCCCAATTTAGTATTGTCATGTGTCCTACCTGACAATCCGAACTATGCATGAAGGGTCAGACGAGGACGACTGACACCACTATTGGCAATTCCTGGAATTGCATCAAAAAGAGGATAGAATGCTTTTAATAAATAAAACCTTACGCTTTGTTTTACTTCTGTTAATTGGGATTTTCCTGCTCAGTCCGAACCTAAACGCAAAGCAATTGGGCAGTCAGGCTGGTTATTTCCTAAGAATGGGGCTTGGAGCAGACCGGGTTGCCATGGGAGGAGTTGGTGTTGCAATGGCATCGAGCGGAGCAAACTGGTACTACAACCCGGCAGCAGTACCTTACCAAACCTCGAAAACGGCAACCTTGAGCTACCGGAAGTTATCGATTGATCGAAGCCTGATGTATGCAGGAATCTCGATGCCGCTTCAGCCGGAAATGAGAAAATTGCGAGCTAAACATGATGTCCGTCAAACTAAAGCAGGACTTGCTTTCGGAATACTGCGTGCAGGAACAGGAGATATCGAAGGACGCGATTCCAATGGTGAGCTGTACGAAACTTTCACCTGGTCAGACAATCTTTTTCATGGTACATTCTCGCTGATGCCATATGATATTGTCTCTATAGGTGTTTCGATAAAGTGGATGATGAACGCAGTTCCGAAAGTCAAAGAAGATGATAAAACACTCTTCTCCAATGGTTTGGGTGTCGATCTGGGCATGCAGGTTGTGCCGCTGAGTAATCTCAGGTTTGGTCTTCAAATACGAGATCTCGGAAGCAAAATAACCTGGGAAACTAGTGATGTCTGGGGTGATGATACCGGAGAAAAAGAAGATACTCTTCCAACCCAGATCAGGATAGGTGCAGCGTGGGACCCCATACAGGATTTAACAATCGCATCAGACATTGTGACATATCCTCAAATAATAGGAGATGATGATGATGCATTTCAACCCCTGTTCGGAGTCGAGTATCGCCGTCCCTACTTCAACGACAATAAGATGGCATTCAGGGCGGGTTATCAGGGATTCGCTCCTACCTTTGGATTTGGTCTCGACCTGATGGTTCGGCATGTTAACGTCGCGCTGGATTATGCATTTCTGCTTGAAAATGAATCTGCTGACGGCGTACATATTTTAACCTGGATTTTTGGATTTTGAGGAAACTATGAATTCGATCAGAGTTCTTATAATTTGCACATTGCTGATGGGACTTAGCAGCACATATTCTAATGCTGCAACAGGCTGGGCTTTTATGTCTATTCCAAACGGCACACGTGAAATCGCAATGGGTGAAACCGGCGTCAGCCATGCTCGTGATGCCTCTGCTGCCTGGTGGAATCCAGCTCACATAGGTCAGAGTCATACCGGCTTCTGGTTTCAGGGATTTAAGTGGATAGAAGATGGCAGTGGTAGCTTCGGTGGAGCACATCTACAGACAGATTGGGGAGGTGTTGCCGCTTATTACGTTAATCACGGAATAGAGGGATTTGAGGTCCGCGACCGTCCCGGTGATCCACAGGGAGAATTCACACTCAGGCAGGTAGTACTCGGCGCGGGAATTGCTTACCATCCTGCGGAAAAACTATCTTTTGGAGTTGTTTACAAAGGCGGATACGAAGATATATTCGGTGACCGTCTGGATGTCTGGAACATTCTCGATTTAGGAGTTCTCCTTAAAACCGATGACTTTAACTTTGGTTTCTCTATAGCTAATGCTGGTTTTGAAAGTCCCGGAGATGACGCTTATCCGACAACCTATCGACTCGGAATGTCTAAAGATTACCAGGTAGGACCTGTCAATTTAATCTTTGCAATTGATGGGATAGCTGAGAGAGAAGAACATAAGTATTATCATTTCGGATTGGAAAGTAACTGGTCAGATCGAATATACGCCCGAGCTGGCTACATGGCAGGTCACGACAGCCGAAATTTTAGCGGTGGATTGGGATTTATTTTTAATCAGTTTAACGCGGATTTCGCGATTACGCCCTTTGAAAATGACCTTGGCACTACCTGGCGGGTTGGATTGGGGATGAAAATTTAACATCTAATCACTACCTGTTAAATCTCTTTCTAAAGGCACGATAAACTCGTGCCTTTATTTTTCCATTAACTTTATTTATATTTACAAAACTGTCAACCCGAACTAATCGCTTTTCGTAATATCTTTAGTAGAAACAGGATGTCTGAGGGTTACAATTAATCAGATTTATTGAATTAATGAAAGGAACAACAGTTTCTTGAAAAACACAAAAGACTTTCGAAGACGCTTGGAAGGTGCACCATTATTACTTGATGGTGCGATGGGAACCGAATTATACTCCCGTGGTGTTTATACTAACCAATGCTACGATGAGTTGAATACCACCCGTCCGGAAATTGTCTCAGCGGTGCATTCCGATTACCTCCGGGCAGGAGCTGAAATAATCTCCACCAACACCTATGGGGCAAATCGGCATAAACTCTCAAGCCACGGTCTGGCTGAAACTGTTGTACAAATCAACAAAGCCGGAGCAAAAATTGCTCGAAGCGCCATGGAAAAATCCGGACATGATGCTTTCGTAGCCGGATGCATCGGACCTCTCGGCAGAAGACTCAAGCCACTCGGTACCCTGGATATTAAAGATGCCAAAGAAGCCTTCGCCGAGCAGGCTCGAGGTCTCGTTGAGGGTGGAGTTGACCTTATTATCATTGAAACTATGGCAATTGCGGGAGAATTGGTGCAGGCAGTTAAGGCAGTTCACGAAGTTTGTGATCTCCCAGTAATTGCGCAATTTACACTCTCAGAGTGGAACGAAAGTGCCTATGGAACGACACTCCCCCTGTTTGCAGCAAAACTTCATGACCTCGATGTAGATGTAATCGGCATTAACTGCTCTATCGGTCCATATAAGCTGCTTGAAGCATCACAGGTATTGCTTGAGAACACTGATCATCCGATTATAATCCAGCCCAACGCTGGTGAACTCGAATGGGTTGAAGACCGTCTTATTACCCGTTCGACTCCAGAATATTTCGCTGAATATACGAAACGTCTCATCCAGAACGGTGTTAAACTTGTTGGTGCGTGTTGTGGTTCGACTCCAGCGCATATTTCAGCAATGGAAGCGGCTATTCGGGCGATATCGCCTGAGCTGTCAAAAGTAAAAATTCCGGTTGCTGTTAAAATTAAACCTCGCGATTTTAGAACTGACTTTATAAAACCCTATCGGGAAATGTCACAGCTTGCAAAGTCATTTGATGATAATCAGTTTGTTTTTTCTGTTGAATTGAATCCACCGCGTAGCCCTTCGATAAAGCGGATAATCCGCAATGTAAAAAAACTTCAGGAAAATGGCGTTAGCATTGTAAATATTCCCGATGGTCCTCGTGCTTCAGCAAGACTTTCTGCAATGGTACTCGCTCAGTCTATACAAGCAGAAACAGGCATGGACGTCCTCCCTCATTACACCTGTCGCGATCGCAATATTCTCGGCATTCAGTCCGATTTACTTGGTGCTGAAGTAATGGGCATCAATAATATTCTATGCATAACGGGAGATCCCCCCAAATTAGGGGATTATCCAATGGCGACTGCGGTTTTCGACGTTGACGCTATCGGTTTGATTCACATTGGTGATAACCTGAACCACAGCCTCGACCTCGCCGGGAACCCAATACCAAATGCGACAGCACTCCTGCTTGGATGTGGTGCGAACCCCGGGGCACTTGATCTTGATCTTGAAATAGACCGTTTGCATCGAAAGATCGATAACGGTGCATGTTATGTTCTGACACAACCAGTATTCAACGAGGAAATCTTCTTCCATTTTGTAGAAAAAGCAGATATTCCGGAGGTTCCGATCTTAGTCGGGATATTGCCTCTGGCGAGTTTTAGAAACGCCGAGTTCTTCCATAACGAAGTACCTGGCATGGAAGTACCCCAACCGATAAGAGATCGATTGAAGCCTGTGACCGACCGCGAAGAAGCAGCAAAAATAGGTGTTGAAATAGCGGCCGAAACTCTAATCAAATCAGCTCCGAAAGCTCAAGGCGCTTACATTATGCCGCCTTTCGGGCGAGTGGAGTTGGCACTTCAAGTAATAGACATCTTTCGTGAAAGCGATTACGGTCGCAAGATTTTAGTTCCACAGGAGTAAACAATGGCAATTAATCGACAAGAAGATATCAAAAATAAAGCTCTTCTGAAACAATTATTACAAGAGCGAATCCTTGCCACTGACGGTTCCACCGGAACCGCCCTCGAATGGATGAATCCGACAGATGAAGATTTCGGAGGGGAGGAGTTCAGCGGGTGCAATGAAATGCTTAATGTTCATGCCCCGGACATGGTTGTTCAACTACATCGCTTATACATTGAAGCTGGCTCAGACCTGATCTTCACCAACACCTTCAACGGCTCGCCAACAGTTCTGGCTGAATATGGTATTGCTGAGCGTTCAAGAGAAATCGCCTGCAAATCCGCACAACTGGCAAATCGAGCTGTTGCTGAATATGCAATGGACAAACGCGTATTTGTTACCGGATCAATGGGACCAGGAACCAAACCGATAACTGTTACTGGTGGAATTACGTTTGATGAAGTCGTTGAAGTATACCGAATTTATGCTTCAGGCCTACTCGAAGGAGGATCCGATATACTGCTTCTCGAGACAACTCAGGATACGCTTAACCTGAAAGCAGCATTGTTCGGGATTGAGACAGCTCAGAAAGATCTTGATCGCGAAGCTCCTGTCTCAGTTTCTGTGACCATTGAACCCAACGGGACGATGCTCGCCGGGCAGAACATCGAGGCTTTATACCACTCCATCTGCCATTTTGATCTCCTCTCTATCGGCTTAAACTGTGCAACTGGTCCCGCAGCAATGACAGACCACCTGCGAACACTTTCACAGATATCACGTTTCCCTGTGTCCGCTTGGCCCAATGCCGGGTTGCCGAATACAGAGGGTAAGTATACAGATACTCCTGAAGTGTTCAGCAAAATAATCGAGCGGTTTGCCAACGACGGATTTGTAAACATCATCGGTGGTTGTTGTGGAACATCAAACGAACATATCAGTGCGGTTTGCTCAGTTATTCGTGGCATTCCTCCGAGGATACCGGTTAAAGACGGACGTTTTCCTGCCCTTGCTGGAGCTGAGGCAATGGTCGTTGAAGATGACAACCGTCCCGTTTTCGTCGGGGAAAGAACGAACACTATCGGCAGCCGGAAATTTAAACGCCTCGTCTCACAGGAAAAATGGGATGCATCTGCCGAAATTGGCCGTAAGCAGGTTAAGAAGAGCGCAATGGTCATTGATCTGTGCGTTGCCAATCCCGACCGGGACGAGCTCGAAGATTTTACAGGAGTGCTTCGTCCGCTACTTCGCAAGGTACGTGTCCCCATAATGATGGACACTACTGACCCCAAGGTTGTCGAAGCCGGGCTGAAGAATATCGGCGGAAAACCAGCAATAAATTCCGTCAACCTCGAGGATGGTGGAAAACGCCTGCGCTACGTTGCGGAACTGGCTCGAAAATATGGTGCATCACTCGTCTGTGGTGTTATCGACGAAGATCCTGAACAGGGCATGGCGACGACAGTTGAGCGCAAACTGGAGATCGCTGAGAGAATCCATGGAATACTCACTACAGAATTCGGAATTCCCGAAGGTGACATAATCTTTGATCCCCTGGTCTTCCCAGCTGCAACTGGCGATCCTGCATATCTCGGCACAGCCGAAGCAACCATACAGGGCACCAAAGCGATAAAGGAAAGATTCCCAAACTGCCTGACATTACTCGGGATTTCAAATGTATCATTCGGACTACCTCCCGCAGGTCGTGAAGTAGTCAACTCCGTTTTTCTGTATAAATGCGCAAAAGCCGGGCTTGATCTGGCAATCGTGAACACAGAGGGTTTGAAACGATACCCAACCATTTCTGACGAAGACCGAAAACTGGCAGAAAACCTTCTCCTGACCGGTGACAATAAATCAATCATGGATTTCACCACACGCTTCCGGGATGTATCACCCCAATCGACCGAAGACGAATGGGCAGAACTTACCACTCCTGAGAAGGTATCGAGAGCTGTTGTCGAAGCCAACCGGGAAGGACTGGAGATCAACCTCGCTGAAATGCTCGAAAAGATGAGTCCGCTTGATCTGATTAACGGACCACTCATGGCAGGGATGGATGAGGTCGGGACACTGTTCGGGGATAATCGTCTTATTGTAGCCGAAGTTCTCGAATCGGCGGAGGTCATGAAAGCCGCCGTCGATTTCATCCGCCCGTACTTCCCACCGGGTGAGTCAGTGGCAATCAAGGGTAAGATGTTGATCGCGACAGTCAAAGGGGATGTCCACGACATTGGCAAGAACCTCGTTGACATGATACTGTCAAACAACGGTTTTGAAATCATCAACCTTGGGATAAAGGTTCCTCCGGCAAAGCTGATTGAAGCTGTTGCTGAACATAACCCCGCAATGATCGGGCTGTCGGGTTTACTTGTTCGCAGTGCGCATCAGATGGTAGCAACTGCTGAGGATTTGAATGCTGCCGGGATCAAGCTGCCGATGCTGGTCGGTGGAGCTGCATTAACTAAAAAATTTGTTGAAACCCAGATAGCTCCCGCATATGAATCCCCGACCTTCTACGCATCCGACGCAATGCAGGGGCTGGGTCTGGCTAATAAAATAGTTGTGCCGGAAAAACTCGCAGAGTTAATCACTCAACAACAAGCTGATGCAGTAAAACGGACGGAAAAAGCGAAAGCTGTAAAACCAGCGAAACCTCAAGCAAAGAAAGAGCCTGTCTCCTCCGTGTGGATAGAAAGCGAAGTGCCCGAACCACCCGATTACGAAGAGCACATCCTTAAGGAGCTCCCCTTTGACGAAGTCTTTGACCTGATCAACCCCCAGATGCTGCTCGGAAAACACCTCGGTGTCACGAAGTTAAAAGCAAGAATGAAAGACCCGAACGACACAAAGCTGATTGACCTCCAGAAACGGATAAAAACGGTTGCAGCGGAAGGTCGAAAAGCGGGAATTCTTTCCCCCCGAGCACTCTACCGCTGGTTCCCGGCAAGCCCCGGCACCGATATAATCAAAGTCACTGTCCCGGGATCAATAGACACTGTAACCTTCAATTTCCCCCGTGAAAAGGGAGACACAGGCACCTGTGCAGCAGATTGGCTTCGTCCACCACGATTGGGCGGAGACTCCATTGGTCTATTCGTAACTACATCAGGAACAGACACTATTGATCGCGCCGCAGAAATGCGAGCCGAGGGCAGGTTACTCGACTCAATGATCCTGCAGGCTGTAGCCATCGAACTCGCCGAAGCCACCGCCGAGTGGGTACATATAAGAATGCGCCGGGAGTGGGGAATCCCCGATCCGCAGGATACCGATCTCGACTACCAGTTCAAAACCAAATACAGAGGCATTCGCCTATCCTTCGGCTACCCCGCGTGCCCCGACCTCGCTGACCAACGCCCATTGTTCGACCTCCTAAAACCAGAACGCATAGGTGTTTCACTGACCGAAGGTATGATGATGAGTCCGGAAAGCTCGGTTTCTGCGGTTGTGTTTCATCATCAGGAAGGGAAGTATTATGCGGTCAGGTAGGTTTGATATAGGATAAAGCAGCAACCGAGAGATATTGAATCTGTACAGACGCAAAGCATTGCGTCTCTGAGTTCTTTGGTGGAATTATGAGACGCAAGGCATTGCGTCTGTACACTCTTTGACGGGCATTTAATGTGCAAGATCAATTTGGATTATTATGTTTCTTCAGCCAATTCTCATACTACAGGGATTTTTATCCCATTTTGTTAAATTTGTCTTTTTCCCATGTTAATGGATTATATTTTATATATTCCAAAATCTTCGCGAACGATTTCTCATTTCGGATTATGTGATCATGAAATCTAGCTTGCCAGCCGAAATCCGATGTTAATCGACGGGCATTTATTGTTACCGATGCTTTAAATCCGCGGATGATTGATGCCAGATTTTTTGACTGAGCTGCAAATAAGTTTTTGAATTCTGTTTCAACAGAGTTTTTCTGCCATGTACAGACGCAATGCTTTGCGTCTCTGAGCTCTTTTGCGGAAATTGAGACGCAAGGCATTGCGTCTGTACACTCTTTGGCGGGTATTGTAGTTGAATGATCAGGATGCCGATTAAATTCATTATCTCCAATAAAAATAACAGCGTGAAAATGATTCGGCATCACCACGAATTCCCCTAATTCTAAATTCATGTCCGGACGGATAGTGGGAGTTTTCATCCATTCGGCATAGACGATTCTTCCGATTAATGACAATTGCATTTCATCTCGAACGACTCTTCCAAAATAATGCTCTTGTTTTTTGGTGCAGAGGGTAACAAAATAAGCTGCTACCCAACCATAATCCCAGCCATTTAAACGAGCGGATGAAATTCTGTATTTATTTTTGTATTTTTCTGTCATCCGTAACTACACTATTCATTATCTGTACAGACGCAATGCCTTGCGTCTGCGGTTTTGTCGGCCGTAGTTATTAGAAATTTTGCTGATGAAGTCATACAAAAGTCAATATAATCTTGAAAAGGTGGAATTCAAGGGAGAGATGGGAGTTGAGGTGATGTTAAGTGAAATTCGGAGAGAGAAAGGGCGATTCGTGAATCGCCCATACATTGCGCGATCTGTCGTCTGTTGAGGGTAAGCCCCCCCCTTTCGTTCCCCCCCTGCGATAGCAGGGGGGAATATAAGGAAGTTATTTGATCATAACAACTTTTCTGATGTTGCTAAACTCACCAGCCTGCATCTTAACCAGATAAGTCCCTGATCCCATGTCTTCAGCATTCCAGGTAATTGAGTGGTGACCGGCTGTGATCTGCTGGTTCAGTAAGGTTTCTACTGATCTGCCGTTCAGGTCGAAAATGCCTATGGAAACCTCACCCGATTCCGGCAATCCGTAGCTTATTGTTGTGCGGTTGTTGAACGGGTTTGGGTAGGTTTCGGATAGATAGTAATCCTGGGGGAGGTTCTGGTTTTGTTCTATCTTCAGGGCGGTAAATGCATTGGTCTCGTATATCAATCCATTTCCCTGTAAGGTTTCATATGATTTGAAACTGGATTGATTTCCGAACCTGAGTTCAAATGATTCACCGGTCTTAAGACCTTCTTTCTCTGGTGTAGTTGGGTCATCACCCCAGACTGCCAATCCGCCTGTTCCGTTTACTACTTCACCAGTACCCACCAACAAGTCACCCGAATACGCGCTCACACTGCCTGAATAGGAACTTTCACAGTATACCAATACACTCATGTTTGAGTCAGATAGCCTTAGGAGATCATTTTCTGATCTCAGAGGTGAAGTCATGTTTAGCTGACCCTCCTCTTCGAGTCGATAGATCAGCACCACATCCTCTTCGACCTTTATCTGGTAACCGCTCCCTTCTACCATGTCACCCATGTTGCTGAAATTGAAATCGACGGAGTAAAATCGTCCCGCCCCATCCTTTGCCATGATAAGCTGGTCGACAATTCCGAATAATGCAATCATATCAGCCACAGGTACACGCGGATAATATGCAGTCATATTCCAACCTTCCACGAGATCAATAGGCTCATCGAACATAACAGGCATTCCGGTTAAAGTGAGCTCGCTTGGATCGTTCATTTTAATCAAATACCCCGATGCAACATCCCAACCGGGAATATTGTTAAAACCAAATGCAGGGCTGTAGAATCTTCCTGATCCATCTTTCATTAGGAGAAGTTGCTCAGCTTCAACCAGTTCACTCATAATTACAAAAATATCATCATCCTCAAGGACGACATTAGTTGAAACCATATTCCATCCTACATTCAATTCAATTACCCGTTCCTGAACTCCACCAGCCTGAACAGTAAGGGCAACTGGCAGAATTACCTGACCACCGGCGTTGTCCAAAGTGAGGACGAACTGAGCTTCAAACTCGCCCTCCGGAAGTCCAGTTGTATTTAATGTGACAGTAAGGTCTTGCGAATCTCCTGCTTCAAGCGCAGCATTTTCCGGTTCAATGGTAAACCAGTCGAGATTGGAGTCGAGCTGCCAAACTGCTACGCGATCCGGAGTCTGAACAAGAGCGACCAACACCCAACTTAGTGCATCAAATCTATTCGTGATGGCTATCCCACTCGGACGAGTACTTCCGCAGGATAATTCGGTAACAATTTCAAAGTCCCCATTTTCGGTGTTGATTTTACTAATGGTAATGTCCTGCTCAACCCCGGGAGTTGTTGCATAAAGGCAATAACCATCCGGATCATCCCCCCAGTACGCCAGTCCATATGCTCGGAGTTCCCGGTTTCTGTCTACGGTTCGAATCAAGTTTCCTTCAAGATCGACTGCGAAAAAGTCATTTGTGATATTGCCTAGCCAGAAAATGGAGTTGTCCGGATCATATGCGAGACATCTGACACTGAGATTATCGGGAACTTCAATTGTTGTTTCCAATTCACCTGCAGTGGTAAATCCATATAGAACACCACTATCCAAACCCCACATCAGATTTCCATCATAGGCTAAATCACGCATTCCATAACGGGAATTGACAAACTGGTCGAACTCATTTACGACCTCACCCTCGGGTGTTAACTCGTAGATCTTCCCCCTTTCACCATTTCCATTTGAACTGGCTACGAAAAAGGAACCTTCAGCAAATACCACTCCCTGCAAACCATTGTCTTCCAGGTGTTCCTGATAATTCACATTATATCTTTCATCCCACGGGGCGGCGTTTTGATCTCCGATAAGTTTCCGCTCAATATTAAACGCTAATTCCGCATCGCCTGTGTTTGTTGCTTCAATGGCGATCTCTACATTTGCATCTATGCCGAGTTGTTCTTCGATCATACCCGGATCTAATGTCAGTGTCGGTTCAAAACCCACACTAAACTGCACTGTCATTTCAACTAATTCCTGTTCAGGATCGTTTGAGTGGATACGGATTCTGGTTAAGTACTCCCCCTGCGCCGGCACAAAATCTGTGGTGGATACAGTCAGTTCCATCCTTTCATCAGGTTCAACAACACTCTGCATTGGCTCAACATATAGCCATTCAACATCTTCATCTAATTCAATCTGAAATTCCAGATCCGCAAGTCCACCATTTGAAATAGACACGATCTCTTCAACATGCTCACCCAGTGCACCAAGTGCCAACTCAATATCCATTGGGTCAACTCGAATTTCAGGAAAACCGGCAAATCCTTCACCGCTAATCGGGTACTCCCTCACTTCCATATTCCCGTTCGCTGTCGCAATTGTAACCCTGGCCCTTTCCTCTACCACTCCACCCTCTCGAGGTTCAAATGTGAAAGTTACCTCAATCCGCTGACCTGGCTCAATTTGAAATTGTGCTGGATTAACACTGAATACCTGATTTTGAAATTCTCCGAACAAAATTCTTGAAGGCCGACGATCATCGTTTTCCATAACCATCATTACGACCTCACTAACTTCGTCAACTCTCGTAACGGGGAACTCAACCCCCTCATTTAAGGGGGGATCAAAGTTTAGGGCAAGCACTTGGGATGCTGTGATTGCTATAATCACGGCGAAAAATAGAGTTCTTTTTAGCATGACAATTCTCACTTCAAGTTAAACCATAAAAACACATAGCTTTCTAAATATAATCTTAAATAGAAGGCATGTCTATAGAGGCGTATAGATAGAGACTATTTTTGGGGATTTGAAACAGGTCGCTCCAATTTGACGACACTATGGAAAGAGGAGACAATTTCAAGGCGATCATAAATCACCTTGAAATTGTGAACATAAAAATTGCACAGAGGAGAATAATTATACTCCCCCAGCACAGGTTCAAAATCTAAAACTTCACCGCCGCCTGAAGCCCAATCTGATTGTTGTCAACTTCTTCCATCCGGTCGCCCTCGGTGAATATCGTATATTCAAATTTGAAAGCGACTTTGGATGTCGGATAGTAAGACAAACCTAATGCCAGTTCTGTTAAATCCTTGTTGCCATTGTCGGAATCGCGACCGCGTTTGTCGCCTTCGTCGAGGTAATCCAGCATGCCGTAGCGAACAGTCGGGCGATATGCGCCATTGAACAGTCGTGAAGCTTGAATGAAATATCCGGACATTTCGCCGTCACCGACATCACCGGGGTTTTCGGAGGTTGCCTGGGTATATTCACCGAATATTTCCGCAAATGGAGTCTGCATCATCAGATGCGCGCCAAACATCGACAAGTTGTAGTCGGCTTCATCGTCCCAGGCACCCTGATACATTGATGCTCCAGCCTCAAGCATGTCCTTGAAGACGTAGTTAACTCTTCCCCCGAAAGCCCTCGACTCATTATTGTCACGGTATTGACGGCTCTTACGTAAATTATCACCTTCCCCAAGACCATTTATCGTATATAGGTCGTAAGATAGAACGCCAGTATCTGCAATATTGAAATATCCGTGCAGGTCAACACCAACCTCTTTCCACGCACTCACACCGAGTTCGCGCGAAACCTGTGGACGGGTAATGAGGTAATTCATCAGTGGATCGTGGAATTCATCGAAGCGGTTGAACGGTGTCAGCATTGCACCGATCTTTACAGCTGTTGTCGGTCTGACCCACCAGTCGAGAAATGCCTGCTCGACAAAAGTATCTTCACCTTTACCACCATGTTCAAGCTCAAACTCACCAAAATAGGATATATTATCACTTGCCCAGCCGGATATGTGAAAAGCCAGATAATGTATATCGAAGTTCTTGATTTTTTTTGGAGACTGGAAATATTCAGTATACAAATACCCGCCAAAGCTTGGGCGGTTTCCAGAGTGTTCTGAGTCTTCACCCTGGCTTGCATTAACGAGATATTCCGTTATCTCTTGAGTTTCCGAAGCGGTCAGTGCAGCCTGAGCTTTCATAGACCGGACAATACCCGGCCATTCCTGTGCCGTGAACTCCGATGGTTCAAACGCAACATGACACCTGCCGCATTTAAGTTCATAGAGATTTTTGCTCGACAACGCGAAAGCATCCCCACCGATAACTGAAGTCCCTACAACAATAAATAGAACTAAAAACCGAACCCAAATCCTCATTTCTCTACCTCCTTGAAATGTGTATTATTTTTACAAATTGTTTACCGTTCAAATAAAGTTTGGATATGCAAACAAGATATGACATGCCTAACTTTAAGTCAAGATGAAGTTCTATCTTTTTGCGATTGATATAATTAAACTGTTGTTTCCAATAGGGTGAGATGTTTGAAGAACATAAACAGGTCCAACTTGCATTTGTGTTTCAGAAGTACTATTTTGTATATATAACAGTGCCTGGAGTAGCGAAGCTTGCTTCGCGCCTTTCCATAACATTTATAGCGCGAAGCAAGCTTCGCTACTCCGGTTAATAATACGAAAATACTTTCGAGCATTGTTATAGATGATATTTGGAGTCACGATGAAACATATTTTCCTAATTGCAATTGTGATCATCTTCTCCATCGGTTGCGAGAAAGATCGCATAACAAGACCCACAAACTCAGCACCATCAGTCCCTTCCCCCATATTCCCTATGGATGGATCGACCGAACAAACCATAGATGTAAAGCTGAGTTGGTCGTGTTCCGATCCTGAAGGTGATCCGTTGAGATATGATGTCTATTTTGGCGAGACTCTCATTGAAGGGTTGAATACTCCCCACGCAATCAATAAAAATCAGGACAGTACGACTTATTTACTCCCCTTTCTGGAACACAACACCCAATATTTCTGGCGGATAGTAGCCCGAGATGATCATGATCACCTGACAGAAACTCCACTTTTCAGTTTTATCACCAGAGATTTTCAGGTTGGCGAAGCCCTTGGATTTGAATTGGTTGATGGCGTCAATATTACAATGGTCTGGATACCACCCGGTTCATTTACAATGGGAACTGGATTTGATGAGGATGGTGATGATTTTGAACGCCCACGTCATGAGGTGACCTTCAAAAGTGGTTTCTGGATGGGAAAATATGAGGTGACTCAATCACAGTGGGAAGCTGTTGCAGGTGAGGAAAATCAAGGACGATGGTATAATGGTCGAGGCGAAAATCAGACTGCATATAATTTCTCATGGGACGAGATTCATTCTCAATTTCTGACTCGAACCGCCCTCAATTATCGCCTTCCATCGGAGGCGGAGTGGGAATATGCCTGTCGTGCCGGGACAACCACAAGGTTTTATTGGGGAGATGATCCCATGTACATTAACTTTCCTGAATATAGTTCCTGGGGAAGATTCAGGGAAGTTGGCACCAAACTGCCGAATGCCTGGGGACTATATGATATGAGTGGTAATGTTTGGGAATTGTGTGAGGACAGCTGGCATCAGAATTATGAAAATGCTCCCGATGACGGATCACCCTGGGTAGACGAAGGAAGTAATGGATATTGCGTAAGACGAGGAGGAGCATACGACATGAATGAGAGGTACCATCGCTCCGCTCAAAGAGCCCAGAACGATCCCGATTGGAGTTGCGATTGTGTGGGATTCAGGTTGGTGTTGGATCGGTAGTCAGTTCGGAGTGCTCAAGTTTATCTAATAACAGGAGTGCTCAAGCCATGCTTGAGCTTTTTGAAAATAAGTTCACATGATCGGTGAAAGTTCAAGTCACGCCTGAGTACTCTGAATTTTACACTGATTTATCAAATCACCGGAGTGCTCAAGCCATGCTTGAGCTATTTGTTAATAACTTCTCAAATATTTTTAAAATTAGTTCGCTTGATCGCTTAAAGCTCAAGCACGGCTTGAGCACTCCAGATCAAATGTAATTCAACTACTCGCAGATTGGCTAATGCCAAGTGAAAATGCATACTTGCCTACACTGGAGTATCCGGTTAGCTTCCTTCCGGGAAAATAGCGCGAAAAATCAATTTGAACTTCTTTGGTTTTAATTAGCTTCTTTATCCGGAGAGAAGCTCCAAGTGAGAGAGTCGAATCTCTCTCTATATTGTCAAACCACTGTCCAACGCGAATTCCGAATACATCATCCAACCATGTTTCAATCCCCATATGATAAGTGAAGTTCCGAAAAAATGTATCCATCTGTAATTTGTTCAGACGTTTATTTATATCAAACAAAACATTTGTAGGTCCAACTCTCGATATGGCGGTTAATGCATATCCCACATTGAGATTGGTTGGTAATGATTTGAATTCTTCCTTGTCACCATATCTGAATTTTGGTCCAATATTGCGTATTACCAATCCAAATGAGTGTTTAAAAGATGAAGATTGATCAGTATTATACAACATTCCAGCATCTAAAGCGAGATGCTTGATTTGTGCTAATTCACCCCCACTTTCTTTTTGGCTGTTTATATATTTTACGGAAAGTCCCGTGGCGAACTGTTTATTGATTTTAACTCCATAGGAAAAAGCCACGGAATAATCCCATTGATTAAAGCTCTGACCAGAATTAAGCTCACATCGTCTTTCTGTATGCCCCCATAAATGCTGAACTCCGCTTAAGGCAATCACGGTAGATTCATCGAGCGGTTTTGTTCGTGCAATAAAAAGATAACTGTGGTCGAAACAATCAACAATGGGCGGCGGCACTTCGAAGGTATGGGAAATCATCACCTCAGAAGATTTTGTTTTCACTAATCCCGCCGGATTCCACCATGTCGCAGAGGCATCATCAGCGAGGGCAACGAAGGCATTTCCCATGCCTAAGGCTCGGTTGTTGGGTTGGATTAAGAGAAAATCGAGGTTGGCTTTTTCGATATAAGGGTTACTATACCAGGAGTAGCCGGATTCTGCCAAAAACAGCAAAAGGATAATACTTAACAGACTGATACTCATTCGGTTCAAAAGATACTCCAAGATCTTGATTTCGCAAAACGAGAGTTATCATCAGGGTTGAAGGTTTTCAACCCCTGCAGATTAAATTGCTACTCTCTATCTTCAAATGAATATCAGTTAAACAAATTCTATCGCAATTCCGTGGTTAAATGTAACAGATTAAATGGCTTACCGGGATGTCGATGGCAAAAAAATACAAATCTTTTGGTTGTATGGTTATTCTTTATACTCTCTCATATCAAATAATATCCCTTGATCTCAGACAAAATATCAAAAAAGTAGGATTCAGCTAAATATTATCGATATAGCATTTCTTGAAAGACATGCGTTTTGGATCGGGGTGGCATGGGCTACTTGTTGCCCATGTTTCTTTACAGAATAAATCTTAGAGATGCTTTATGTACATGTTTATGAAAAATTTGTAAATAATGAAACCCGGGCAATAAATAGCCTGTGCCACACAGACAATTTGCATTACTTATAAGAAACGCTATAAACACAAATTTTTCCTACTAAAACAGATTGATAGGTGAGTCCAGTTCATGACAAATTGCATTCCTATACTCCTCTTACTATATTACAAGAGTGATATATCAAGAAATTTGATTGTGTGATGATGTTTTTGGCTTGTGTAAACACTTTTTAGGAAAGGAGTAACAAATGAAATGTGTCAGTACATTAGAATTGATAAATAACACCTGGATCAGGACTGATGGTGAGCCACTGGATATAGCAGTTAAACGCAATTATGCCTTCGTTGCAACGGGTTTCTGGGGAGTAGCAACCGTAAACATCTCAGAGCTGGAGAAAGTTGATAATATTGACCTTCCGGGAGATGGCGTTGCTGTTGAATGTGTAGATAATACACTATATGTTGTCGAGTCAGAATTTATGAACAGCAGCGGATTGCATATCTTTGATGTTTCAAATTCCCTTAATCCATTGAATAGAGGTACGCTCGAATTTAGACACTCCCTTGAGGATATTTATGTAGAAGATAATCACGCTTTTTTGGTCGGGAATGCCGGACTGGAAGTTATAAATGTCAGTGATCCGGAAAATCCAGAGATTGTCGGACATTATCGTTTTCCCGGTTGGAACACCTATGAGCCCGGATTTATGAAGAGTGTTTTTGTTGAACATGACATTGTGTACGTCGCCGATCAGAGCTCCTTCAAAATATTCCGTTTCAATGATCCATTGAAGGTGGAGGAAAACACCAAAGCCTTACCCCAGAGTTTCAGAATTCTACAGAATTATCCCAATCCGTTCAACAGTTCGACAACATTGGCATACACTCTCGGCAAACCGGGTTGGGTGATGGCAAATATGTATAATTCCGCGGGGAGGTTGGTGGAAAAGCTGGTGAATAATTATCAGTCTCAAGGAAGATACTCCATGCCTATCTATGGAGATAATTTAGCAGCAGGCAACTATTTGGTCAAGTTTGAAACGTCTGATGAAACAATTACATTAGGGATTCAAGCGATAAAATAAGTTGATTCGGAGTGCTCAAGCCATGCTTGAGCCTGTAATCTTCGATCAGTTTATTCTCGAATAGTAAAGTGAAAGTTTTAAAGCTCAAGCATGGCTTGAGCACTCCAAGGTTAAAACAAAGAAAACACGCCATCCCCTGTTATCAAGAAGTTGCGGGATTGTTGTCAGGAGGATGTTTAACCATAATTTGCAAATTTATCCTTGTAATGTTATCTTGTTGTAAACCGAGTAAAAATTTGAGATTCTATGGATAAGAAAAGATTGATGCTCCAGCATTTCCTTGCAGCAATCGCCTATCGTACTCAGAAGGCTCTTCGTGAAGCACCACCGGGATTCGCAGAGTTCCGTGCTGCACCAGGCGTCCGCACTCCACATGAATTGATTTTTCACATTACAGGAGTTTTGGGTTATGCACGCACGTTCTTGACAGGAGGCACGTGGAGACCGATTATTGAGGAAGATTTCCCGGCAGAGGTAAATCGATTTCACTCAATCCTTACCAAATTGAGGGAACTCTTGGAAAGTAACACTCCATTCGAGAATCTTACCCCGGAGCGAATGCTTCAAGGGCCACTTTCCGATGCAATGAGCCATGCGGGTCAATTGGCAATGCTAAGAAGATTTTTCGGTTCGCCTATTCGTCCAGAGAACTTTATTATGGCTGATATAAACGCAGAAAATACCGGAGAAAATCAGCCCGAACCAATTAGCCCTGATGACGAGTGGTTAGATGCTGAAGGCGCACCACAGGGACGTCAATGAAATTTTGTATAAATAATGAGCATACTTTGTCTATCGGAGTAATAATTGGATAAAAGTTCAATTTCTGAAAATATCGCAGAATTCAGAAAAACCAAAAACCCCTTGCTGTTGGTAAAAGCACTTTTTCTCACTATTCGTCAGGGACGATTTGCTGAATTAATTAATGGTGTCTACTGTAGTTTGTTCTTTAAACCATCTGATGTTAAAGAAACTGTCGATTCCGGATTAGTCCAAAGTTTGGTTAACGAAGTCAACTCTCTCACTGAAAAACGCTTTTTCACAAGAGATATACTATTAGAAGATTTCGGTGATGAATTTTATATCCAGGGTTTGCCACAGGATTTTTCGGGATGCAGAACTGAGAGTTTTGTTCGGATAGGCAACCTATTGATAATTGGCGAATATCGTCTTGTTAAAGACTCGGCGACCATAGCGGTTATAACAGAAAAAGATTGCATAATAAACGATTTTTACAACGACATTCCGACCGTCCGGCATATACATTCCATACATAAATATACTCCGTCAGAGATTCTAATTTCTACTGGTGATAATAGTAAATACACAGACCTGTGGACTGTCGATGGTACTGAGTTGAGATTTAAGAAGAGAATTAAAAAACGATTAGCAGGCTACACTGGTTGTGCTGAAGTGAATAATACACATTACTTCGGGACCGATTTCAGCGGTCGTCCCAACTATATTGAAACACTAAAAGGGAGGAGATATTTCTTTCCTTCAAAGGCTTATAAAATGTATGTTAGCAACTTTTTCCCTCTCTCAAACAGGTACATCGCCTCAATTAACACTGAATTACCCGTTTTAGGCGGCAGGGAGGCGTTGTCAATTTTCGATACTGTTGAGGAACAGTTTATTTATTGTGAATACTTTGAGTCCATAGATAATGTTTAACGAATGTTTCAAATGTGGTGATAATCATGACACCCATTGACAGCACAGACTACATTGGCAAACAGGTAAAGATCGTAATGGATCGCCCAATGGGTTCACTTCACCCCCGCTTTGGAGACGAGTATCCAGTCAACTATGGATACGTACCCGGAACACTGTCTGGTGATGGTGCTGAGTTAGATGCGTATGTGCTGGGTGTAGAAGTTCCCCTTGATTCATTTCAAGGTACATGTATCGCCGTGATTCGTAGATTAGATGATGACGATGATAAGTTGATCGTAGTACCGTCCGGAACCAATATCGATAACGAAACAATCCGGAAATTGACACATTTCCAGGAGCAGTATTTTGAGTCGAAGATAATACGGGGTAAATGTAACTGAAAGAAACTTTGTCAGGAATAGATTCTTCAGTAGGTTATTGTTATTTCTGGGTTTCCGCCTGCGCGGGAATGACAAGTCTAAATCAAGATATCGTGGCCAACCTGACCAGGTGACTGCTTGATAGAATCCATCGTATTCAGCAGTCACCTACTACTCTGTGTAGGATCAAGAATTTCTCAACCCTCATTTCAAATGTGTAATCTTGGTAATCGCGGATTGGTTTTCAATTGATAACCGACAGAAATAGATGCCACCGGGAATCCCACCCGCAATCCATTTTACTTGAAAATCTCCCTCCGTATATCTCTGGTTTGACAACAATTTTATTATTCTGCCATTAACATCCAATATATCGATTCGAGCTTCCGTGATTCGTGGAATGTGGAAATTAATGATTGTTCTGTCATTAAATGGATTGGGAAGGACTGAGGAGAACCCGAATTCTTTCGGCATCCGGCTTTCAATATCAACCGCATTCGGTATCGTCGCGGTGATTACCCATCGAACGGAGTCAGCTTCTATGCCATCAAAAAATCGACCGCGGACAACATGAAAACCAGCCTCCTGAAAAGAAATTTCAGCAACTGAAGAATCACCAACAATATCATCATCAACGAGGAACTGATAGGTCAAGTTTGGAGAGTTTGGCTCGCGAGGAATCAACTCAAAACGCACAAGGCTATCAATAGGAACAATGAGCTCTATAATCTCGGGTTCAAATCCTAACAGTGTTGAACTCGCTTGAACTGACCAGATGTGATCCTCAAAGGATTCACCCCAGATGGCACGACCTCGCAGCTGATAATCGGTGGCTCTTGGGAAATTATAACTTAGATCCGCACTATTTCCTATCACACGATTTTCAACTTCATCGTAACTTACATCCCACTGAAATTCAAAATCAAATTCGTCAGAATATGATTCCGCTTCGATTTCAAAATCAACCCAGAATCCCCTGTTTATCCACAGCTCATCCTCTATTGGAGTATGTCTCGTTATTATCATTTCAAGGACTGTTACATCCCACAGGGCGACAGCTTCCTCTTCACCATTACTGACAACACATCTAACCTGCTTTTCTCCCAATTCGTCGAATACAACAACCACGGTCGAATCCTGATCGAGAAGGTTTTGGTTCTCATCAAACCAGGAGTATGTTAACTCTCGGTCGCGCGGGTCCCATGCATCAACCATGAAAGTGACTTCATCTTCGACCAGTATCCTTAAAAATTCGTGACGACTGGATATATTTTCCTCAGCCTGACGATCAGGATCGTTTCCCAGAGGTGATACATTTGTGAACCGTGGCGCCGTTCGTTCAGGCTCAAGCTGAATCAACCAACCTCCCTTTCGGTTTTCCTCCATATCAGGCATATTCGCGTAACCGGCTGCGACAATCCGTTCACGCCGGTCTGTAACGACCGCGAAAAATGCTCCTCCTTCATCATATACCTGACGCCATTGCTCTTCACCTTGTGCGTCAGTTCTAAACGCAACTGGCAAGTACTGTCTCTCTTCAATTTCGTAGAGATAAGAGGTTAAAACAAATCCGCCATCATACAATCTCGCCAGACCGGTGCGTTTAAAATTTGAATTGGACAGGGCTAATTCATTCCATTCAAACATTCTCCTCCAAATAAAATCACCATTAATACTGAGCTTTGTGAGAGCAGCGTAGAGCAAGTCTTCCTGCAATATGCGATTACTGATAACTATGCCTCTATCTAATGACCGTACAAGATTTGGAGTTTGTGCCTCGTATCTGCCGTCTCCGGGTAATACTCTGTCCCAGACGATTTCACCCTCATCGTCTACGACCATTATGTATGAATCTTCCCTGTATTCATAACCTAATGCAGCAACACCAATTTCTGTTTCGATAAGTGCCCTAAAATATAAGTTGGCCGGGTCATCGTAGCGCCAACAGCAGACGGTATCACCTTCGGCATCAAGAGTTAGCAAGATTCCGATATCTGAATCTCCGAGATCCTGAGTTCCACAACAGAGAAAATTACCGCCTTTGAGTTCGATAACTGCAAAGAGTAATCCCTCAAAATATAGATGATCCCAAACTCGGTTCCCCTCAGCATCAGCTCGAGCTGCCATACAATAGTGTCCACCGTTTGTCCATGCACCACCGACAGCGACAAAATCACCATCATCCGCTTCAACTACGGAAAAACACATTTCCTGCATGTTATCGGTCAAAGTTGATGCCCACAATTGGTCGCCATTGGAATCAACGCGCACCAGTCGAGCGTCACTATTGCGATGAGGAGGAGACAGAAATTCACCAGCCATAACGAATCCATCATCTGCACAATTATAAACATCACGAAAAGCACAGGGGTCGTCTCCTGGATAGAAACGTGAGAAACGTCGCTCAGGTTGGGCGTAAGTAGGTATAGAGGTGATCAGGAAGAATAGCAAAAACAAAATCAGTTTTACGCGGAGATCAGACATGATTCCAGCCTCAATTTTTAAGACAGAGTTTGCGGAGAGTATCGTCTTGAATTGAATAATTTGTTTTGCTACGGTAATATCAAAATAAGCCAATATCCTGCTAAACGCAAGTTAAACAATAGGTCAACATAATATTAGGGTAAGGTGTTAAGATCTAAATTGTGAAAAACATATTTCGATCTCGGGTGCAGCTATTTTGTCAATACTCCTCAGGTGTGAGTGTAGAAATCAGTGGATCGCTGCAGGAACTACATCTTTCAAAACTATTTCATCATGGTGACCATTCGATATTCCACAGGTAAGGCATTTCAGAATTGAACTGCCTAAAACTCTACATTAAACTTATTCTCTATCTCGTGATGCATCGGTGCGGTAATTCCCATGTCTTCGTTGAAGGCTGAGCCGTCAATCACAGCAGAGGTCCTCTTCCAGTGGAACATCTTTCTTTTCAGATCAAAGCAGACATCTTCGACGCCAGTTCCATCCAGTTTAATTGTTAACTCCAGCCCACCTGCGTCGATCACGCCGACAATATCAAACTTATATGTGCCTTTTAACAGTATGCAGTTATCAAAGCCCTCGACACTCTCAGAAGCGATTTTGTATTCATAATTAAGGGTAGCCTTTAGAATAGCACCGCCAGACGGTTCGTCAAACTCTTGAGTATATGTCCATATTTCATCGACACCAACAGGGTGATCCGGGAAAATGGTGAACAGGTCGATAAACTCATAGGAATACAACTCGGGAGTCATGACGCGATCCATATCGCGGAAATTGATTTGTGGCAGCTCTTCCAGCCCGTCAAAATCCGAGAGTTCACCATTTGCGGAAAGTGCTGCATTAATTTCTTTCTTAAGAAGCCCTGAAAAATCGATTTCAGCCTCAAAACCTTTTTCGTCAGTCGCATGGGATCTGTCTTCGTATTCCATTTCGATCTTACAACCGTCTTTGGCTGAAGAATTTACTTCGATTTCAATTACAATCATATCCTCTGTATTCGTCACCATCTGCTTACCCATGAACGTCCTGTCATTCAGGTGCTTATTTTCCTTGGTGATTGAAAACTCCACACCCTTTTTCATGGTGTAATTAAGATCGTATTTCCCGTCAATTTTCTGAATCGGAGTATATGTGGAGGAGCAACCAATCGTCAGTACGGAAACTAATGCAAAAATTGCGGTTATCTGAAGTGTGTATTGTCTTAAATTAGTTTTCAATTTTGATCCTTTTGTTCGAGTTTGTCACGGTCGAAAGTAGAATTGGCATTCCTGCCTGTCCATCTTGCGACAGCGAGATTCAAGAATTAACATTAACTAGCACCAAATCCGCCTTGGCGGATAGTCGAACAGGAATATTCGACATACTGACAATACAGGCAGGGACGCCTGTGCTACTTACCCTTTACCGCTGCATTGTAAATCATCAAAGTCGGACCAAGAATATCTGCATCCTGTTCGCGTCCCCAACTGGTAATTATAATCATTATATCCAGCTCGGGGCAATAGTGAAGAGACTGCCCACCATAACCTGCACCATAATAATGATCGTATGACTTGCCATGCAGCTCGAAATTTCCCCGCCACCAGAGATATCCAAATTCCCTGTCGGAAGCATTTCCCGTCTGGTGTTTTGTTGATTCTGTGACCCATTTTTCAGAAACAACTCTTTTGCCGTCCCAAACACCTTTGTCCCGAAACAATATCCCAATTTTTGCCAGATCTCTCGAACGCAACCGGAGTCCACCCCAGGTTCCCCCCGCAGCAACAAACCCTTTGTAATCTTTGTTCCATGAATAGTTTTCAATACCTAATGGCTCAAACAAATACTTCTCGGCAAATTTATCCGTGTTCATTCCTGTGGCTCTATTAGTTACCGCACCGAGACAATGAATACTGCCTGTGTTGTATATCCACTCTTCACCGGGTTCATATTTCATTGGTAAACTGAGCAGAAACTTCACCCAGTTTTTAGTACTGACCATCTGCGTTTCTGTATTTTCTGGCTCGGAGTATGAGTGCGTCCATTCATCCCAGTCATATCCCGCTGTCATCGTCAAAACGTGCCGGAGTGTGAGTTTTTCTTTGCGGGGATCATCCATCGCTTCGGGATACTCGGGAAAGAAACTATACAGAGGTGCGTCTACACTTTCGATAAACCCTTGATCAATAGCAATCCCAATGAGAATTGAGGTTACACTTTTGCTGATTGAGAATATCCTGTGAAACATAGTCTCATCAAAACCCTGGAAATAGTTCTCATAAACTAATTTTCCATTCTTGAGAACCAGAATGCTGTGAATCCCCTCATATTTTTCACCAATGATACTCTGGGTTGCTTTGGTGATCAACTGCTGGTTCATGTTTTCGGCTTGAATGGTCGATACGGGTATGCCATCACCATGCTCAACCGGAGGTGAATACTCGTAGTTTTCGGCTGCTGAGAGTTGCGAAAAAATCAGAGTGCAGATTAAAACCACTGACAAAAATAATATGTTTTTTTTCATTTATCGTTGTGAATGTTACTAGTTGGATTTTTCTGGTTGAAGCTTAAGTAATGTAATATTTGATATGCCAGTAGGCAACAAATGAATTCAAATGGCAAAGGGCAAAGGCACTCTGCCCGAACCTTGGAAGCATCATAGATTATATTCAACAGCTAATCAAGTAATCCTTGATCGAGAATCCAGCCCAAACGACAAAAGCCATAAAGCCACTGTGTATGCCAGTGATTAAAATGAGTTTATCTGAATCCTCAAATCCGCAGACATAACGCAAAAATAGAAAATGAGTAAGAGCAAAGGAAATCGCGTATATGACTATCCCCGTTACCTCCAAAATCGATCCCCACCAGAATATCCTCATAATAATCCCCGCAACAAGAGGTAATACCAAACCTCCCCACCAGATTGTCTTCGATGAACCGGGGTCTCGATAATCTGCAATCCAACACAATAAGCTCAAACTAAGTGTATTAATGAATACAAATAAGAGCGGTAATCCACCTCTTCCTCTGCGCATCTATTGTTCCCGTTTCCCGAAAATGAACAAATCAAAGCTCTCGTAAAAAGGCGTTTCCCATCCGATTTTTTCGCAATACCGTTGGAATTGCTTCAAACCCGACTCGAATTCTTCATCTGGAATCTGTTTGAGTGCAGAGACTGCTCTCAGGCTCAAATTGTTAAAAAACTCTCGGTAAGTATTTGCTGTCAATTGTTTGATGGTGGTGTGATGTACAAATTCCAGTCCGGAATTACAGACTTCTTTGATCAAATCATCCTTGGGCAGCATTCGGTCGATATCAACCTGTAAGCCTGATGGGAAACATTTAAACCATTCCAGATTATTCAATGTCTCATGAGTTGGAGTCCGAATAGCGAGAAACTTCCCTGCATTAAGAATTCGTCTGATTTCGCGATAAGCCTGAGGTCGATCCCTGAAATGATGGATAGCCATTGAAATAAAAACTAAATCAATGCTGTTTTCAACCAATGGTATATTCTCCGCCCTACCTCTGACTATCTGCACATCATCTATCAAATCCTCTTTCACCGCTTCAGAGCTCATATTCGCAGATGGCTCTATACCAATTACGCTTGCATCAAACCATGATCTAAGAGGTTCCAGGAACCTTCCGGTTCCGCTCCCAAGATCTACGATCAATTCGGTTGATTCCACTGCCGCAAATTTGGATATCGCACTCAACCATAATCGCGGAGTCGTCTCAGACAGAACTCTCGACTTCCTGTAGTTAACATGGATGTCAACTTCATCGTAATCGAAAGGTTTAATTTCTTGTTTCTTTAATTTCATTGGTCTCCTGAAATAGGTTGTAATCCAAATTAGCAAATGAATCCGATCTTCTGCAACTTAGTAACTCCCTTTGGCAGAGTCTGATTCATTCAATTGCCCTGACAATCAGTTAAATTCTAATCCCTCAAGATATAACACAGAACTGTCAATTACCTATTATTCTATTGAGTTAACTCTGCACTATTTGAATCTCCGATTAACAGTATTAAATTATATAAATTAATTTCTTAGCTTATTCCCCTGGGGGCGAAACGGCGATGACAAACTGTTATCCAAGCCATAGGATTGAAACGCAACCTATCCGGCAAACAATTCGCCGGAATGCTACGTTCCTCATTATACTGGTTACCTTTTTCGGAGTATATTCCATGTCAGGTTGTTGCAGCAATATTGTCCCATCAGAGGGACTGAAAATGGGAAGTTCGGCACCGGATTTCAACCTTCCGAATGTCGATGGCAAAATGGTCAGCCTCGAAGATTATCGGGGGAAAGTAAAAGCATTAGCAATTGTTTTCTGGTGCAATCATTGTCCTTATGTGATCAAGAGCGAAGATAAGATGATTGTTCTTGGAAATGAGTACTTAAATAAAGAGGTTGGATTCGTGATGATTTCAGCCAATGATAAGATTAATTACCCGCAAGATGCTCCCGCCAGAATGAAGGAACGGGCAGAAGCAAAGGCGTACCCGTTCCCCTATTTGTTCAATGAGGATCAACAGGTCGCAAAAGCATACGGTGCTCAGGTTACACCGCATGTATTTCTCTTTGACGGGGAAATGAAGCTCATCTATCGTGGTGCAATCGATGATAATATGAATGGCGACAAGTCAGAAACAACAACCTATTTAAAAGATGCAATCGATGCGATTCTCGCGGATTCAGCGGGTAAAATAGAGCAGACGGACACAAAACCCGTCGGATGCTCAGTCAAGTGGAAGTAATCGTCAAGGTGAAGATAATAATTCACCTGTAGTGCATCATATTCACAGTGATGAAACAAACTCAGGTGAGTTTACCATTATTTCTTCTTTTGAGTAGATGCTTAAAATTATTAAAGCTTCTAAACTTAAAGATTAACACTAATTTATCTATAACGGGTATGCTTTTTGCAGTTTGATTGCCATAAGTACCAGTTAACCAACTTTTGCATTACTTTTTTATTTGATCTGGTTAGTACACTCATGTTTTGTTCAGCTTTTCATGTCATCGAACGGAGGAGTTCATGCTCTGCCAACTCAGGATAGCTTCTAAGCAACACACAACCGATGGATCTCGCATCCACAACACAGTTCTTTCAATAAGTACTTTAATCGTACTTGGATTTTTACTTTTAACCCTATCTCCACAAGACCTCATTGGCCGTGAAGTTTCTATGCAGGTTACCCTTGATCCGGCTGTGCAGTTAATCTCATCATCTTCGTCAAGCGCAGAATTCACTTTTACACTCCCGGAAGTCAGTCATCAATCTAAAACTATAGATGGACAGCTATTTGACACCTATTTATTTCCGGGTGAAGCTCAATCCGGCCTAATCGGTGAAAATGATAATGAGCCGTTAATCACGGACTTACCTGTCATTTCGAGGATGTTCCTGATACCTCCTCAATCAGGGGTAGAAGTTCAAGTCTCAGACCTGAAAACTCGAATTGAAAATAATGTAGCGATCCACAGCGAAACTCCAAATAGAGACGATAACGCAAACCTTGATGCCAACGGTTTTTATCCACGAGACATCGTGTCAATAAGCAAGCCGGGAATTATGCGCGGCTATCGTCTCTTAAAAGTTACAATTAATCCACTGCAATGGAACCCTGAAACTCAAGAACTCCGGGTTGTTGAATCTGCCGATGTTCGGCTAAACTTCAATAGTGATCTTAACCGCGAGAACATCGTTATAAATCCAGATCGTCCCCGGCCTTCCAAGAACATTCAGCGAATTGTAAGGAACTTGGTTGTTAATCCGGACCCCGCATGGGCGACACCATCCCGTGATGATCCCGCTGGTGGTTCAATTCTGTATATAACTATGCCAGACAACTCTGTTCGAGGGCATGTGGAACGTCTGATCGAATGGCGCAGGAAAATGGGCTGGACGGCAGAGTTAATAGTCGTTGAGAACCACGAAAGCCGTCATGCAATAAAAGAAGTCATTCAGAATGCATATGATAACTGGGACATTCCGCCTGAGTTTATAGTCCTCGTTGGTGATGCTCCGGGACTTGAAGGCAATGATTATACTCTGGCATATTACAATAAGCAGGCTGGAGGGCGGAGTGCATATGAATCTGACCATGAATATTGTGAGCTTGAGGGAGATGATTTGTTTCCGGAAGCTGCTATTGGACGACTGGTATTTGACAACATTGCAAAGCTCACGACTCAGGTTAATAAGATTATAAGTTATGAGTCTGACCCTTATGTACCCGATGATGGCCGCGCCGGATGGCAGCTTCGAGCAGCTGTCGCAGCAACTGATTATAGAAGCGGGACATCTTCAATTGATATATGCCGATGGTTTAAGAATGTCGCACTCGATCATGGATTCACACAGGTAAATGAGTTTTACTGGTCCAACCAGCAGCGAACCCCAGACCCGACAGATTTTCTTAATGACAATACTGAGAGAGGCCTGTCATTTATTCTGTATCGGGGATGGTCGAGGATGAACGGGTATGAGACGCGTGAGGTTACCAACCTGCGTAACGACAGAATGCTGCCTTTTGTTATCCTCGCTACATGTAATACCGGAGATTATGGTGAGAATTTAATTGATCCGGCATGGTCTTATACTGAGCGTTACCTATGGGCATCGAACGGTGGAGCGATTGGTGCAGTTGGAGCTGCGGGACCAACACACACAGCATATAATAATACTTTCGCAACAACATTGTTGCGGGCAATTTTCGCAGATGAGATATATTCTCAGGGCTGGGCAACAATGGCTGGAAAACTTGCTCTGTACAGCCATTATGCAGATCGTGGCGATATCTTGCATGACGAAAACCGTGGCATGCAAGCCTGGCTGACTCTATTCTACATTTACAACCTTATGGGCGATCCGGCAGTTGATCTAATTACGAAAGTCCCTGACCGACTTGCCGTTGACCATGTTGAAACACTTCAGGCAGGAGAATCCTTCTTCGAAACGACTGTTTTCTTCGATGAACAGGGTGGAGAAGTTGCCGAGGATGCCCAAGTATGTCTCTATAAGCCTGATGCTTTCCAACTCGTTGATAGGACTGATTCTAATGGAGAAGTCGCTTTCCATATCGATCCGGAATGGATGGATGAAGGCATCGTTTATCTAACAGTTTCCGGACCCAATCTGGTACCATATCTGGCGGAGTTTGAAATTCAACGTGCAGGAGCGTATATTGGTGCGCTTGGGTCTGCAATTGATGATGACAACGAAGACGAAAGCCGTGGAGATGGGGACAACACTGCAAATCCTCTGGAACGGATAGAACTGAACATTGCAATAACGAATTTTGGAAACGAACAACCCGAAGGTGGCCTGACCCTCGAACTCGTGTCGGAGAGTCCCCAGATCTCCGTCGTACTTGATGAAATTGAACTGAACGAGGCTCTTGAACCTGATCAAATTGTCAACATCAGTTTCATTATCGACATAGATGGTGCTGCAATAACTGGTTCAAGTTCAATTCTC
Source organism: Calditrichota bacterium (assembly GCA_018644935.1). Taxonomy (GTDB): domain Bacteria; phylum Electryoneota; class AABM5-125-24; order Hatepunaeales; family Hatepunaeaceae; genus JABGPL01. The sequence continues at coordinate 12,324 of JABGPL010000002.1, read as the reverse complement.
CAATTACTGATCCGAGGCGAAAACCAGAGCTGGACAAGTTCGATTGAAATACCAATCGAAGGTGCACAACTTGAAATTGAATGGTTGGAATGGACCGATGAATCTCTGGCACCGGGAGATACCGCATCAGCCTATATTGGATTAAGAAACACAGGAACGAAATCTTCACAACCTGTCAATGGCAGAATTGAATCCGCAACAGGAACAGTTTTTGTGTTGGAAGACGAGGTGTCATTCGGAATAATCGAGCCGAATGGAAACGTTCAATCTGAGGAACTGGTACGATTCAGTGCACACAGATTCCACATGCCTGGAACAAAAGGTGAGTTGACACTGGATCTTGGAAATGATGATGGGATCCGCAATTCCACGAATTTCTCTTTTAATATCGGTGAGGTAAGAGACCGCCAACCATTCGGACCTGATGATTATGGTTACATATGCATTGACAACACCGACACAAGCTGGGCTTCACACCCAAGATACGAATGGATTGAGCTCCATAGGGACGAAGATGCACACAATACAGGATTGCGAGATACCGGTGAGCAACGTGATCGAAGCGTAACTGTAAACCTGCCATTCGTTTTTACTTTTTATGGTGAAGAATTTGATGAAGTCACGATCTGCACCAATGGCTGGATGGCATTTGGTGACCACGGGGATGTAAACTCAGGTCGAAATCGTCGAATACCCTCTGGCGAAGTATCTATGGCGATGTTATGCCCGTTCTGGGATGATTTAATAACTCCAGAAGATGATAGTCGCATTTACTGGAAACATGATCAGGAAGAAAATCTTTTTATCGTTGAGTGGCACGAGCTTCGTAAGCTGGGACCTCGGGGTTGGAATGAACCAACAGAGACTTTCGAGGTCATCCTTTATGATCCGGAGTTCTACGAAACTGCTACCGGGGACGGTGAAATTGTTTTCCAATATGAGGAAATTACCGACAATAGATCTGCATATCAAAACTGGGACACACCCTGGGCAACTGTTGGGATTGGCAGCCCGGATTTGACAACAGGTCTTGAATATACTTACTGGGGAGAGCGACATGCAGGGGCACCTGAGCTCGAACCTGGACTGGCAATAAAGTTTACAACAACAGTGCAATACCGAACTGCTTCGGTTACAGGAACCATTTCAGATACTCAAACTGGTGCGGCTCTAAGCGGAGCTATCATAACCAGTTCATATGGAACAAGTGCAGTATCCGATGAAAATGGATATTACGAAATGCATGATATGATTGTCGCCGATGATTATCAAATGTCTGCAATTCGAGAGTTTTACAATGATTCAACTCGATACGACATTTCGGTTGAAATCGACGAAGAAAATGTTCAGGACTTTGCCCTTCTACATCCTGAGTTCGCGGTAACTCCAGATGAAATCCAGATGGAGGCCACTTACGTAGACAGCATCGCATCCGTATTGACTGTCGAAAATGTGGGAAATGGTACTCTGACTTTCGAGAGCCGCAGGATTGACCCGAACCATGATCCTTCTGATACTTGGGAGTTAATGCGGGACTGGCCAATTACTGGAATGACCGACAATTCAAATATTCAAGGTATTACTCATTGTGACGGTTATTGGATTGTCTCTGGAGGCAGGAGCCAAGGGGCCGAAAAATGGCTCTACAGGCTCCGATATGATGGACGATACATAGACAGAATGCCTCAACCCGATAGCAGTAGTAGCGGTATACGCGATATGGAGTATTACAACGGCGCAATTTACGCCGTTCAAATGAGTAACGAACTTCTGAAGATAGACCCGGACAGCGGTTATGTTTTAAGACGTTGGGATTTGCCTGAACCACTAGAATTTGCCCGTGCAATTGCCCTTGATCCTGACAATCGCAAGATCTTCATTTCAGGAACAATGTTTGGCGTTTATGAAATGGAATTCGACGATGATTCGACTCTGGTCTGGGTATCTCGCCATGACCTGGTTGATCCAAGAAGCAGAGATGTCTTAAAACCTTACGGAATGTCATGGTATAAAGATGATCTTGAAGGATTTAATCTGTATCTCTACACAAAAGAAAACCCCCTTGATGAGGATGATATACCGGACATATCGATTTTCAGGGTTGAACCAAAATCCGGTCAAGTCGAATATCTGACATCACTTCCTGAAATTGCACCAACCGTTTCCGGCCGTGGCGGCATATGTATTACCCCATCATGGAACAGCAGAACCTGGGTCATGGCTGCAGTTTTAGATGATCCAAATGCTGACAGAATAGGAATTTTCAATCTCGGACCAAATTTCAGTTGGATTCAACATACACCTCGAGAAACAGACATCACCGCTGGAGAAAATCAGGAGATTGAGCTTACCGTTTATACAGAGTTTATACTGTCAGGAAATTACAACCTGAACCTCGAGTTTCTGCACAATGCAAGACCCGGCATAACATCGGTTCCAATCAGTGTTTCAGTAACAGTTGATATCCCCAAAGCCGAAACACCAGCTACACCGGGTGAGTACAGTCTTCATCAAAACTGGCCGAACCCTTTCAACCCTGAAACTACCATATCATACTACTTACCCAGTCAGGGACAGGTGAACCTATCAGTATTTGACATGACCGGACGCGAATTAGCCGAGCTCATCAACGAAGTTCAACCTGAGGGTGAACATCGAGTGAGATTTGACGCTTCCAATCTCGCAACAGGGCTGTACTTCTACAGGATGGAATCGGGTTCTTTCAATAGCATTCGGAAGATGGTTTTGGTTCGGTAGGCTCCAATCAGCATAAGATAGAATTATAAACAGGAAGGCGGAAACGTCTTCCTGTTTTCTCTCAGCAATCGTACATTCCACAAAAATTCGATTTATTCCGCTTCAACGTAATTTAACACACCTCTACCTGAATATAAGTTGTTAGCCTATTGATCATTTCAAAAATCCAAATTGATTTTCAAGTTGCATCTCTGCGGTGTAGACGTTGTAAAAACGAAAGATTCATTGACCAGTGTAAGAAGACTTTAATCTAACTCCAAACACTTAAACAGAAAATTCCGTTTGGTGTATGAGTGAAGCAATGACATAGCGTTCTTAATTATGATTTCTAAATTTTCTGATAGCCTTCGCTTGGAGCTTGCTTTCAAAAATCAAAATTAAGATATTGCAGATTGCTTTAGTTGTACCCGTTAAGAAAAGGTAATGAGAGAGTCGATAAATTGGCATTTTGCAACAAATGTGGAATTCAGATTGGAGATGAAGAGCAGCTCTGTACAAATTGTATTCCTGCGGACACATCTTCCAAATCATTTGTGGACAAAGAAGGAACTACCGTTGATCTGATGAACCTCCCAAAAGGCTATATTCTGGACAATCGGTTTGAGGTCGATCAACTTATCGGAACAGGAGGTTTTGCAGCTGTTTACAAAGCCTCCGAAAACATAACCAATAAAGTATGTGCTGTTAAAATATTTTTTGATCTGGAGGAAGAGGATGAGATTGCACTAAAAAAGCTTTGGCGGGAAACAGAACAATTACAGGAGATGGCAGACATTGGCATTGTGCAGCACTTTGATTTATGTCTGAAGCCGAATATTAAATATGCTATTATTGAGTACGTTGAAGCTGGCAATCTTGAACAACTTATCGCTCGATCCCCAGAAGGTAAACTCCCTGAGAAAGAAACCCTGAAAATCGCAAGGCAGATTGCCAAAACGCTAAAAACTGCCCATCTCGAAGGCTTCTACCATCATGACTTGAAATCCAGCAATATCCTGGTTACAAATTCCGGTGATGTAAAGATTATGGATTTCGGAATCAATGAAGCACTTCGAACTTGCAGTAGCATGAAACCCAACGAAGAATCCAAATCCGACCCAGGTGGTACCGAGATGTCCAGCACCGGCATAAGTAAAGCATTGGGAGCTGACAAAAAAAAGATAGACTACAGTCAAATCATACTGCCTTCCTCTGGTGGTGTGTTAATCATGGATTCAGAAGTTAGTGAATCAATGCAAACCAATCGCAACCGCAAAGAAAAATCAACAAATGCTAGCGAAGCATTCTTCAGGTCTCCTGAACAAATAATGGGCGAAAAAGTCGGTCATGAAACCGACATATGGTCGTTTGGTGTAATTCTTTTACAATTGCTAACCGGAAAGATTTGCTTCACGGGAAACCATCAAGACGAAGTTCTGGCGAACATTAAAAGACAATTACACATAAAAACTGCTGGTGGATCGGGTCAACTTAAGCAATATGGCAGTATAGACAAGATTGAATATGTTTCAACCCGCATCAACGATCTAATAAGCAACTGCCTGAAATTTGAGAGCAAATCACGCATACGTAATTTTGGTCAGATCTTAGAACAACTGTCTGAAAATCCTGCTTCCAATTTCAATGGAATTATTGCAGGACCTTTTCCAGATATGCAATTTTCCTCTATTCCGAGCGGAACATTTCTAATGGGAGCACCAGCAACAGAGGAAGGCAGTTACGACAATGAGAGACCTCAACATGAAGTAACAATTCAACCATTTTACATGCAGACAAAGCCTGTGACTCAGGCTGCCTGGGAGAAAGTAATGGGGACTAATCCATCCAATCTCAAAGGCAATTCTCGACCGGTCGAATGTGTATCCTGGGATGATGTTCAAGTCTTCCTTGAGAAACTAAATGCCGCTAATCCAAGCCGGAGTTATAGATTACCTTCCGAAGCAGAATGGGAGTACGCCTGCCGTGCGGGATCGGCGACACGATTTTACACTGGAAATGCGGACTCTGATCTTGATGGTGTGGGTTGGTACATGGAAAACTCTGGAGCTAAAATGCACCGTGTTGGACTACTGAAACCCAATTACTGGGGATTATATGACATGTCCGGTAATATCTGGGAGTGGTGCTCGGATATTTGGAAAGATGATTACATCGATGCCCCAGTTGATGGCAGTACGAGGACAGATGGTGGTGATTCAGATTCGCGGGTACTCCGTGGTGGATCATGGAATGGTATATCAGATTTTTGTCGTTCAGCTTATCGCAGCAGGCGGCGCCCAAGTGGTAAGGGCAATAGTATCGGATTTAGGTTGGCGTTTTCTTAATTTCACATTTAAATCACCTGTGTGGTGATTTTTTTTGCCAGTAAACATCTCTAATATAATATAGCAAAATAATCCTGATTTGTCAGTTAAGTAGCTCATTGGAAAAAATAATATAAACGTTATCTTTAACCTTTATTCCATTCTCCACATATTTCCATAAGGCATTTCAAGATGACTGACAAAACAATTGATCAATTGGTAGAAGGCTTGAGCGAAAAGGCGGAAAGGCGTTTCAGGTTGCTGCGTGAAGGCAAAACGAAAATCGTTTGCCGGAGTATCTGGCTGCTGATTACCCGAAAATGTCCGTTTGAATGTCGTCATTGCTATTTTTGCGGAAGTCCGAATGGTGAGTCGATGACTGTTGATCAAGTGGAGCGTGTAGTAAATAATCTGCCGACCAATCTGGAAACTCTGGGTATCAGTGGAGGTGAGCCATTTACAAATCCCAAACTACTCAAAAAGACACTTGAATTTATTCAAACCCGCAATTTTCCTCATCTTACAAATTTGACCGTACAAACTCTTGGTTTCTGGGCGAGGGATCGAAAGAGGACCATCAGCAAGGTCAGTGAATTAATCGACCTTGGAGTTAACTCTTTTTATGTTTATGGAAACGATTCATGGCATATTGAACAGGGGCTGAATCCTCAAAATCCTGAATTATTGGTTGATGTCTTAGCGAACGAATTCGGTGCAATCGAACCAGAGAAAATGATGTCCCTGAATTACTTGTTTGATCGTGACACCATCACCTACAGTACAAGAAAAACCGGTCAGATATTACCAATTGGCAGAGGTAAGTGGGGAACGACGGAGAATGAATGGCAACGGGTTGACACTAATCCCGTCTGCCCATGCCGGGATTTTCTTAAGCTGAACCCAAATGGTTACCACTATATAGTAAATTTCAACGGTGAGGTGCATTTCTGCTTATACCAGACAGCCCCTTCATTAGGCAATATTTTTGAGCGTCCACTGACCCAAATCCTGAAAAACGCCCGTCGACGAGATATCTTTCAAATAATGAACAGAGGTGATGTTCGGGAATTCGCTAGCGAAATCACAGACAACTCACAACAGGTCGCAGAGAAAGCTATATCAGAACGAGGGAGGTGTATATATTGCATTGATTTACTCGAAAAACATTTCGAGAATAGAACCGATAAGCCCGTCTTGTATTCTGTATTTGAAAAAGAGAAGTGTCGGTCGGATTCTTAATATGACGGAGAATTCTTTGTCGATGATGCCTGAAATATAGGTTGCCTATAGCTAAGCCGAACTTCCGAAGAATGTCGGGACGACCTTGAATCCGCAATCGAAGACAGGCTACTGATCTCAATTCAGGATTGGTTGTCACGCCCAATCAACAATTTTCTGTTTACTTTGGTAAAATCTAGTTAAGTCAAGGGATGTTTCTCTGTGATTTTCGAGGTTCAGATATGCGTAATTGGAGCTGTTGTTTACTGAGGAGGGGCAAAAGCGTCGTACCCCGAACGATGTGGTTTGCCTCGCTGGTTGGTGGATTGAGATTGCGGCGACATGCCACTAATTCTCGATGCGAAGCGAATGCCATTCTCCCGTCCTTGAATCTATCCAGCGCATGACTCCCATCATTATTCCCGCGAAGAGGAATAAACTTGCGGAAGTTATCAGGGCGGCTTTTATCCCGGCAATAGTCATAATTGCATAACCCAATAACGGGGCAACCAATCCTCGAACCCCTGTTGATGTCAGATGTACGGAATGATAAATGCCGGCGTCTTCATCTCCTGAAAACCTTATTGAAGCCAACTGCCACAGGATAAGGACTCCGCTCATAACTGCGCCAAAATATGCAAAGGTTACTGAGATCATAATCGTGCGAAACAGCCCATCCACCATTCCAGTAAAAATCAACATTACCGGATACAATGACATTGCTGAAAATAATCCGACAGCAAGTCTGTGCGGAGTCGTTCGGTCGAATATTCTGCCGAAGATCAACATTGCCAGAACACCGGTAATCTGGGATACGGTTCCCCTTGTTAAGCCGATTATGTCATATCCGAGATTAAGTTCATCTACTAAGTAAATCGGCACAACCGGACCTGTCATCATGAAAGCTCCGCCGAAAATCATAAAAATCATTTCATAGCGGAGGAAATCACGCCTTCTTTTCAGAAGGGTGATAACTTTGCGAAGAGGATCGAGGAAAAAATGACGATTAATAGGCATCGGCGTAGTGATACCTTTCTCCGAGGTTTGGATTGAGGCAATACTGACCATTGCCACTACTCCGATTAAAGCAATTATCGGGTAAATATCGCGGTAGCCGCCTTCGACATTTTCCATCCAAAATCCTGCAATTGCAGAGATGATCGCTACAACAATCATCCTCATACTCGCACCTTTTCCGAAGATTGCGCCGGTGCGTCCCGAACTGACATGCTGCTGCAATATTCGGCTTTCCGATGTTCTCAACAGTGCGAATGCCGTAAACCATGTGACGTGGATGATCAAAAGATGATTTATTGAAAAAAGCCACCCGCCTGACGCGATTACGAGTAATCCAATAGACACAACAAAAATGATGATGATCCGCTGGTCACGCCCCTTGATAAGTCGTGCCCACCAGAGTGAGGAAAGGTTTGCCACCGGAGTTGACATAGCCAGAAAAGTAACCATTAGTTCGCTGGCCCCGAGCGATTTTCGTGCAATCACTACACCAAACTGAGTCATTGCCATCATCGCACCGACTAATGCAACGTATACGACATAACGTCTTGTCGGTTTTATGTCGTTCAAACGGGCATAGACTGCAATTGTAAAAGGTGTGTAATCCACTCTAACAGGTGCCTAAATATGAGCGCGAAGCGATGTCGCTTCACCGTTTTTGATATCAATTTTTCGCATAACAACCATCAATATTCCGCCAATAAAAAACAGGACAGCAGCTGTCAAAAGTGCGGTGGTCTTACCAAGGAATGTCATTACAAAATATCCAAGCAAAGGTGCAAAGACCCCTCGAATTCCTGTTGCAGTGATATGTACAGAGTGATAAACCCCTGCATCTTCATCGCCCGAAAACCTAAGTGATGACAGATTCCAGAGCAACATCACCCCACTCATTACCGTCCCAAAATATGCAAATGAAGTGTATACAAGGATATCTCGCATAATGCCTTCAAAATAGGCCGCCGAAAGCAGGATTACCGGATATAAACCCAAGGCTGAAAAAACATAAGCACCCATCCGGTGTGGTGTTGTTCGGTCGAAGAGACGCCCAAATATTGGGATGGTTAGAATCATTACAATTTGTGTTCCCGTTCCACGCGCCAGACCGATTACATCATACCCGAGTCCAAGATCATCCACAAGAAACAGTGGAACAACCGGAAGTGTCATCATAAAAGCTATGCCGTAGGTCATAAAAGCAATTTCAAAACGCAGGTAATCCTTGCGTCTTTTGAGCAGGGCTATAACATCTTTTATTGGGCTGAAAATGAAATGACTGTCAACTTTTAGCGGTTTTGAAACTTGATTGTTTTTAGTTTGGATTGTTGCAAGGATTCCGATTGCGATAAAACCGATTAACGCTGCCACCGGATACATGTTGCGAAACCCACCTTCAGTGTGTTCCATCCAAATCCCGGCAACTCCACATGCCAGGGCAGCAACTCCCATTCGAATACTGTATCCCATACCAACCGTTTTCCCAGTCGATCCAGAGGCAACATATTGTTGGAGAATTCTGTTTTCAGATGGACCTACAAGTGCAAATGAGAGGAAAAAAATGAGGTAAAATATGAGCAGGTGGGATACATTAAACAGAAACGCGCCAGATGCTAAGGCCAGATACCCGATGGAACCAACAAAAATCAATAATTTGCGCTGATCCCCTGCTTCAATCAATTTTGCCCACCAGATAGAAGTCAAAGCAGCAACCGGCATCGTCATTGTAATCAGTGTTACCATCAGAGGGCTGGCACCCAACGATTTTCTGGCAATGACCTCCCCGAATTGCATAATACCAAAAACCGCTCCGGACAGACTTACATAAAGAATATATCGGCGGGCTGCCGAGCTACGTCCAAGACGGGTAAGGATGATTGAATAAAAAAGTACGTGTTTCAAAGAGGTTCGTGTTGGGTTTTAGTTTGTTTGTTGACTTCTGTGTAGCCCGGGTTACTTTTACCAGGGTTTCATTTAAGATTAAAGTTATGATTAATCTGGAGTAGCGAAGCTTGCTTCGCGCTTATCGATGAACATAGGCGCGAAGCAAGCTTCGCTACTCCGGCAAAAGACTACTTCAAATATTCTGGCGTTTGCTCTTCGACTGCTTCGGAAAGAAGCTTCAAGTAGCTTTTATAACGCTCTTCCGGGAAATCTGCTGTTCCGACAATCTCGGTCACCATGCACCCGATTTCAGTTTTATGTCTGCAATCTCTGAATTTACATCTCTCTGTAATTCGTTCAATTTCGGGGAATGTGAAAGGCAGGTTCTCGGGTGTCTTGCCGTAAGGTCCGCATTCCCGTAAGCCAGGGGTATCAGCCAACCAACCGCCCTCGGAGGTCGGGTGAAGTTTGACTGCGGATGTCGTATGCTTCCCTTTACCGGTGACATCGCTGACTTCCCTTGTCTTGATGTCCAGGTTTGGGTCAATACAGTTTGCAAGAGATGACTTCCCCGCTCCAGACCTGCCGGCAAAGAGAACTGTTCTTCCCTTTATCATATCTGCAAGGACATCAATGTTTTGTTTCTTCATTGCACTGGTGAAGATAATGGGATCAACCGCATTGCGATAATTATTTTTCCACCGGTCATATTGATCGTTTCCTGCAAGATCTGCCTTGTTTACAACCAGTGCAGTGGGAACATTGCCAAGATTGGCTGCCACGAGCAAGCGGTCAATAAATCCAAATGGAGTTAAAGGTTCAGCGATAGAGGCTACAATTACAACGAGATCAAGATTTGCTGCAATAACTTGAGGGAATAATTTCGAGAAACCTGGAAGTCTGCGTGTAAACTCGTTGCGACGTGGCACGATTCCATCCATGTGCCATTCTTTTCTGACGATGGAAAGCTCAATAAAATCACCAGTAGCAATGGGGCGTTTACCCCTTGCACCGAGACGCCATTTGCCGGGCACCTTCACGTTTCTTACAGTTCCATTAATCAAAATCCGGGAGATATGCCCCATCGTCCAAATAACGAGACCGGTTGTTGATTCCCGGTCAGCCAATTTTAAAAATGTGTAACAAGTTTACTCTGCTGGTTGAACTTCACTATTGGAATGTAGTAAATTAACATAATTGTTAAGAGGATTGCAAGCGCGAACTAAACTGAAAAGATGTGTGGAAATTTGATATGAAACTACAGCAACTTATACCTCCCGAGAGAATTTGCCTTGATATAGATGCAAAAACTCCCGAGGCAGTGATAGACACTTTGATAAAAGCACTTACTGATGTCGGTGCAATAGCCGACCCGGAATTGGTGAAACAAAAAGTTATGGAACGGGAACGGCAGGTTGGGACAGGCATTGGCTTTGGTGTGGCAATTCCGCATTCCGAACCCGGTCCATATCCTGAACCAATCGCCGCATTCGGCAGATTGACAAAACCTGTCGATTTTAAATCCCCTGATGGGAAGAAAGTGCGATTGGTTTTTCTACTGTTAACACCGGATAAAACTCCAGCCCTGCATGTCCGGCTACTCGCACGAATTTGCAGACTGACCAGATCAGCAACACTCAGGGAGCAGCTTCTTGGCGTCGCAACGGCGAAAGAAGCAGCCGAAAAGATAGCTGAACTTGAAACGGATTATCCAGAGTTGACCCCATGAGTAAACTAAAACTTGTAGTTATCATCCTCAATAAAGAGGAATTTCTGGACGAGCTACTTGAAGGTTTTCTCGAACTTGATGTCCGTGGTGCAACCGTGATTGATTCAGTCGGTATGGGGCAATTAATTGCTAATGTCCCAATTTTTGGTGGATTACGCAGTCTTATGTCTGGCGCAAGACCATACAACAAAACAATCCTGACCGTCGTCGATGAGGAAAAAATTAAGCCGATTATTGATGTATTCGAGCAGATATGCGGCTGCCTCGATGACCCCGGTTCCGGATTGGTTTTTGTTTTGCCTGTGGATTATGCCAGAGGCTTACAGGACAAAGCTCTTTCGTAACAGAAAAAGGGACGCAGATGCGTCCCTTTTTTATTCTAGTTGCGAAAGCTGTAAATAGGCTTCGTCTTCGCGAGGAATGAAATGACAAAGCGATCAATTTGCACACTCAATTAAAAGATTGCTTCACTACGTTCGCAATGACAATTACGATCCTAATCACACTTGCGCATCTTATTCTTCATTTTGTGCTTCATTTTCATGCCTTGCTTGCCATGCATTCCCATTTCCCCACCGCGATGTCCACCTTTTGACAGGATTTTCTTGTCGAACTTAATCTGCTGTTCGGGTGTGAGCAAATCGCGCATTTCTCGGACATGGGCAAATTTCATCTGCATCCGCTTGGTATTCAACTCACCCATTTTATTTGCGAGTGCATCAGCGGTTTTCTTGTCAAATTTGTCAGCGGTTAACAAAAGCTTAACCTTGTCATGTGTTCCTGCGGATTCGGTCTTAAGCTCAAGCATGGCACGCTGATGATCTCGACCCATTTTCTGGAATTTAGCCTGTTGTTTTTCGTTTAAGTCCAAGCCCTTCATACACCCCTTCATAGACCCATGTCCCATCATCGGTCCCTGATCGCACCCGCGTCCGCCTTCACCCATCATTCCCGGTCCACCATGCCCCGGTCCCATTTTTCCGCCTTTGCCGAAACCATGTGGTTGTGCGAAACCTGCACTTACGATCAGTAGTGACAATACGATTGTCAGTGTTAAAATCCGTTTCATTGTAGTTCTCCTTGTATTGTTGTTGTACGGTAAAATTCCGTGGTTACTTTTTTGTACGGGCACGTGTACAATCCGGGGACATGGGTAACAGTTCGTTCAAGGACATAGGTAACACTTCGTATCGCATGATGAATCATTTAAAGGAGTTTCATCATGCCTTGGCAAAAGGTTGACATTATGTCTTTACGATCAGATTTCATCAGTTTAGCTATCCAACCACAATCGAATAAGTCCGAACTCTGTCGACGGTTTAATATAAGCCGTAAGACGGGATACAAGTGGTTGAGACGTTATTATAAACAAGGTTTCGATGGTCTTCTAGACCAGTCAAAACGTCCGTACAATTCACC
>JABGPL010000199.1 GCA_018644935.1 Calditrichota bacterium | reverse complement strand
AATAATAAGCACAACGATTGACAGCTATCGCGAAGAGTTGTCGCAGGCGTTTACAGTAATCTCCCCAAATTCCATCCGTATCCGGAAACGGATATAACTTCCAACAACAGTTAACCAAGTAGCCGCGATCCCTTGCGGTCGTGGATTTGTAAATTCACATTCCGATCACACATCCGACGTCAGCTGATCTGGAAACCAGTCGCACCAGGTCGAACATTCCTGTTCGACTATCCGCCAAAGGCGGATTCTGATTGGTTGTGGATATGAGAGATGCTCAGATTAGGTGATACAATGTTTCCCGCTTTGCGGGATTGACAAGCAGGAATGCTTGTCCCACCGAACGCAATGAATGACCATATACATTTTATCAGGGAGAGAGAGGATGTTTAGAATCTGGATTGTACTTTTTATTTTATGTCTGATGTTGCTCTCATGTTCCGAAGACTCAAATCCGTCTGAACCAGCACCGGAACATTTTGCAATTACGATTCATTTACTGCCCGACACCATCAAAGGCATAGTCGGGACCACACAGGAAGTTTCTTTTTACGTTGATCTGAAGCGAGACGATGGAACTGTTGTAAAAGGTCAAACCGTGAAATTTACTGACGCCACCGGAATTGGTTTGGTGACGCCTGATGAATTGGTTACAAATGAGACGGGCGAGGCTACAGCCAAATATTCTGTTGAGATGCCTGCTGATGAAACAGCGTCTCGTATAATTGCTGAGGCAAATAACCGTACGACCTCAGCCAGTGTTACATTAATACCTATAGATCGACCTTGGTCAATGAGCGTACACGTCGATTATCCTGTCTTGTTTATAGAGGATAATAATCCTGAAGAAACAGAAATAAATGTTACTGTAATTAACTCGGATGGCCTGGCCGTACCGGGAATTCACATCGGATTCAGCCTTGATCCTGAAAGAAATCCTGAGATTATAGGCTCTGTAATTGCCTCCGCCATTACAGACAGCTCCGGTAGAGCAAAATCAACCTTTCGAACTTTCAACTCAACAGGAGTTGCCGTTGTAACAGCAAGAGTAGAGGAACCCGGATTTGAGGAGAATATCCAAAGCTGGACAGGTGTTGAAGTTCGCAGGAAATCAATATCAACCCTAACCATCGATTTAGACAGTGCTCTTCTGAGGATTTCACAGGTCGCCTCTCGCGACACAGTTTATACTGTTGGAATAACTGCGGTAGTTATGGATTCAGACGGACAAATAGTACAAGACGCTCCTCCCATACAGTATTCAACTTCACACGGAAGAATAGTTGATGGGGCACTTCATTTCAATCCGGCTATCGATATGGAGAACAATGAATCTGTAACAATTTTAGTCCAAGCTATTATTCATCTTTACCACCTGTCAGCCAACAGAGAAATCCAGGTTCATGTTAACAATGACCTCCCAATCCTAACTCTCAGCTCAGACAGATATGCAATCCAGGCGGACGGTTCAGGTGGTAGCCATGCAAATTTGAGTCTAGCTCTTGCAACTGCTTCTGGTCTGCCCATTCCCGGTAAGGAAGTAATAATCAGAGGCTCAGGAAATTGTATAATCCAGTCACCGGTTTTAACCGATTCGATGGGCATTGCAACCGCCGTATTTGACGATATGGGAGAATCAGGACTGGTATCGGTTTTTGCAGAATCGGAATATGGAAATTCAGACTCGATTGAGATCAGCATTCAGGAGAATTGGGTAGAAGTCACCCATATTGATCTCTTTGTTGAAAACACCACCTACGATCCTCTTAACATCGATTCCACAAAAGTCAGGGCAGTCTGCTACCTCGAAAATGGACTTCCGGTACCAGGTGGAAACGGTGTGTACTTTGAAGCCGAACATGGACAGATATCTTCTCGCCATGTACTAATAGATGCTCGAAATGGAAGCGCAGAAACATATTATAAACCTCGCCACGGGGGTTTGGATTTAATTTCTGCTTATGTAATGAATCTACATAATTTTGCATACAGTGATACTATCGCTGTGAATGTTCTTTCAGGACTCCCAAATCGGTTACGACTCCAAGCCTTCCCGAACGAACTCAATGTTAATGATCCATTCGCAATTTCACAGATTACGGCAACAGTGACTGATGAGAACGGATATCCCGTCCGAACAGGAACTCAGGTAAATTATGAAACTACCCTCGGGGAAATTGCTGAAATTGCATTTACAGATGAAAATGGGCATGCATATGCTGATTTTCGTCCGGAATTGGTTGCTGGAGAAGCTGTAATAACTGCCACTGTGGAAACGGAGATTGGCTCCGTCACCAGACAGACATCGGTGATTTTAACTCCCGGAAATCCAAATTCCATTGAATTATCTTGCGATCCATTGTTTTCACATGTAAGAGGCACCTGCGGATGCGGTTCGGCAACGCTAAGTGCTGCAGTCCGGGATGCCAATGGTAATCTGGTTTTAGAACCAACTCCAGTTGTATTTGAGCTGATAAATGAACCCAACATACCGGCGGGATGCACAATAGGAAATGAGTTCGATCAGAGTTACGTTTCATATACGAGGCGAGGTGTAGCTGTTGCTTCCTTAAACCCCGGCCAGCAAATAGGTGGAAAACTCATCCGTGCATACACATGGCGCGATTCAGCAGCCAGACCGGACGATCGAGTTACTGACACATTCTCAAGTTTTGCGATTATCAGTGGTCCGCCTTTCATACTGGATATAGGTATTGACAACCATGGGGAAGATGCTGGTGGAGGTGCATGGGCGCTTGAGGTATCAGCTCGAGTGTGGGATATACATCGTAATCCAGTTAAAG
>JABGPL010000198.1 GCA_018644935.1 Calditrichota bacterium | reverse complement strand
CTCCCGCTATGCGGGAGGAGCCTCACTCTGATTCATTTTGAAAGTCGCAACCAGCTGTAATGCCCTACCGTACGTCGAACCACCTTCTCTATAGGAGGTTATGCGATATGAGACTTTATGAAAGATGTAGGCCCGCTCGCTTGATCCAATAGCACTCCCCCAGAGCAGTTTAGTCCCTGGATCAGAACAGAGAAGTACGTTTATAAGGATAATTATTATGTTGCGAGTCTTTTTCTCCGACCAACCTATTTCTTGCGTAACCAGGTGATATTAATGGGAAATCACGATATCTCAAGCCCGCTCCGAATTTAGCTTTACTTTCAATGAGTTAGGCCAACACACAACATAAGTCAAGTTATTCCCAGGCAAAAGGTGAAGGATTCATCTGTCTGTCTTGCGAAATTTTGGCGGATGTGAGACACTTCAACGATGCACGTTACACCTTCATGTTGTGGTCGTAGAAATCGCCGCTCAGCTCGGCATTATACGAGGGAAATGAATTGAAAGTCCAATCAGCTATCGACGAGATCAAAAAACTTCAAAAGATAATTTGCCAAAACTCTCCGTCTCTTGAGTTCGACATTGATGAAATTGTTATTAGGGATGAGTTTAAAAATTGGTATAAAGATCACGTTCCTAACAAGGACACTTCGCAGAAAAGTGGAATTTATTTATTTTCAGATAGCTCATCAAATGAAATATTGTATATCGGAAAAGCTGGTGCAGACAACATTTCAGCCGAGATTTGGGGGAAATTCGGTGCTCCTAAAATTAATGAAGAAAGTAAACAACCAGAATTTACGAAAAGCAGAATAGCAAAATATGCCCCCAAAGATTTAACAGAAAAAATTATCAAGGGTGATATTTGCATTGCTGTTACAGTCATATCTCCAAAAGAGGTCGTTTCTCTTATCGAAGTATATTTACAAACGCTATGTTCTCTTGAAGAAGGAGTTCTTCCACGTTTAAATAATAGAATTGGTTAAATCGTATACCGGGTGAAACATTCCCTGCTCCGTAAGGAGGCAGACGTTCAGCGTGGTCTCCGATCACGTGAACACCGGAAGAATCAGACGAAAGCGGGATAGGCAAATGACGGCCTTTGAGGCTGGTGCACCCCGCGTGCCTTTCGGCTATTTCTGACAGCCGGTTTATAACGTGAAGCAGATGCAAATCCGCGGGAATCCCCACAAAGGAAACCTTACCGGAGGCTTTAGCCGTGTGATGTGAAAGTCAGAAGCACGGTTCTGTGGGGGCTTGGGGATGGTAACATCCCTTGGCTACCCGACCAGTTAAAGGAGAATATTATGTGGCAGGTCATTTTAGGTGATCATGTACAATTCATCCCAACAAAGACTCTTCCTTCTGATATGTATTGGCACCAATCAGTATTCAAAGGATATGGGGAAGGTATAACCGATGTAGGTGGTGCGCTAGGACTTGCCGAATTATACAAATTACGTGAAGTTGAAAATATACACGCAATAGTATCACAAGACCCTGGATATTTTTATAAAACGAAAGGTGTAACATGGGTGTACACCGGCAGAGTTGGAAATGCACCAGATTATATTGGTTTTTGCATTTCAAATTATGTTATCGGGGAAGTAAAGTGGAATGATGGTTGGCACAAGCGTCTTTTTGATCAAATTTCAGAATATGCATCAGAAACTATTTGGCTATCTCATACTAATAACAAAAAACTCGAAATATTTATTGCCTGCCCACAGACAGCATCAATAAATTTGATTAGTGATCTTTGCACCATTAAACCTAAAATTTGGAAAGAAACTAATGTTAACTTTGGCTTTATCCAATTGGGTTGGTCTCTTCAGGACAATAAAGATTGTTACATGAGAGTTGTTTGGAAAACCTCACAACAATGGAATGGACAAGAATTCGAAGATTCAAATGATGTTGGCTTACATTAATAATGCACCATCATACTGCATAACGAATCCACTGGGTTTTCAATTCGCTGCGCTCCTTGAAAACCAGTGATTCATCGCGTTAGCTGATAGGAGTTTGAGCATGAAGAAATATAACCACAATAATTGCAAATCGCTATTTGGGTATTCCTCTGAAGTTCACATTCGGTGTAAGGGGCAATGTCAACTATGTGGATGTGGTGGCGGCAGTCCACTCGATTTCGATCTGTGGCGCCAAATGACAGTCGAGCACTTAATTGGCAAGTCACAAGGTGGATATTTGAAACAAATACGAGACGCTTTAGGAAGAATGTTTCCGGATTTTTCGGAAACCGAAGTTGAATCATTGTCGGAGGAAATCGATGTGCTAAATACCGTAACAGCATGTCAATTTTGCAACTCTACGACTAGCAGAGACGTCAGTTCAAAGAATATGGAAGAGCTACTATCTGAATGTGAAGGCAACCGTAAGTCGATCCTGGCGAACATTGAAGGAGCTTGTAACGAAATTTTATGCTCGAAGCGGGCAAAAGTACAATGGAAACTAAAATCTGTCAAAGAAGCTTTTCATGAGAAAATTATTGGTCGAATTTAGATCTCAAAAGCAATAAATTCAAGCTGATCGCCGGGAACTTCTGATTTTCAAACCAGGTTCAGAGGCTGCGGCAGCTTAATTAAAACGTTCAAATTAAGTCTTCACAATATCCCAATTACCCCATACACAAAAAGCTATAACCTTTTTTGAAAATATCCCTGCTCTAGGTCTTAAAAGTTCATTAACCACAGGGTAAAGAATAGGAATCCTGAGCAGCCCTGAGTTCATCCAGCATTTCTCTTCTTAACTCCTCCGGTTCCAAAACCTTCGCCTCTCTACCGTGAGAAAGAACCCACCTTTTCACATCCCACCAGCCCGATGTCTCCATACTCAAAATGATCGAACCGTCTTCT
>JABGPL010000197.1 GCA_018644935.1 Calditrichota bacterium | reverse complement strand
TTTCAATTGTCTCACCATTCCGCACAACCATTGCAGTTTTGGGACTAAGCTTCATTAATCCGCTAATCGCGTTGGATGCACTGCTTTTTGCTCTTGCTTCAAATGTTCGTCCGAGAAGGATTAGAGCAATGATCATCACTGCGGTATCGTAGAATACAGGGGGAAGTTCCATTGAGGAGGGGATGGCTGCTGGAATAAACGTGCCGATTAGGCTGAATATGAATGCAGACCCTGTTCCGATGGCAATCAGCGTATTCATATCAGATGTGCGCCGTATTGCAAGCTTGAAGGCACTTGTGAAGAAATGGCGACCAGGGAAAAATATAACTGCTGAAGTGATAAGAAAGCTCAATAACCTCGCAAATTTCACATCAACCAGGTCCGTCATTGAAAGCAACATGACAACTATCGATGCGAGCCCGGCAAATATAAATTTGTTTCTGTTGCTCTTGTAATCGGCGAAATGCCGCTCAACAAGATCAGTTGGCGCAGAATCTTCATTAACGGGTTCGGCGGGAAAACCAATTTCAGTCAAAGCATTGGCAATCTCGGATAATTGAACTGTATTCGGATTATGTTTAATATCCGCACTTTTATTGGCGAGATTGACAGTGACTGCTTCAATGCCATCCACCCGACCTAAGGTTTTTTCCACAGCATTCACGCAAGCAGCACACGACATTCCGTCTACATTGAAACGCTGGGTGTAAACATCGCTCTGAACCTTCGGTTTCAAATCTACTTGCCATTCCGATGGACAGAGATGTGGTGTTTTGCCATTACTCCAGCAATAACCAACACCACAACTGAAAGAAAACAGAAAATTTTCATGTGTTGTGTACCACAGACAGACGGCATCTTCATTTGAAAATCTTCAGATGATCCAGATTCCGCTGACGAAGTTGTATCATTGAAAAATGGACATTTGGAAAACAAGTTCATTATTGTTGTTATCATTTTCTATCCGGTTTTTTTTGTTTATGTTCTTTGAGATATTCTCTTTACGAGAAACATGTCATGTTTTATATCTTCCCAATCAGCACAATCGCTTTAGAAGCAATCCCCTCTCCCATGCCAGCGAAACCAAGACCTTCAGTAGTTGTTGCTTTTACTGATACATTTGACACATCAAGCTTTAACTCTTTTGCTATGTTTTTGCGCATGGAATAGAGATAATCTGCTACTCGAGGTTTTTCCATAATTAGGGTGGAATCAATGTTTACCGGTCGGTATCCAGCTCCCAATAAGATTGTACAAACCTGAGATAACAATTTTAAGCTTGAAATATCTTTAAATATGTAGCTGTCATCCGGGAAATGAACACCAATATCACCCAACGCTGCTGCTCCTAACAATGCATCACAAATTGCATGTGTCAAAACATCGGCATCGCTATGGCCGAGAAGACCTTTATTGTATGGTATCTTTACCCCACCTAAAATTAAATCCCGGTTTGGGGTCAGCCTGTGGACATCATAGCCTTCACCAATCCGAACTCCCCACGATAGCGATTTTGAAGGAGCGGTGGATACTGAATATGATTTTTCCATTTTTTGAACTCTCTTTTTCAATTGTGCCGCAAATGTTTCCAGATCCTTCGGGTGTGTGATCTTGACATTTTCAGATTCACCCGGAACTATTTCAGAGTGTATCCCCATCACATCGCGTACCAAGGTTACCTCGTCTGTTGTAACCAATTTCCGTGTTCGAGCAATTGAAAATGCACGATTCAGCATCATTCTGTTGAAGCCCTGAGGAGTTTGCACAGCAACGAGCGAGTCGCGATCAGGTCCCTTTGCGGTGTGATTATCCTCTAACTGATGTAGAGTATCTGTGACGGGTGTCGCTACCGTGACAGCATGTTTTCCAGCAAGCGCTTCAATTGTTTTGCTAATAAGCTCCACAGAGACCATAGGTCTTGCTCCGTCATGAATCAAAACATGATCTACATCAGCAGGCATAGCATTCAACCCAGCCAGCACTGAGTCTGGTCTCTCAGTTCCACCTTCAACAACGTCCGTTACTTTTTTTAAATCAAGTTCTTTTACTGTAGATTTGATTTTGCTTTCATAACCGGGAGGGACAACTAAAACGATAGATTCAATTGCTTCAACTTGATTGAATGCCCAGCTTGCGAGCGCGATCAATGGTAGGTTTCCGACCTTTACAAGGCATTTTGGAATTTCAGAACCCAATCGTTCACCTTTTCCCCCTCCGACAACTACGGCTCCAAATTTCATTACCTGTTACCTGTTTTATTCTGAACTTGCAGATCAACGTCTTTGATATTGGTTAAACGCTGAATTCCAGTTACTGTTCCATTATTTACTGAAATAAGACTCCCATATGGTACGCCGTATTGTTTAATCGTAACAGCGTCTGTACAGTGAATTGCAAACTCAGGTTCAAAATCCAACTTAAATTCTTCAACTTTGCCGGGAGTTGCATCAGTTATAGCGATTAATTTATCTCCACCAGTGGATAATCTATTGATCATATCTACTTTCAATAGGCAATCATGACAGTCAGGATCGAGCACCCAAACATTCAAATTGTTTGACACATTCAAAGGAGGTCTCGCTTCGGGAGTTGTCCAGATCATCCCGGTTCTTAATACCGCCCAGCTTGGAGGGAATACATAAAATAAAATTGAAAAAACAATCCAGACAGATATCAGGGCAGTAATGTGCCTGAGTGACACACTTGTTTCAGGAGTGTTCTTAAGAGTTGCAGTGACTGATAAAACAAGGAGGATGATATTTTCAATTAGTGATACCTCCGGCGATCTATTGATCAATGTGCCAAAGCAGCCGCATGAATCGAGTTTTCCTGAGAATACAGCAAGCAGTGATATCGCTGTAAATCCTGAAAAAGAATCTGTTTCTGTTCCCATCCATGTTACCTTGAATGGGTTGGGGAATCGTGAAATCAC
>JABGPL010000196.1 GCA_018644935.1 Calditrichota bacterium | reverse complement strand
ATGTTTTTTCTTAATCTTTTCTGCTCAGTAGTACTCATTTACATACTGCTGTTAAACAAACTTCAGACTGGCATAGATGCGATGTCTATGTTGTCTTTTTCTGACATTTTTGTTTTTCTTCTCGCGATAGCTTTATACTCGATTCTTACTTCTTCAAAGGAAAAGTATTCTAACTATTCTGCAAAGCTCTCTCGTTCTCCCTTGTCGAATCTCCTGTTATTTGCCCTTGGCCTCTCCATCGTGGATATGCCTGGTCTATTTAATTTTGTGTTCTGGGAATATCTTGTACACAACACTGCCACTATTGCACCCTATATGGTCATCAAGGGATTCTCTGTTCTCAGCTTGAACACTCTGCTCGTCTTCCTGTTCTATTTCAGCAACTTCCTCGGATTCCCCGAACACAAGGTACAGATGTTGCACCACTATAAGCATGATACCCTGCATCTCCGCTGGGTGCAGAAGCATGCATATACGGCGCCCAAGAATGCAGAGCACCGGGAAGCACATCATATTGATGATTCCAGAGGGGTTTAGAAATAGGTGTTACCGGCATTGCTGCGATGACATCAGTAACATAAGAAATCGCACCCACATCTCACTTGGCCTTAAGACATACACGCGTACAGAGGGCAATACCCTTGCCAGAATGATGATCATGGCAGATGGAACTTGCCCTGAAACATATATCGCAATTCCGGAACCAAAACTAGTCATTTCATGCGGAGATTGTGCAATTGATGGAGGTAATAAGGGAAGCTATGCAACAAAGGATGGCGTCATCAATGTAGTACCGGTTAATTGCCATATTCACGGATGTCCTCCATCTCCCGAGACAATCCTTAAAACATTGTGGAGATTAATGAAAGGGATTAGTGGTAAAACGTATTATTTAATCTCCATATTGTTCGGTTCGGTTTTTGCGCGTATCTATTTGTTATTCCAAAGCTGGCATTCCCGCACACCTTTATTCCTCAGCAGTACAAGGGCAGGGCAAATGAGAAGGAACTCCCCCTCCCCAACTCACGCCCCACCCATGTCCTGTAACTACAACGCCTTACAATCTCTTTGCAGATTGAATCTAACACTCTTCATGAATGTATCTCTCCAGCTCCTCATTCTCGAATTTCTGATCTGCTATTAACTGCTTAACTACATCTCCCTGTGTCACCATTCCGACCAGTTGTTTCTTTTTCATAACAGGTAAATGTCGAACTCGTTTTTCAGTCATCAGTGACATACAATCCTCAACTGAAGCACCAGGATCAACGAAGAGCACTTCTTTAGTCATCAGTTCACTAACATTTGTAGACTTGGAAGACTTCCCTTTTAGAATTACTTTGCGAGCATAATCACGTTCCGAGAAGAGGCCAACAACCTTCTCTTTGTCAATAACCAACAATGCCCCCAAATCCTTCTCAGACATTAATTGCAATGCTTTATATACTGTTTCCTGCGGAGCGATAGACCATACCTTGCCCTCTTTGGTCTTCAAGATTTGACTGACTAAATTCTTCATTGATTCACACTCCTTTCTCCTTCTGATAGGGATAAAATTTATTATATTTTGTTACGAACAAAATTATTCTAATGATTATAGTCTCCTTTTCCAATGACCAAAAAATTGCTGAAATTAATGAAAGACATCGGCAGTAGATCGTAGACAACCAATAATGGTGAGCAAGCCTACCCTTACCGTATTAATCAGCTGCTGTCAAATCGGATATTAGGCGTAACTTTATGGATGAGGACACGGTCTCCAAGATCGAGTTTGTTGATCAGATTTTGAATTTCTTGAGCAATTTCAGAGTTTTTTTCTATTATTTGATAAACAGGATGATCAATAAGGACAATGAAAAAGGGATTTTCTTTATCAAAATGAGCGCCTCGGCCATGGGCACTGAAGACAATAGACATAGTAATTTCAATGCGGTTATAAATATTTTCCCAATTAGAAAGAAAAGGGTGTAGTATAAAACCATTTGGTAATTCCATTTTGCGAAAACCAAAAGCCAGGTCAGGATCGGTCCCCCCAATCAAATCAATGTAAACGATTTTCTCTTTATGAATGTTGGAAAGACGTTCCATCTGTTCATCGTGAATGTGATGGTCCGGTACGTTAAGCTTGATACTCAATGTTTTTGAAAATAGTTTCGCATGTTCTTCGATTACTCTTTGAGGAAGACGGATTAATATCTTTTCAACGATATCCGCTGGCATGTCAACGGTCTCTGTATTCAACAAGATACGTTTTATATCCTCTTTTGCGGCACCACAATTCTGATGAGATGAAATAGATCTGACTATGCCCCTGTCACGCAAACTCTGTAAGTTGTCAATAAATTTGTTTTCAGGAAGAAGAATATCTATATCGTCTGACAGTGGAAGCTTGTATCCCTCCTGAAAGCATAATCTCTGTATTATTTGATAAGTAGGATCACATGGAATTTCATATGTATTGCGAGGAAGTAGAATCCCGGATCCCGCCATATGGAGATGGTTCCCGACAATACCACCATCCATACAAACCACTTCTCCATCATTATCTAAAAAGGCATGTAATATTAACGGATGTGCGAACAGGTCATTCAAGATTCTCTTAAATGTATCCGGTGTTACCAATCGAGGAGAGGGAATATGATTCCGGAAATCCTGGAGAGCGGCCACATCTTGATCAAAAGCAAGAGGGGCAATGTAAGACTGCCGGGGAGGGCTGTCAGACTGAAAAGGTTCTGACCCTTTATAAATTCTTCCCCCGGATGACCAAAGCCTGAAAATACTCATTATTCCCACACATTATATTTCATATCACTAGTAAGGCTTTCTTGTTCAGGATGCGTACCCATCCATTTCACAATTCCGGTCTCTATGTTATACACAGCGCCAACAACTGTTACTCTCCCGTCATTCGTTCTCCTTCGGGTTGAAGAACTT
>JABGPL010000195.1 GCA_018644935.1 Calditrichota bacterium | reverse complement strand
GGCCGTTTATCGAATCATCTGCAAACGTTACTTTACTGCCATCCTCGACATCACGATGTTCGCTTGTTTTTAATGAACTCTCTGTAACAGAGTTGAACGCGCTTTCATTGCCAGGTAAATCAGCCAATGCTTGTAGAAGTTCATTATTGAGTTCTTTGTAGTTAACTTCATCAGGCACAATGATCGAATCAATAATATTGGAGTGGATATCCTCATCGAATAGAACAAGATAGCCAGCGTAGTCAGCCGGGTTTTTTGAGCGCTCGTTGGGAGCCTCCTTTGTGCGTTGTTGCCTGTCAATCTGAAACAATCGGGTGTCCACACTGCGACTGACGGAATAGGCATGGGCATCAGCCGTCCAGGTAATCGTTGCCGATGATTTCCCATGCACATCGGGAAAGCTTGCGAATGTACTACTTAATTCCGGTCGGGCTGTTAGGGGCGGTGGTTTTCGATATACCGCTACAATACTCGCAGGCGTTGAAGTATTACTTTCATGTATATCGTCTTCGGAGCTTACGCTAATTTGATAATATAACTTCGGATCGTTTGCAGATGGAATATAGGGAGGATCGCTAATCGTCGTCATAAAATGACTAATACCCACTGCCCCATCTTCTTCCACAATTCGTTCCACAAACAGTGCGTCCCGAGTACCTGAATGTAGTTTGTAATGACTCCACGCTGTAGCGTTACGATAATCAGCAAACAAATCACTGTCTTTCTCAATAGCAAGCATACATGGGCCGGACTGTGGAAAATCATGGCTGGCACTATTAAAAATAACCTTTAATATTGATGACAATCCATCTCCGTTATCTAAGCCTTCGGTGTTGCCGGTTATTTCATAGAAACGCTGTTTTGTCTGAAGACGACAATTGTTAAGTGAGTTAACAGGAATGTCAGCGATTTCATCTGTGATAACAGTCACGGTCGCAGTACCATCACCATTGTCTATGACTTCTGTAACTTCCGCTCGAATCTGGTTCAACCAACCAGTTTGTAAATGGATATGAAAATCTGAAACACCCGGGCTTTGATCATCAAAAGTATCAGGCCACTGCCAGGACACCGCTAGGCAGGGCTCGTTGCCATTATCCATAAGCCGCTGTTTGTCTGCAACTGATAACCACGGATCGTCCGGATCAAGATAGCGAGCTTCAATGTTTGCCGGAACAGGTGGCGCTGGGTACAATGTTTCGCTGACATTGATAGACACACTATCACCATATTCAGTTTGTCTTCCGAAAATATCTATACCGGCAATCTTGTAATTATAATTCCCGGGAAAATCTACATTATCAACAAAGTACTGAGTTTCGTCCGGCCAACCTTCAGGGGAAGTGAAAGTATCATTGACTAACTTTGGACCGACACTAATCGGATTGGCCTTATTCAAGGTGACTTCTAACCCATCTTGATTTTCCCGCTTGATCAGATAACGTACGACATTGCGATCTATTACTGATGCGGTATTTCCATCCGGTATATTCCAACGCAGCCCAACACATAATCTGGCATCGAATGATGAATCATCCTTTTCTTTACGCATTGTTCCGGCAAATGAGGTAGCAAACAACCCTGTTGGTGGATCAGGTAATTTTGCCGATCCACGTACGATATTTTTAATGAAAAAATAATGTTCATCGCGAAACAGCTGTTGTTGGTCAAAACAGACTTTACACAAATAACAATGACTACCTTCGAGGACAACTCTGTCAATTTCATTCGCACTTATAGATAAAATTTGCTCTCTTTCTGTTCCATTGACCAAGCCAACAACTGCATTATTGCGATATGCGGTCAGTGTAGGACGGTGACTACCACTGTTCCGTACAAAGATTTGAACTTCACTAACTAGGTAAGGAAAATATATTCCAATTTCCGGCAGAGCAAAACTGATTGCTCTTAGCGCTTTTGTTGTTCCAGCCAGTTTGGATTTACTATCCCTGACTTTAATAAGACTGCCTTTGAATACAATCCCGAGATCCCCATACGCAAAATAGTTTAAAAAAACTTTTTCTTTCGATAGATCATCAAAGGTAATGACTTTTTGATCTAGCAACCAAGGATTATCAGAGGTCCAATCACCTGCAATCTTGTAATCATAGAAAACACCTTCCTTTGCTTTTTCATCTACGATGTAAAGTCCGAGCACTCTTGCAATGATAGGATCGATGGAAGCACTCTGTAACAAATCAGATGGGACGACTGTAATACCAGCTTGATCTTTTTCACCATTCTCCCCTGAATAACTGTGTGAACTTCTAAGCAAGCTACCCTTTGGATTATTCTTCAACATATACCTCATAATATGTTTCATCTCTCTGAAAGATTTTCCGCTGTACTCACCTCTTGAGACTCTTGATCTCGCTTCACGCCAATCCCCATTACGTTGACCTGCATAAGCGTGTTTTAGCGGGTAATTAGTGTGACTGTATGGTAAAGAGATAGGATCTTTACCTGATATTAAATCCCAATCGGCACCTCCCACATCCTCCATAGTTGAATAACATATATCAAGTAATTCGCATTCTTTAATTGAAATAACAAGCTTATCCAGAAGTAATGCTGACAGGTTAATAGTGTGTAGCTTATTCAAGCCTTTAGGAATGATTACCTGATCCATGACGTCACCATCATAAAGTGCTTTAACCGAAGCCTTGCCTCTGGTTTTTCTAATGATACGCAATTTTGCCTGCCAGGCTGCTTCTGGCAATGTGATAACTAATTCGCCTTGAAACGATAACAGCTCTGCCGTGGTTCCATCTGGTAGGGCATGATTGATTACCCTGATAGGCCATTTGGAAGAATGGAAGGTAACCAAGCTGCTTAGCGGAATAGTAGGAAGTAAAAACGGTTGGCTGAACTTTTTACCTGCAGATGATGAAAAATTAACACAATAGAGTCGAATTTCTGATTTTAAGCTTTCCCGCCTGTAAAGCTTAAA
>JABGPL010000194.1 GCA_018644935.1 Calditrichota bacterium | reverse complement strand
ACTGAGTTCAGTTTCCTCGCCTCCGATGAGGATTGCGGTCGATTGGGGATAAACGTTACCTGCGATTAGAATAAGGCAGGCAACAAGAGTAATTACTATGATGGCTTTCAATTCTGCTCCTTTTATTTCACAAGCATTATCTTCTGAGTGTAGGTTTGTCCTGCCGTTTCCAACCTAACAAAATACAATCCCGATGGCGTGTTAAACGCGTTTAATGTCACCTGATGCAAGCCTGCCTGTTGTCTGTGGTTGACCAACGTCTCAATACTCTGTCCGGACAGGTTGTAGAGGCTCAGGGAGATATTTGATGCGAACGGCAGTGAGTATTTGATTGTGGTTGTTGAATTAAATGGATTGGGATATACAGAAGTAATCCTAAACTCATCAGCAGTGAGGGGTTTTTCCTCATCCTTTGTTCCCAAAAGCACATCAACCTCCCACTGTAAACGATTAGACCAGTAATGACCATCAATCGCAATTACCTCCACAGTTTGTACTCCAGGTTCATCGAAAACGCAGGTCACGGAATCATGCGCATAGAAACTTGTATCCCCGACAGTCCAGAGAAAATCATGAACATCTCCCTCATTTTCGTCAAATACTTCCACAACAAAAGATTTCACTCGATTAACCGGAGCCCAACATTCCCGGAATTGAGGTGATATCCGCTCTATCTCTGGCTCAATATCATTAAATCTATGCGGAATTGCCCCTATGTCGGTTCTCGTCCCATCAGGATCTGGAGGATCGTCTTCGTCTCCGGTATCAATGCATCGTGAATTCCAAGATAGATGAAACGGAAAATGCGGCGTCATTAAAAACTGAGGATCATCAACTATACAATCCAGACCTATATATTCATCATTCATCTCGTTATCAAACAGGAGACAATTCTGGACAGTTAAAAACCCCATCTCATCAGAACCAAGTATTCCTCTTGAGTTGAATGCAATTATGGAGTTCTTCAGTAATGGAACTCCCAGACGTCGATATCTGGTTAAACTGATACCGATATCATTATATGTCGAAGTCACATGATTGATATAAAGGTTTTCAACACCGGAATATTGTTCTAAACGTATTCCACCGTAATTGTTATTACACACAATGTTCTCGATGTGTACATTATGCTCCCATACTGCTATTTCCGGGGAGTAACTATCTGCATGTCTGAATGAACTATTTGTTAAGGAAATGTTTTCATGGTCAAGGTTGGGGTCGCTGTCGATAACTACATTTAATCCTGCATACTCTACAACTGTGAAATCTAATTCTACCGATTCCTTGCATGTAATTCCTCCCCATATTCCAGGATAGGGAGCATTTGAAAAAGCTGTAAACTTGACAGAATCCGACGGTTCACCACTTACATATAGATCACCTTCGCACTCCAATTTTGACCACCTCGCAAATAGAATTGTCACACCCGGTTCAATTATCAACCTGCCGTTTCTATGAACCGATGCGTTGTTAATAATAATGTAAGGGCTGTTGTCAGCGGTTAGTGTCCCGGAAATATCACCGGTAAGAACTTCTCTGTCATACGAAATACCATAGACCGGCACAGTTACATCTTCGGTGCTCGTATTCATGGTGATCTGTTCAGCAAAGTCACCGGCAAAAGTCGGAGAAAAAATTAAGTGGATATCATCTATTCTTTCATAAGGATCAAGTTCTATTGCTTCTTCAAAACCTTCGATTAAAAAATTAACAGAATCGGAAATTGTCAGAGAATTGATTCGAACAGGCTGATCTCCGGAATTCATAATGAAAAACGTTGTATCTGCACTGGCATTCACCTCCGTCAGGTTTAGATGAACTTCCAAAGGGTATATTGCAGGAATTGCACCTAACTGTTCTTCAGGGCTGACAGTGCCTTCATTTGTTGTACCATAACCACCGAGATTTGCACGTTGACCATTAGGCTGAGGTTCATCACCAACTTCTTGTTCAGGATCTGCACGATCGATCGCCGGAGAATTCTCCAGGAGATGAAAGTCATCAATATCTGTAAATCGAGGATCGGCAAAAATATCATTGTCTCCATACCAGACACTATAGTAATTGGGTAATTCCAGCTCAAATGGAACACCGCTGTTCCAGAACAGGTTATAATCCTGGTCGGGATGATTTTCAACATTTCGATAATACATGACTCTTACATCATTATGCGCAAAGATGTTGTTTCGTATGATGGGGGTTGGGTATCTCCGGTTCAGGATCAGGGGAAATTGTGTATAGGCGATTGTGTTAAATTGAATGTCTAGAAATAATCCATCTTCATCCCTAACATTTCCTTCATCACCTATCCTGATTCCTTCTTCACAGTTGAAAATCCGGTTATTTTTAATAATGGCTTGATTCTCGATTTCATAACGGTAGGCAATTCTAATTCCATATTCTTCATGGTCATGAATATCATTATTCTCAATTAAGATCGAGCAGAGTCCTGACACCAAAATCCCGTAATTGCAATCGATTATCCTGCAATCTCTGACATTTATTAACCTTGTTGTGTTTGTATTCAAATAAATTCCACCATGACTTTCGGAAATTTCGCAGCCGCTGATATCAATGTTCCAGTCAGGTTCGTGTTGATGAGATACATTAATTCCTTTATTATCAAGGTTTCTGATTACGCAGTCTCTAACGACCAGATCACCTGAATGTCGAATCAGAATTCCAGGGCAGAAATTATACCCGTTTGCAATCACGCAGTTTGAAACAGTTATCCCCTCTTCAAGAGTAAAACCCCGGATCGCCCATCCACCCATTCCAAAGCCACCACGAAAATCTTCATTAACCCCGAATTCACTTATCAGGCAATTACTCACCTCACCACTTTGTGCAAAAAAATAATGGAGACCTTTCAACGTGTAGGTAATAGATGAATATGATAGATTAGCCACTGCTCCGGTATCGATCCTAATAGATTCCCAGTCTCCGGAGACCGGCTGTTGCATA
>JABGPL010000193.1 GCA_018644935.1 Calditrichota bacterium | reverse complement strand
GGCAAGCGCGATGATCCCCTCGATATTACGTTCATAAGCCTCCGCAACTTCATCAATGACCGGTGATGTACCAACAATATTGATATCTCGGTCATAAAACTCCCTGGCAGCAGTATACGGTTTAATTCTTGGGACATGAACCCCCATGATTTGGGAATCAACGAGGTCCAAGTTTACATCATGTTTCTTACCCATCGCAGCAGAACTTACTCCTGAATCACCAACCAATGCTTCGGCTTTTGCATACAACCTTTTTGATTGGGCAGTTTTAATTTCCAATTCTGTAGCCAATTCCACAACCACATCTTGTAAGCGCAAGATCTCCTGGAGGAGAGCCATCCGTTTCTTATCCAACAGATCAAAACCAGCTTCGGTTAAAGAAATTTGTTGTTTTCGTATTAATAGTTCGTTGCGTGTGGTGGAGATATTTGATACGTCTGTCATTTTCTTTTTTTGTACTTTTGAATATATTCTTCAGGAATGCGTTTTAAATAACTATCAGGCATCTCTGATAACAGTTCCCATGAGAGGTCAAGAGTTTCTTGAATGCTGCGATTTTCTAATCCTTGTCCGATATACTCGTTTTCAAATCGCTTAGAGAAATTAAGTACTTTGCTATCATGCTCTGTCAAAGACCCTTCCCCGATGATGGTTACCAGCTTCTCAAGGTCCCTTCCTTCAGCATAGAACGCATATATTTGGTCAGCTACCGTACGATGATCTTCACGCGTATGGCCTTTACCAATTGCTGCGTTCATCAAACGGGACAAAGATGGTAGCACATTAATCGGGGGAATAATTCCCTTTTGATGTAAGGTTCGATTTAATACAATCTGTCCTTCCGTTATGTACCCGGTCAGGTCAGGGATTGGGTGCGTGATATCGTCATCAGGCATGGACAACAATATCAATTGCGTTACCGAACCTTGATGCCCATCAATACGACCCGCTCGCTCGTATAAGCTAGCCAGGTCAGAATACATATAGCCAGGGTAACCCCGTCTAGCTGGCAATTCTTCCCTTGCCACAGATAATTCTCTCAATGCTTCACAATAATTGGTTATGTCGGTCAAAATTACGAGAACCTGTAACCCATGCTCATATGCCAGATATTCTGCTGCGGTTAGTGCTGCCCGAGGGGTAATTATCCTTTCAATTGTAGGATCGTCGGCATGATTCAAAAAAACAACAGTTCGATCTAAGGAACCGCTGGACCGGAAGTGCTCAATAAAGAAGGATGATTCACGGTGCGTGATCCCAATTGCTGCAAATACCACCGCAAATGGATCATCTTTTTCTTTATTTTCCCCAATAACGCGTGCCTGAGATGCGATTTGAGCAGCCAACTCATTTCCTGGCAGCCCCGATCCCGAAAAAATAGGTAACTTCTGACCGCGCGCCAGGGAATTTAGACCGTCAATAGCAGAAATCCCGGTTTGGATAAATTCACTTGGTTCGATTCGCACTGCAGGATTTAAAGGCATTCCATTGATATCCTCCCTTTTTTCAGGGATGATCGCCGGTCCACCATCAATCGGTTCACCGAGGCCATTTAAAATCCTTCCCATCATTGAATGTGACACATTCAGCCGAACCACATCTCCAGAGAAGCGTACTTTTGTCTTTGAAATATCTAACCCATCGGTACTTAAAAATAATTGTATGATTGCAACATCATTATCCACTTCTAACACGCGTCCCACACGTATATTTCCTGATGGATCAACTACTTCAACCATTTCATCAAATGCCACGTTGGAAACGCGCTCAACAAAAATCAGCGGTCCCCGAATTTGGGTAACGGTACGATGTTCTTTCGTAAACAATTTTTCGATTTTTCTATTTTCAGTCATTTGATTGCTCAAGGGATTCTTTCATTCTGGTAAATTCTGTATCAATCTCGTTCATCATAAATTTGATCTTATCAACAGCACTCTCGAGGGGTAATTCCTTCATTCGGGCAATCTTCTGAAGAACTATTGCACTTTCAATATCATCTAATCGCACCTTATTGTGCATGGCTTCTTGAGAAGCTTCGTGAAAATGCAATATGGCTTTCATCATCCAGTATGATTTTTCCATTGTACAGAAAACATCAGTCGCCTGAATGCCGGATTGCTGCAGAAGGTCTTCCCGCAATATGCGTGCCGTCAATAATACTTCCCGTTCCATATCAGATAAGGCATCCTGCCCAATCAGTTGTACAACTTGCTGCAATTCATGTTCTCGGCCTAAAATAGACAACGCTGTTTTCATTAAATAAGGAAAGTCATCAGCTACGTGTTCGCTATACCACTGTGAAAGGTCTATTAAAGAAAAACTCTTTGTCCAATTGATCGCTGGAAAATGGCGTCTTCTGGATAGGTCATAATCCAGCGCCCAAAAAACTCCTGTTATTCGCATTGAACTTTGTGTGATTGGGTCCGAGAAATCTCCTCCCGGCGGTGATACTGCTCCGACCAAAGATATAGATCCTTCCCGTTTTTCTATTCCGGAATCCAGAATATTCCCACTTCCTAAACAACTGACATGTCCTGCGCGTTCATAGAACTCAGCCAGTCGTGACGCAAGGTATGCAGGGTATCCTTCTTCTCCGGGAATTTCTTCCAACCGACTCGAAACTTCACGCAAAGCTTCACCCCATCTTGATGTCGAATCCGCCAACATCAATACATCGTATCCCATATCTCGATAATATTCTGCTATGGTAATGCCCATATATATACTTGCTTCTCGAGCAGCCACAGGCATATTGGATGTATTCGCAATCAGGACCGTTCGATTTATGAGTGGAATACCAGATGTGCGATCCTCTAATTTTGGGAGATCGTTTAATACCTCTGCCATCTCATTTCCGCGTTCACCACACCCTACGTAAACAACGATATCAACATCTGACCAGCGGGCTAAAGATTGCTGAATTACTGTTTTTCCTGTTCCAGGCTCTCCCATTAAAAGACAAAAACCACCCTGATGAGAATGAACCTTTAAAATATCACAAATCTCTTGCTGATGCTCTAATAAAGTAAAATCCTGGTTATATGCAAAAGGATTTGCTTCAAGTC
>JABGPL010000192.1 GCA_018644935.1 Calditrichota bacterium | reverse complement strand
AGCTTTTGAGGATAGCTTTTTCAAAACGTCCCAATCTTCAGCTTGTAGAGCTTCAAGGGCATTCTGATGTTGTTTGGAAATTTTGTCGCCTGCGTTTACTGACAAACACGAGGACAGAATAAATACGAAAATGAATAGTTGAATGGATTTGCGAAATAAGTTTAACATTTTGTTTCCCCCAATTGAGATGAATTCAATGATGACAGTAGCACAAGCGTCCCTGCTTGTGGATTGTTACTGCATGAATTGTGGTGACAAAAACTTTCGTTAAGTATGTTTTAGTTCAAAGCGGTTAAGAATCTCAGGGCTCCCCTGAGTGGGGTGGATTTTTGTCATTCACGAGTTTTGCACGATTCCACCAAGTCCCCAGACCAGACCTTGGTTGTCACATTATAAATCACCATTTTTCCATCGCCCACTGATGACTCATTTGTTGTGGTGGCGACAATTTCGCTCAGTTTGCCATCTTCAATAATCAGTTTGAATGTGAAAATTTCTTTTATGTTAGGATCTATCATGAGATAGTCCATCTTCTCGAGCATAATAAAATCAAGAGCATCCTGATCGTAATCATTTCTGAAAAAGTTGTTGGCGTTTATTGTGGTGCCAATAACCATTTTTGCTGTTTCGATCAATTCCGGTACAGAATCACAGTTCTGTTTTGAGGACGCGCAGGAAAGGGTCAAAATAGAAAATATTAGGGCGAGAAAGTAATGGTGTTTATATTTGGATGTTACTCTTTTCATTGTTTCCCCCGGGTTGAAAAGGTATTAAAAAGCAGTAGCACAAGCGTCCCTGCTTGTGGATTTTTATTGTCATGTGATGTACAAAACAGTAGGTCGAACATTCCTATTCGACAATCAGTCGTCAAACGGATTCCTTGTTAGATAAAATGAATTCCTGATTCAGTCTATCGTCTTATGGACAGGCAAGAATGCCTATCCTTGTTTGGTCCTGCAGAGTACACTCACTTTTATCGTACGAATATACCTGATCTTTCCCTAAACCTTCCACATATACCCCAACCTGAAAACAGTCACAATCCTCTCCGGATCGTCCGGGTTGTTTTCAATTTTCTTTCTGAGGAATGAAACATGCGTATCTACGGTTCTATTTGAAACTGCGCTGTCCTCACCCCAGACTTCGTCCAGCAGGTAATTGCGTGATAATGCCTGATTGGGATGAGATGCGAGTGTATAGAGCAGGTCAAACTCGAGCGGAGAGAGCACCATTTTGTTGTTATTGAAAGTAACGCTCCGTGAATCCGGGTCGATTACGATCCCTGCACTATTGATGACGGATGGGATCTCGCGGTGACCACTCCGTTTCAGGGTTGCTCTGATTCTGGCGATAAGCTCCATTAACGAAAATGGTTTTGTCACGTAATCGTCACAGCCGGCTTTAAAACCTTCGATTCTTTGAGTCTCTTCGCCCTTTGCCGTCAGGATGATTACCGGTGTATTAATCATCTCCCGTCTGATAGCTTTCAGAATGTGAAGACCATCAACCTGGGGCAGCATTAAATCAAGAACAATGAGATTAGCTGAGCCTGACATAGCGGTTTCAAGCCCACTCCTCCCATCGGCTGTAAGGGTCACGTAATAGCCCTCAGCTTTAAGGTTCCGAACCAGCAATGAACCTAAATAGGGATCATCTTCAATTATCAGTATCTTTGCCATTTGGAGGTATCTCGCCCTGTTTTGTTAATGGTTGAAGTTAAATCTATATTTTACTGATCTTTGGAAAAATGGATTTCAAGAATCCCACTTTTACGCCGCAGTAGGTTGGACATTCCTGTCCGACCATCCGCCTCCGACGGATTCACACGCCAAGATCCACCCCTAATGATTGAACATCAACCTTTCAAGAATCCCGCTTCGCGCGATGGACGGGCAGAAATGTCCATCCTACTTAAGACATTACTTCTGTGGGGGAAAGATGTTAAAGTCTTATGTCCGAATACAAACGGCCTAGAACAGACTCATCACAAACATCGGGATCAACAGACCCCCATAAAAAACACCAAGTATCTTAGCAGAATCCTTTGGGCTTTCAACGTGATACCTGAGTCTGAGTATGATGTACAAAAACACCGCGCCAACGGGTATACTCATCAAGCTTATCAAAAAACCATCCGCATCAAATCCCAGAGATGACAGTGGGAATTCCGCAAATGCTTCGAGTATATTTGAAATGAGAACCCATAAGACCATTTCAATCCACTTGTATCTATGGTCCTGAGTGATAAACACATAGGAACACCAGAACCAGGCACC
Organism: Calditrichota bacterium; assembly: GCA_018644935.1. Taxonomy (GTDB): domain Bacteria; phylum Electryoneota; class AABM5-125-24; order Hatepunaeales; family Hatepunaeaceae; genus JABGPL01. The sequence continues at coordinate 909 of JABGPL010000192.1, read as the reverse complement.
ACCGACAAACATGAAAAAAATACCAACTAAAGGTCCAATCATTTTCCCCTCTGGAAACCGTTTAAAAGTTTGAACTGAACTTCTTTATTCTTAAAACCTGCCCATGAAAATCATAGGAAGAAGGAGTCCTCCATAGTAAACCCCCAGGATTTTCAGTCGGTCCATACGGTTACTAATGTGAAACCGTAGATTCAACACAACATATAAAAAGCCAATGCTCACAAGAAGGTATAAAATGATGGAAACAAAACCACCTGATTCCATTCCAGATAAGGCAAAAAATATATTCAGCAACGCCTTTAACAGATAGGAAAGCAGGACCCAGAGAACCATCTCTAACCATCTATAAGAATGATCCTTAGTGATGAACACAAACGCACACCAGAACCAGCATCCCGCAACAAATAACATCAGAATACCAAACATATTCCCCTCATAAATTTATCAGGAAATTGGCAGCTCAACGATCAATCTCGCACCCCGGACCTTAACCGGATAATGCGCAGCTAAAGAAGGATTTTCTTCAGCCCGGACACTCCCCCCGTGTGCCCGGACAATTTTTCTAACCATCGTTAACCCAAGTCCAAGACCGGCTGAGTTAGTTAACGCAATATCCCGTCCTCGATAGAATCGCTTGAAAATCTTGCTGCGCATTGTCGGAGGTATTCCGATTCCTGTGTCATCCACAATAATTATTCCCTTTCCGTTTTCTCCTCTGAGCCGCACATTCACACCTTCATAACTATGTGGTAGACCGGATTTTTTCGAACGTGAGAAATGCAACGCATTGTCGATAAGATTATCCATCATAACCCGGATCAAAGTCGGGTCAAATCGCCCCAATAGTGTTCCACCCTTATGGTCGAGCAAAAGTTCGAGATCAGCTTTCTTAAACACCTTTTCCCATGC
>JABGPL010000191.1 GCA_018644935.1 Calditrichota bacterium | reverse complement strand
CTGGGTGAGCATTTACCTCTTCTGTTGGAAAAATTGAAAGACTTGCCTCCGGAAGCAAAACTGCATTTGTACGGAAAGCAGGACTGCCGTTCCGGACGTAAAATGGGGCATCTTAATTTGACGTCAGACTCACTGGAATCACTGCTGGAGCCTCTACAGAAACTAGGTGTATGGGATGCAGATTTGCTTAACAAAATGCTTTAGTTATTTGCGTTCCGGAATAGCGGAAATTAGTATTAATTTAGCTGCTATTTTATCTTTGTAGTTAACAAAAACCAAAAAAACATCATGTCCGAAAAACTGCTCTACGAAGGCAAAGCTAAAAAAATATTTTCCACAGATGATGCGGATATTGTCAGGGTTGCTTACAAAAACGACACCACTGCTTTCAATGGAGAAAAATTTGAACAGCTCGAAGGCAAGGGCCAGCTCAATAATGAAATCACTTCTTTCTTCTTCAACTATTTAGCAGGAGAGGGGATTCCTAGTCACTTTGTGAGAAAAATATCGGACACAGAACAATTGGTGAAACGTGTTAAAATTGTACCGTTGGAAGTTGTGACACGTAACATTTGCGCAGGTTCATTGAGTAAACGTCTTGGTTGGGAAGAGGGACGTAAATTACTGGAACCGATTGTGGAATTTTATTACAAAGACGATGATCTGGGAGATCCACTATTGGCTGATGTTCATATCCAGACTCTCGGATTAGCGTCTGTTGAAGAATTAAATGAGCTGCGTCTGCGGGCATTAGCTGTCAATGACTGTCTATTGAAATTGCTGGCACCACGCGGTCTGCTCCTCGTTGATTTTAAACTCGAATTTGGACGTGACTCAACAGGTAATTTACTACTGGCTGATGAAATATCTCCTGACACCTGCAGATTCTGGGATACGGAGACTCATGAAAAAATGGACAAAGACCGCTTCCGCCGTGATCTTGGTGGGGTGACTGACGCTTATGCAGAAGTATTAAAACGTTTAACAGCAAATTAATAAACTCAAACTGATTCCACTTACATGCTCAAAGGAATAGTAACTGTTACTCTGAAACAGGACGTGCTTGATCCTCAAGGTCAGGCGGTTCAGCACTCGCTGAAAACCCTCGGCTTTCCTGAGGCACAAAATGTACGCATCGGAAAATCGATCGAAGTCTGGCTGGAAGAAAGTGATTCTCAAAAAGCCGAATCAAGGCTGAAAGAAATGTGTGATGCACTGCTGGTAAATGCGGTGATTGAGGATTACCGCTTTGAAATAGTGGAGGCTTGATGCGTTGCGCGGTGCTGGTATTTCCGGGATCAAACTGTGATTATGATCTTTACAAAGCTGCTAATTCTGTCGAAGGCATGGAAGCAGAATATGTCTGGTATGCAGGTGATTCATTACATGGTTTTGATGCTATTTTAGTCCCTGGAGGTTTTTCCTACGGTGACGCCTTAAGAGCAGGAGCTTTGGCGGCACGTGCGCCAATTCTAAAGGCTTTGCGTCTGGCTGCGGATTCCGGTGTTCGTGTACTAGGCATTTGCAACGGTTTCCAGATACTCACTGAATGCGGACTTCTTCCCGGCGCATTGCACAGAAATTCCGGACTTCGTTTCATCTGCGATACCGTCAGCCTTGAAGTCTCAAACACCGCTACACCATTCACCACCGGATATGCAGAGAGAGCAGACATTCCTGTACGCATCCCGATAGCGCATGGTGAGGGGAACTACACTTGTGATAATGAAACTCTACGCAAATTGGAAGATAACGGTCAAGTAGTTTTTCGTTATGCCGGTAGTAATCCAAATGGATCTGTGAACGATATTGCTGGAATCAGTAATTTAAAAGGAAATGTGCTCGGCATGATGCCTCATCCTGAACGTGCCATGACTGACTGGATGGGAACTTCAGACGGTCGGATTCTCTTTGAATCTTTGAGTGGCTAAAGCAGTGTCCAGCCTAAGTTGTTAGAAAGTTGTTTCCTGAATGTCGTTCTTGAGAGGAATCATCAAGAAGCACTTGAAATAATATTAACGAAATAGTCTTGCTAAGTATCAGGCAGTTGTGAATAAAAGCAACGATGAATGATTGCCAGATTGTGTTCAAAAACAGCTTAAAGAATATTGAGATTTAATACTGCAGATGCATTCAAACGAACCTACCCCGGATCAAATTAAGAGCGAGCAAGTTTATCGGCAAATGGGGCTCAACGATGCTGAATATGAGCTCGTGGTCGAATTACTTGGACGGCGTCCGAACCTTACAGAAACAGGAATTTTCGGGGTGATGTGGTCAGAACACTGTTCATACAAAAACTCAAAAACGCTGCTTTCCCGTTTTCCGGTGGATGGTCCGGAAGTTCTACAGGGACCTGGAGAAGGTGCGGGGGTCGTTGATATCGGTGACGGATATGCAGTTGTTTTCAAAGTCGAAAGCCATAATCATCCTTCCGCAATTGAACCTTATCAAGGCGCAGCGACCGGAGTTGGAGGAATTTTACGTGATATTTTTTCAATGGGAGCGCGTCCGGTGGCGGTTCTTAATTCTTTACGTTTCGGACCTCTTTCTGATTCCGGGACTAAAGACGGGGCTGAAAGAGCAAGTACCAGTCGCACACGTTATCTGTTCGGGAATGTGGTGGCCGGAATTGCAGGATACGGTAATTGCATCGGTGTTCCAACTGTAGGCGGAGAAGTTTGCTTTGATGAATGTTACAGCGGAAACCCGCTGGTCAATGCGATGGGTGTCGGTATTTTACGTCACGATCAACTTCAGCACGGCAGAGCGGAAGGTATTGGTAAATCAGTAATTTATGTAGGAGCTGCAACCGGACGAGACGGAATTCACGGGGCGACTTTTGCTTCGGAAGAGTTGAATGAAGATTCAGACGCAAAACGACCGGCAGTACAGGTTGGCGATCCGTTCATGGGGAAATTGTTGATTGAAGCCTGTCTGGAAGTTTACGAAAGTGGCGCGATTTACAGCGTGCAGGATATGGGTGCAGCGGGATTGACCTGCTCCAGCACGGAAATGTCAGACAAAGGTGGTGTCGGCATGGAGCTTAATTTGAATTTAGTACCGCAGCGTGCGGAAAATATGTCCTCCTATGAAATCATGCTTTCCGAATCACAGGAAAGGATGTTGTTTGTGGCCAATCCCGGACGTGAGGAAGAGGTTTTTGAGATTTGTAAAAAATGGGATGTGCCCGCTGTCACTGTAG
>JABGPL010000190.1 GCA_018644935.1 Calditrichota bacterium | reverse complement strand
TTAAACGACCAATCTGTGATTAAGGAAATCCTCGCAACCAAAGGGAAAATTGTAATTGTCGGCTTATCGCCCAAGCCTGAACGTGACAGCAATCGAGTTGCTCAGTATATGATTGGTCATGGTTATGAAATTGTCCCTGTAAATCCGATGTCTCAAGAAATCCTCGGTCGAAAATGTTACCCCTCAATTGCGGATGTTCCCGGTGAAATAGCAGTCGTTGATGTCTTCAGAAAATCCGATGATGTACCTCCGATTGTCGAACAGGCAATTGCTAAAGGGGCAAAGTTTTTATGGCTGCAACTGGGAGTCGTTCATCAAGAAGCGGCTCAAACCGCCCTCAACGCCGGGATGGGTGTTGTCATGAATAAGTGCATTAAAATTGAGCACTCTCTGAAAAACGGATCATGACACGATCCAAGAGCTTTTATGACACAAACTGAAACCAGACCGAATATTCTACATTTAATGTGGAGCAGCATCCGGCCGAGACACTGGATTAAGAGCAGCTTCCTAATTGTTCCTGCCCTCTTCACATTGCAGATACTTGATCCACATTCATGGATCCGCCTCCTCGCAGGAGTGCTCGGGTTCTCGCTTATCGCTTCAAGTATCTACCTCATAAATGATATCATTAATCGTTCGGAAGACCGACTTCACCCCCTGAAAAAACACCGCCCGATAGCATCCGGTTTATTATCAGTCGGACCTGCTTCTGTTTTTTCGATGATTTGTTTTGTATCGGGCACCATTCTCTTAGGTCTGGCGAACATCTCAGCTGTGCAGTATGGGCTGGGGTATTTCGGTCTGATGATTGTCTATACCGTTTTCCTGCGCAGTTTATATATCATCGATGTAATCACAATCGCTATCGGGTTTGTCTTAAGAATTATGGCTGGAGCAAACCTGATTGACGAACCCGTCTCATACTGGTTGATCCTCTGCACATTCACAATAGCAGTTTTCCTCGGCTTAATAAAACGCCGCCAGGAAATCGCTGCCATGACAGACACGAAACCAAAACCGACTCGAAAAGTACTTTCCGACTACCCTTCACTCTCAATCGTTGATGGCTGGATCAACGTTCTGGCAGGCATGACCGTTTTATGTTACGCTCTGTACACCGTGGATCCGCAAACAATCGAGAAACACCACACGGGGCGTCTCGTTTATACCCTACCCTTCGTTTTATATGGAATCTTTCATTATCAGAGCATTGCCCTATCCGGTCGCCAGGGTGAAGATCCGGTTCAGTTAATCTCGAGTGATACCAGGCTAAGAATTGTGGTTGCGATATGGGGGGTTACAGTTGCCGGGATATTGTATTTCGCAAAAATGTAGGGGTGAATAATTATTCGCCCTTCAAACACTCAACCACCGCATGAGACCAAGGATTGCATATTCAGGTGTTGTTGATATATTAGATAAAGATATCCCCACAAATGGAGATTTGTATTGAGCACCCACGACATACGTTGGATTCAACGCTTTAATAATTTCAAAAAGGCGTTTTCCCAATTAAACAATGCTATCGAATTAGCAAAGCAGCGAAAACTGTCTGAGCTTGAACAACAGGGATTGATACAAACCTTTGAATACACACATGAGCTTGCATGGAAAACACTGAAGGATTTTCTCGGAACTCGTGGTGTTACTAAACTCTACGGCTCCAAAGACACAACACGTGAAGCATTCAAAACAGGGTTGGTAAAAAACGGTGAAACTTGGATGGAAATGATCTTGAGCCGGAATCTGACATCCCACACCTACGATGAAGAAACAGCCGCTGCCATTGCGGGTGACATCCTCAATATCTACTTCCAGGAATTTACGGCTCTCAAAGCCAGGCTTGAAGATTTGGCTCTTGAGGAATCGCCATGAGTTTTGGATTAAAAGAAAATACAATCCATAAAATTCAATCCGTTTTCACCGATTATCCAGAGGTTACTAAAGCAATACTATATGGATCTCGAGCAAAAGGAACTTACCAGAACGGTTCAGATATAGACTTGACTCTTCACGGAAACGAACAATTGACGCTTAAAGTGATATATAAAATAATGAATAGACTCGACGACCTGTTCCTTCCCTACACAATCGACCTTTCAATATTCAACAACATTTCGGATTTGGATTTGATTGAACATATCAGTCGGGTTGGGGTTTTGTTTTATGAAAAGGATACAAAGATTTCTCTGTTATGAAAAATAATGAGGACCATTCTGGACAAGTCAGACTTGCCTTATGTTGTTTAAGTTAGTAGCGTAGGCGTCCCCGCCTGCGTATAAAATTAGATAATCCACACGCACGGAGGCGTGTGCTACTTTGGTCATTCACGGAAACCATGCCCATTAGAATCATAGCCATAATACTCATCTTGACTTCGGTTGTATTCGCACAGGATTACCCATTGCCGGAGGTCATTGCAGAGTTCTACCCAAATCCGGAGGGCTCGTACTTCGGACATGAATTCGCGTGGGCAGGAGATCAGAATGAAAATGGAATAGATGACCTGCTGATTGTGAACAATCCAGGACAACGTCTTGATTTGTTTTACGGTGGAGAGAATATGGGCGAGGAGCATGACTTTGCTTTCTTACCATTGGACGAAGATATAATCAGATTTGATGTATTCCACTTCCTCGGTCATCTTATGCCGGATCAAAATCACTGTATAGCAACCAAAACGTATCGAAGGGAGTTGGGTTTAACTGTTATAGATATTTTTGCTGGAGGTGACAGATTGGGAGATGATCCCCTTTTTAAAACAACCACCATTCATGTAGAAAACACCCAACAAATTACCAGTTCACACTCCAGGCGACCAGTTGATGTGAACGGTGATGGATTCGATGACTTCTTTTCCATGCACGGTGGAGGTCACTGGGGAAGGCTGGAATTTTTCTTTGGCGGTGAAGATTATGATACAATTCCCGACAGTGAAATATATTACGGACCAATTCAGACTTATGAGTGTTCATCCGGCTACGATGTAAACTGCGATGGATATGGAGATATCATTTTACAAGCGCGTGGTGTCAATGATGGACGGGAGATGTATTTCCATGATATCATCCTCGGTGGCAGCCCAATGGACACACTCCCGGCATTAAGGATATGGGAGGGTGATTTTCCAAGCGAAGACCCACGCGGTGGGAACGTAAGAATGCGTCAAGGTTTCAGTCTACTGCCTGACCTCAATGGAGATGGTT